>DFJS01000078.1 GCA_002373165.1 Ruminococcus sp. UBA3665
ACGCAGACCAACTGGAACGGCATCACGGGAGAAATTTCCATCCGGTTATGGCGAAAAAATCATATTTCCAGAATCAAGGCAATCCCGGATTTGCAGAAACGTCAGGTTATTTTTAAATTATTTACAGATGATTCTTTCAGGCGTGTGCAGGTATACGGCGAATGGTTTGACCTGAACGGAAAAATCATGGATATCATTCCGCAGATGCTGGAAGTCTCGCCGCAGGAAAACGGCTGCTGTCAGGCAGTGTTTCCGTTAAGCGGCAGCGCACCCCTCTGGGATGAATATCATCCGGTTTTATGCAGATTATATTTCTCGCCGGATTCGCCCTACAGTCTGGATGACAGGACAGAAGTCTGCTTTGGCCTGACCGATTTCAAGGCCGACGGCATGGAATTCAAGAGTCACGGCCGGACAGTCTTTCTCCGCGGCAAGCACGACGGCATGATTTTTCCTCTGACCGGAGCCGCTCCGACAACTGTCGAAGAATGGCTGAAAATCCTGCAAATCTCAAAATCTTACGGAATCAATCACTATCGGTTTCATACCTGCTGTCCGCCGGATGCCGCTTTCACTGCGGCCGACCTGCTGGGCATGTACTTTGAACCGGAAATTCCCTTCTGGGGTACGCTCCAAGCTCCCGGCGAAGAAGGCTTCAACGAAACAGAACAGAATTATCTCATCTCCGAAGGCAGAAAAATTCTGGAAACGTTCGGGAATCATCCGTCTTTCTGCATGTTCTCCCTCGGCAATGAATTATGGGGCAATCCGCGCAGAATGGGCGAAATCATCGCAGAATACAAAAAATCAGAATCCAGAATTCTGTTTACGCAGGGAAGCAATAACTTTCAGCATTTTCCGAATATTCAGCCCGAAGAAGATTTCTTTGTCGGGGTCAGGTTAAGTCATGACAGACTGCTCCGCGGTTCTTACGGCGCATGTGATCCGCCTTACGGACATATCCAGACAGAAAGACCGTCTGCCGCCCATGATTATGACAGCATTATCTTTCCGGAAGATTCCGGAACTTCTGATTCTGCCGATGCTCCTAAAGAAATCGAAATCCAGTACGGCACGGGCGTAAAGAAAGTCAGAGTCGGACAGACTGCCGAAGGCCTGATTCCCGATAAGCCCATTGTCACCCACGAAATCGGTCAGTACTGCACTTACCCGAATTTCGAGGAAATCCCGAAATATACCGGCGTTCTGCAAGCCCGGAATTTTGAAATCTTCCGGGAACGTCTGGAACAGGCCGGCATGGCCGATCTGGCACAGGATTTCTTTACCTGTTCCGGTCAGCTGGCCGTGCAGTGCTATAAAGAAGAACTGGAATCAGCCTTGCGGTCAAGATATCTTTCCGGCTTTCAGATTCTGGATCTTCAGGATTTCACAGGACAGGGCACGGCACTGGTCGGCATTCTGGATGCCTTCATGGACAGCAAAAAATTAATCTCCAAAAAAGAATGGCATGGTTTTTGTTCTGATTCTGTCATTCTGGGGCAGTTTGAAGAATATATTCTGACAAAGGAATTATTTATGAAAGTTCTGCTCCGGCATCATTCGCCGCACGCCGTCACAGAGCCGCTGCAATATGTCATCCGCAGAGGAAACGCCATTCTTGCCGAAGGAGAAATTCCGGTAAATGTTCACGGGCAGGGGCTGTTTGATCTGGGCGAAATCCGGCTTCCTCTGAAAGCGGCATCGCACGTGCATAAAATCAAGATTACGCTCAGCCTGCCGCATACGGAGAACTGTTACTGGTTCTGGCAGTTTCCGGAAATTCCTGTGCCGAAGCTGGAAAGCAATGAAAATCTCTGCATTACGTCCAATAAGACCGAAATGCTGTTTATGCTGAAACAAGGCCAGAATGTTCTGTATCTTCCGCATCATGTCAGGAACAGCATTCCGGGAACATACTGTACAGATTTCTGGTGTTACCCGATGTTCCGGGATATTTCCCTGAGTATGGGCAAAGAGCCGCCGATCGGCACACTTGGCCTGAACATTCACAAGCATCATCAGGCTTTGGGAAAATTCCGCTGTGAACGCTGGTCCACGCCGCAGTGGTATGATATCACCATGCATTCTGACTGTGTGATTCTTGACGGGCTGAAACTTCAGCCGATTGTACAGATGATTGATAATTTCGACCGGAATCACAAGCTTGGCATTCTGTTTGAATGCAATGTCGGGGACGGAAAACTGCTTGTCTGCACGGCGCGGCTTTCTGAAATTTCCGACAGGCCGGAGACTGCACAATTCGCACAGAGCCTGATTGACTATGCATCATCAGAGGCATTTTTCCCGAAAGAATCGCTTAGTTTCCAGCAGATTGACGAATTATTATAAAAAAATCAGAATGCACACCCGGAAACAGGTGTGCATTCTTCTGATTAGTTATAGAAGGTTTCTGTAATTCTCTTTATGAAAGCGCAGTTTATTCCGCAATCCGGATGGATTCAGCCATTTTTACCAGTTCCTCCAACGGGAAATAGCCGGAAACGGTCATGATATAATCGCCGTTGTCCCATGTGATGACATGCATGACAGTCTGATTTTCATATCCGGAATTTTCAGTGTTTTTTTTCACATAAGCAGTATGCCCATTGATTTCCGTCAGATTTGCGGGCGGCATTTCCTCTTCATCATAAGCATAAGGTGAAAGATTATCATTGTACAGTTTCTTCGGCATGACCTTGAAAGACAGTGTTGAAGCGCATCCTCTGGCATAGGGATATTTCACATCGGGGTATGCTTCCAGAATCGCTTCACGGGCCTGTGCACCTGTCTGGCCATCCAGATAGTAATGATACGTAATTCCTCTGTTTACCGGTCTTTCAACAGTTTCCAGAACAGCGCATTCGTCCGGAATATAGGTCGGCCGATAGAGGGTTTCCACTTCTTCGGATTCGGAGCCGTCCGTCACACTGCGAATTTTATACATGCAGTATAATTCCGGATTGGTATCATCCACGAATTTCATCAGAACAAATCCTGGGATATAGTCTCTGTCCTCGGAAACGACATGATAATAGCTGTCACGTCCCAGTGCAGGGAATGTTTCTGTCGAAAGCGTTTCCTGCGGAGGAGCTTCTGTTTCAGGGGCAGGCACTTCTGTTTCCTGCACGACGTACTGAGTTTCGGGAACAGTTTCGGAAACTGTTTCGGGAATAGTTTCGGGTTCGGGAACCTGTGTATCATCCGGAACGATTTCCTGAGGTTCTTCTGAGATGAGTTCGGTTTCGGGTTCTGTTTCCTGAATTGCCGGAACAGTCTGGGTTGTAACGGTTTTCGTCTGTGCGGATTTTGCTGTGACTGCCTGTGTCGTAATTTCTGCCGGAGCGGATGTTGCTGTGATGATAACAGCTTTCTGAGGTTCTGTAGCTCTGACGGTTTCTTTTGTGTGGGTTTCGGATGTGACAGTTTCAATAATGACCTGTGCAGGCGAATGGAAAGTCGTTTCCGGTGCGGCCGGTTCTGTTCTGACCGCTTCGGCAGACGGCATTTCGGAGAGATTTCTTCTCTGATTCAATGCATAAACTCCGCCCCCGATAACCCCTGCACACAGCAGCAAACTTGCTGCCGCTGCTGCAAGATTCCTGTAGATGCTGATGCCGGAACTCTGATCAGCTTCAGATATTTCAGTAAAATTCTGATTTTTCTGTTCCATAGTAAATCTCCTTTCTTGGTGATTTGTAAAGGCTTCTGCTTCTTTGAGATATGTTTCATCAATAGCTGTCATGGACTTGAGCAAATTCTTTCCGTTCATAAGAAACGCCCCTTTCTTTGAGATATTTTTCTAATTTCTTTCTGGATCTGCATAAGCTCGTCTTGACCTTCCCCTCCCGGCAATGAAGAGCCTGCGCAATTTCTGCGATGCTGTCGCCGTACCAGTACCGCCGGACGAAGATAATTCTTTTTTCTTTGGAAAGGCTTTTCAAAAATTCGTTCAGAATTTCAGAAAGTTCCGTCTGTGTTTCCTGTGCGGCATCATCGGGAATGCACTGTTCCATTTCGGCAGTCAGCTCGACGACGACGGCATTTCGTTTCTGTGCAGTTTTCTGATCGAGCATGTTGAAGGCCGTATAGCGGCAGATTTGCATGAGATATGCCGAAAGATGCTCCGGCTTTTGAGTCTGGAGCACATTCCATGCCTTGAACCACACATCATTAAGGCATTCTTCGGCATCGGCCTCGTTGCCCAGAAAGCGGAAAGCCAGCCGTTTCAGAGCCGCGCCGTATTGATTCTGCGCTTCCTGAATTGCCTGCGGATTGTGTTCTGCGAACAGTTCCAGAATTTTTTCATCGTCCATACTCTCACCCCCTTCACCCTTATAGTGGGATTTCGGGAACAAAAAGTTACAGAGTTTTTATTTTTTTGCAAAAAAATAAAAATTCTTATTTTTCCAAAGCGAAACGGCACAGTATTGACAAATCTGCTGAAATATGATAAAATAATAACATAAATTTTAAATTCTGACAAGGAGCTGGAATCTTATGAATCAAAAAAATCCGAAAATTCCGTTTATCACAAAAGAACAGGCTGAGGAAATCTGCAAGACTTACCCCACGCCGTTTCATATCTATGATGAAAAAGGCATCCGCGAAAATGCGCGTCTGGTGCAGAAAGCCTTTGCCTGGAACAAGGGCTTCAAAGAATATTTTGCAGTCAAGGCGACTCCGAACCCGTTTCTGCTGAAAATTTTTCAGGAAGAAGGCTGCGGCGTGGACTGCTCCAGCTTTACTGAACTGGAATTAAGCGATGCCTGCGGTTTTTCCGGGCATGATATCATGTTTTCTTCCAATGTCACTCCGGCACAGGATTATGAACTTGCTTATCAATTAGGAGCTTATATCAATTTGGATGATATTACACATATTGAATATCTGGAACAGCTGACGGGCATTCCGGAGACAATCTGCTGCCGGTTCAATGCAGGCGGAAAATTCACCATTTCGACGGAAATCATGGACAGCCCGGAGGATGCCAAATACGGCTTCACCCGTGAACAGATGTTCGAGGGCTTCAGGCTGCTGAAAGCCAAGGGCGCGAAATATTTCGGCATTCATGCATTTCTGGCATCCAGTACGCTGACAAACGAATATTATCCTACTCTGGCGCGGCAGCTGTTCCAGCTTGCAGTTGATCTCAAAAACGAAACAGGCGCAGAAATTAAATTCATCAATCTTTCCGGCGGCGTTGGCATTGCCTATCATCCTGATCAGACTCCGAATGATATTCTTGCCATCGGCGAAGGTGTTCACAAAGTTTTTGACGAAATTCTGGTTCCGGCAGGCATGGGCGATGTTGCCATCTTCACAGAAATGGGACGTTTCATGGCGGCACCTTACGGCCATCTTGTCACAAGAGTGCTGCACAAGAAGCATATCTACAAAGAATATGTCGGCGTAGATGCCTGCGCGGCTAATCTGATGCGCCCGGCCATGTACGGAGCCTATCATCATATTACAGTACTTGGCAAAGAAGATCAGCCCTGTACTTACAAATGCGATGTCACGGGCGGTCTCTGCGAAAATAATGACAAATTCGCAGTTGACAGAATGCTTCCTCCTGTAGAAATCGGCGACCTGCTTGTCATTCATGATACGGGTGCGCACGGCTTCTCGATGGGCTATAACTATAACGGCAGACTGCGCAGTGCCGAACTCCTGCTTTGCGAGGACGGTTCTGTCAAGATGATCCGCCGTGCCGAAACGCCTGCGGATTATTTTGCAACGTTCGATTTCTGCGGTATGCTGGATAAATATCTGAAAAAATAAATAATTTCCAAGGGGAACATGCGTTCCCCTTTCGCTTTTTTCACATGAAACCGGCGGTTTTCCTGTTGATTTTGTGAAAAAAAAGACATTTTTTCCTTTTTCGGCAATAAGCATTGACAAACTGCCGGAATCATGCTATAATTTTTATATACTCTGTTCATAATTGAGGTGTTTTTATGAATATCTGGCATAATATCAGCCCGAAACGCATCAATCCGGACGATTTTGTCGCTGTGATTGAAATCCCTAAGGGCAGCAAAATCAAGTACGAACTGGATAAGGAAACCGGCTTTATGAAGCTGGACAGAATTCTGCATACTTCCACGCATTATCCGGCCAATTACGGCCTGATTCCCCGGACTTATGCCGACGATTCCGACCCCCTGGATGTACTTGTTATCTGCTCTGAGGCTCTGTATCCCATGACTTTGGTCAGATGCTATCCGATCGGAGTCATCCGCATGATCGACAACGGCAAGCATGATGATAAAATCATCGCGATTCCGTTTGATGACCCGAATTATAACTGCTATCACAGCATTGACGAACTGCCAAAGCATATTTTCGAGGAAATGTCGCATTTCTTCCGGGTTTACAAAGAACTGGAAAATAAAACTACAGCTGTGAACGAAGTCGAAGACGCAGACAGCGCAAGAACTATCATCTCTGAGGACATTGACAGATATATTGACAAATTCTGTAAATAATTTTTTTGTGAGGTAACATGTTATGAGCGAAAAAGAAACCAATGAAATTTTATTCAACCATCAGAACAACGTTGCGCCGCTGGGACTGATTGTCATGGATAATGCCAGGGAACTCGGCAGGAAAATTGATGATTATCTTGTCAAGTGGGCAATCAAGGGCGGTTTTCAGACAGATTCCTTTATTCTGGAAAGCGAATGCCCCCGTTTTGCCTCCGGCGACGGCAAAGGCCTGATCAAGTCTACCGTCCGCGGCAAAGATCTGTTTATTATTACGGATGTCGGCAACTACAGCTGTACGTATACTTATTTCGGCAAAGAAAATGCCATGTCTCCGGATGATCATTTCCAGGATCTGAAGCGTATCATTCAGGCCGCAGGCGGCAAGGCGCACAGAATCAATCTTATCATGCCGAATCTGTACGGCGGCCGCCAGCACAGAAGAAATTACCGCGAATCCCTCGACTGTGCCGTTGCTTTGCAGGAACTCGAACGAATGGGCGTTTCCAATATCGTAACCTTCGATGCCCATGACCCCAGAGTGCAGAACGCTGTGCCGCTGATGGGCTTTGACAATGTCATTCCGTCCTATCAGGTGCTGAAAGCAATGTTCCATAATATCAAGGATTTTCATATCAAAAAGGACAAGTTCATGGTAGTCAGCCCCGATGAAGGCGCACTCAACCGGAACATGTTCTATGCTTCCGAACTGGGCGTTGACCTCGGCATGTTCTACAAGA
Source organism: Ruminococcus sp. UBA3665 (assembly GCA_002373165.1). Lineage (GTDB taxonomy): Bacteria > Bacillota > Clostridia > Oscillospirales > Ruminococcaceae > UBA3855. The sequence continues at coordinate 7,226 of DFJS01000078.1, forward strand.
GAAGAGACTATTCCAGAATTGTCAACGGCAGAAACCCGATTGTCGCTCATGAATATCTTGGAAATTCCGTAGAGGGAAAAGATATCTTCATTGCAGATGATATTATTTCTTCCGGACAGTCCGTGCTTGATATTGCTTATGAACTGAAAAAGCGCAATGCAAAGAGAATTTTCGCCTATGCAACTTATTCTATCTTTACAAACGGTCTTGACACGTTCGACAAAGCTTATGCAGACGGCTATATCAGCGGCGTATTCGGTACGAATCTGACCTATTGTCCGCCGGAACTGCTCCAGCGCGAATGGTTCAATCCTGTGGATGTTTCCAAATATGTGGCTTATTTCATTGCATCGATCAATCATGATGTTTCTATCAGCACTGTGATTGACCCTCACGAAAAAGTACGGCAGCTGCTTGAAAAATATAACTAATGGCATGGATTGCAGTCAGAACAGATGCCGATATTCAGCTTTTAAACGAAACATACGGCAATTTTGAAGATGCTGTGATTGTCCATATGGAATATGTCAGCGGTGATTATGTAGATGAAAATTTCTGCGGATATATGAAACAGAAAAATGATCTGAAAGTAATCTTTCAGAGATTGGATGACAATCCGTTCTCAATAGAATTATGGTTTCTTCATACCAAAACACTGCACTTTGCTTTTGTCAACCCTGCGGATAACTGTATGTCAGACATTCTGTATGCAAAAGTTTGCAGAAACGACAGTTCCATCTTCTGGACTGTATGGAAAGATTTCGACCCCTGTGACAAAGCCCATTTATCCGGAACGACACTTATTGAATCCGAAGAATTAAAATGGAGAATGATTAAATAAAGAAATATCGATGAGCTTTAAAAATGATTATGATAAATTGTTTGATTAAGAAAGGATACACTGATGGCAAAGAATTTTAAAATTCTCCGTGAAAATGCATATTCCAGAATTGCTTTAATCAATGACGGAATTCATGTATTAAAAAAAGATTCTGATGAAATTTCTTCGCTTTCAGTTGCTTTTGATGACAAACTTCATATTGCACTCGGTTGGGATATAGCGACTTATCATGAAGTGATTCGCATGAGCCGTGCGCCGTTCGTATTTATGAAATGGAGAGAAAGCCAAAACAAACAGATATCTTATTTTAATATACTCCGGCTGGCAATGTCAGGACCGGCAGTGAATACCGTTGTGGGATATATGCTGTGTAAGAACGGTATCATTTCGGGGCTTCAGGCAGACGAGCATCTGCTTGAAAATCAGCAGTATCTGAAATACTGCAAACTGCCTTCACTGCTGACAAGCATTCCCGATACAGAAAACGTGCTGGAAACTGCTTTCCGGAAAGTACAGGAAATGTTTCCCGGCGCGGAAATCCGTTCTCATACACAGACGGAATATATCATAGAAGTCTTTTTTACACTAGAGCGTATGCCCGTGAAACTCAGTTTTACAAGAATTGAGGAACAGCAGAAATATGTGATTTCAGGCTTTCAGTCAGATGAATAAAAAAGTCCCCGTTATCGGGGATTTTTTTATTTTGCATGACAGGAAAAGCCGTACTGTTCAGAACAGCACGGCTTTTCGGAAAGGATGATTTTATGGAGAAAATGAGATAACTTAGTTGATAGTGCGCTTTACATAGCTTGTATGCAGCGTCTTGTGGGACTTGTGTCCGCCCGGTCTGCCGAGATATTCTTCATAGAGTTTCTTGATATCTTCATTCTTGTGAGACAGACGGAGTTCCTTGTTTGCGTCTTCGTCATAGAGAGCCTTTGCACGGAGTACGCGCAGGTCTTCAAAGTTGCGGACGCTTGCAGGCTGCTGAGGCTGACCGCCGCCGTTGACACAGCCGCCCGGACATGCCATAATTTCGATGAAATCTACTTTTTCTTCGCCGCTCTGTACTCTGCGGAGCAGTTCGCCGGCATTGGCCAGACCGGATGCTACTGCAACTCTGATCTTTGTGCCGTTGATATCAATTTCAGAACGCTTGATGCCATCCACGCCGCGGATTTCCTTGAATTCGACAACTTCGTCTTCCTTGCCGGTCAGCTTGCAGTAAGCAGTTCTGAGAGCTGCTTCCATTACGCCGCCTGTTGCGCCGAAGATATCGCCTGCGCCGGAGGAAAGTCCGAGCGGATTGTCGAAATCCTCATCCGGCAGGGCAGTAAATTTAATTCCTGCACGGCGAATCATTCTTGCCAGTTCTCTGGTTGTCAGAACGTAATCCACATCCGGAACGCCTGCGGCATTCTGGTCATCACGCTGGCACTCGAACTTCTTGGCAGTACACGGCATCACGCTGACAACGACGATATCTTTGGGGTCTTTGCCGATTTTTTCAGCATAATATGTCTTTGCCATTGCGCCGAGCATCTGGTGCGGAGACTTGCAGCTGGACAGATTATCAATCAGATCCGGGAAATAGTGTTCACAGTATTTTACCCAGCCCGGAGAGCAGGAAGTCATCATCGGAAGCTTGCCGCCGTTCTGGAATCTGTCAAGGAATTCGTTGGCTTCTTCCATGATAGTCAGGTCAGCACCCCAGTCGGTATCAAATACGTTATTGAAGCCGAGACGATGCAGAGCGGCTGCCATTTTGCCTTCTACGTTAGTACCGATCGGATAGCCGAACTCTTCGCCCAGAGCGGCACGAACGGCCGGAGCGGTCTGTACGATCACATACTTTGCCGGATCGGCAATTTCTTTGAATACGGCATCTGTGAAATCTTTTTCAGACAGTGCGCCGACGGGACATACTGCGATGCACTGACCGCAGGAAACACAGCTTGTTTCGCCCAGACCCATTTCAAATGCACTGCCGATAAAGGTCTTGAAACCTCTTTCGTTTGCGCCGATGACACCGACACCCTGCCATTTTTCGCAGACTGCAACACAGCGGCGGCACAGAATGCACTTGTTATTGTCTCTGTACATATGCACGGCAGAATTATCAATTTCATACACATGCTTTTCGCCTTCGTACACATCTTCATGATCAATGCCCATTTCATTGCACAGCGACTGCAATTCACAGTTTCCGCTTCTTACGCAGGAAAGGCATTTCTTGTCATGAGTAGACAGAATCAGTTCGAGGGTCTTTCTTCTGGAATCCATTACTTTCGGGGAATTTGTCAGAATTTCCGCGCCGTCGTTATTCAGCGGATATACGCAGGAAGCTACCAGGCGGAAGCCTCTGCCCTCGTTGATTTCTACCATACAGATACGGCACGCGCCGATCTCGTTAATTTCTTTCATATAGCAGAACGTCGGAATATCGATGCCTGCCGTGTGTGCGGCTTCCAGAACGGTTGTACCCTTGGGAACAGTAACCGGAATACCATTGATTTTTACAGTAATATCAGCCATGATAATTAGTTCCTCCTCCTCTGATTAGCCTCTGGTGATAGCGTTCGGACGGCAGTTGCTCATGCAGACACCGCACTTGATGCACTTGGAAGAATCGATGACAAATGCAGCGCGTTTCTTGCCGGGTGCGATATAATCGCCCTGGGAAATGGCATGAACAGGACAGTTCTTTGCACACAGTCCGCAGCCGACGCATTTTTCGGCATTGACTGTAAACTGAAGCAGGTCTTTGCAGACACCTGCCGGACATTTTTTCGCCACAACGTGTGCTTCATACTCATGACGGAAGTTCTTGAGTGTGGAAAGCACGGGGTTCGGCGCAGTCTGACCCAGACCGCAGAGAGAATTTGCCTTGATATAATAGCACAGTTCTTCCAGCTTGTCCAGATCGGCCAGTTCTGCCTGACCTTTGGTAATCTTATCAAGCATTTCATACATACGCTTGGTACCGATACGGCAGGGCGTACATTTGCCGCAGGATTCGTCTACTGTGAATTCCAGGAAGAATTTCGCAATATCGACCATGCAGTTATCTTCGTCCATAACGATCAGACCGCCGGAACCCATCATAGAACCGATGGCAATCAGGTTATCATAATCAATCGGAACGTCATAATTTTCGGGAGAAATACAGCCGCCGGAAGGACCGCCTGTCTGTGCAGCCTTGAATTTTTTGCCGTTCGGGATGCCGCCGCCGATTTCTTCAATCACTTCGCGGAGTGTAGTACCCATCGGCACTTCTACCAGACCGGTATTTTTAATCTTGCCGCCGAGGGCGAATACTTTGGTGCCCTTGGATTTTTCTGTACCCATAGAAGCGAACCACTGCGCACCGTTTAAGATAATCTGCGGCACGTTTGCGTAAGTTTCGACATTATTCAGGATAGTAGGCTTGCGGTACAGACCTTTTTCGGCCGGGAACGGAGGACGCGGACGGGGTTCGCCTCTGTTGCCTTCGATAGAAGTCATCAGAGCAGTTTCTTCGCCGCATACAAATGCGCCTGCGCCGAGTCTCAGGTCAATATCAAAGCTGAAATCAGAGCCGAAAATATTCTTGCCGAGCGTACCGTATTCACGTGCCTGGGCAATGGCGATTTTCAGTCTTTCGACAGCAATGGGGTATTCTGCACGGACGTAGATATAGCCCTGTGTTGCGCCGATGGCATAGCCGGCAATGGACATAGCCTCCAGTACAACATGGGGGTCGCCTTCGAGCACGCTTCTGTCCATAAATGCGCCGGGGTCACCTTCGTCGGCATTGCAGCATACATATTTCTGATCGGCATCCGGAACGATAGTTCTGGCGAGTTTCCACTTCATGCCTGTGGGGAAACCGCCGCCGCCGCGGCCTCTCAGACCGGAATCCAGAATTGTCTGGATAACATCTTCCGGAGTCATTTCCTTTACTACTTTGGCAAGAGCTTTATAGCCGTCTCTTGCGATATATTCATCAATATTTTCGGGATTAATCACGCCGCAGTTTCTCAGGGCAACGCGGTGCTGCTTTTTATAAAAGCTTGTTTCATTCAGGGACTTGATGCCCTCGTCCGTAACAGTTTCATCATAGAGCAGTTCTTTGACGGGATTTCCCTCTACCAGATGTTCCTTGACAATCTGTGCGACATGTTTTGCCTTGATTCTGGAATAGAAAGTACCTTCCGGGTAGACAATCATAATCGGGCCAAGTGCGCACAGACCGAAGCAGCCGGTTCTGACAACCTGTACTTTTTCTTCCAGGCCATTGGCGATCAGTTCTTTTTCCAGGGCTTCGGCAATTGCTTCGGAGCCGGAAGAAGTACAGCCGGTACCGCCGCAGATAAGAACATGCTTTTCGTATTTGCTTTTTGCTTCTGTCGAACCTTCATGACGGAGTTCCAGTTCCGGATGCATGGTTTCACAGATCTGCTGAATTTCCTGCAACGACTTCATGTATAAATTCCTCCTTGTATGTAATCTGCATTACTCGTATTTATCCAGAATTTCTTTTACCTTATCTGTAGTCAGGCGGCCGTAAACGTCCTCGTTGACTGTCAGAACGGGTGCAAGACCACATGCGCCGATACAGCGGCAGGCTTCCAGCGAAAATCTGCCGTCGGCAGTGCATTCGCCGTCTCCGATTCCCAGAATTTCCTGAAGCTTGTCGTAAATATCGCCGGAGCCTTTTACATAGCAAGCCGTGCCAAGACAGACTGAGATATTATATTTGCCCTTCGGATAAAGCGAGAACTGGGCATAGAACGTAACAACTCCGTAGATTTTTTCCAGCGGGATGTTCATTTCGTCAGAAATAATTTTCTGTACTTCGATCGGCAGATAGCCATAAACTTCCTGAGCCTGCTGTAAAACGGGCATCAGTGCGCCGGGGTCGTCTCTGTGAGCCTCGATGATCTCCCGGAGCTTTGCTTCCTGTGTGGCTGTTCCATTAAACGGAACGGTTGATTTTGCAGCCATTGAGAATACCTCCTGATTTTGAAATTGCATGAAATATAATTCTTACATGCTTACAGATATTATAACATGAAGCAAAAAAAAAATCTATTCGTAAACTAGACTAACATTCAACA
>DFJS01000027.1 GCA_002373165.1 Ruminococcus sp. UBA3665
ATTGGTCAAAATTGATTCTCATAGTATCCCGGAACATATACTTGACTTTCTTTTGGAAATATGCTATAATAATAGGCATACCCGGAAAGGAGGTTACTATGTCTGACAATCATTCTGACGAAGCAGGCGAACCGTATCACAGCGCGTTTGTCTGTTGTTTCCCGTTTAAAAAATCCCGGAGATTATAAAAAACTCCTGCCTGATGACAATTTATTTTTACTTACGAAAGGATTTTTTGATTATGGGAGACGGCATGTCTATCTTGATTATTATTCTCTGCATTCTGTTTTCGATGTATTTTTCCGCAACAGAAACTGCATTTAATTCCGTCAGCCGGGTACGGCTGAAAAACAAGGCCGAAGAAGGCAATCAAAAAGCGGCTCTTGTGCTGAAACTGTCCGAAAAATATGACGAATTATTATCAACGATTTTAATCGGCAATAATATTGTCAATATTTTATGTTCCTCGCTTGCAACGCTGTTATTTGTGCGGCTTCTGAATGACAACGAACTCGGCGCAACGGTTTCTACTGTCGTTATGACAGTCATTTTATTGATTTTCGGCGAAATTTCGCCTAAGACCATCGCCAAAGAATCGCCGGAGGCGATTGCTATGTTTTCCGCGCCGTTCCTGAATTTCCTGATTCTCCTGCTGACACCGTTCAGCTTTATCTTCAAGCAGTGGCAGAATCTGCTTTCTAAAATTTTCAAATCTTCTGAAGAATCCGGCATCACAGAACAGGAATTATTAACAATTGTGGACGAAGCCGAACAGGGCGGCGGCATTGACAAGGACGAAAGCGAACTGATCCGCAGTGCTATTGAATTCAATGAACTGGAAGTCCGTGATATTTTCACGCCCCGGATTGATATCGAAGCTATTCCGTCGGATATTTCCAAAGAAGATGCCGCAAAAGTTTTTTCCGAATCCGGTTATTCCCGGCTGCCCGTCTACGAGGGCACAATTGATAATATTACAGGAATTTTATATCATAAAGACTTTTTCAATATTGCCTTCCGGAGCAAGACAAATATTTCAGAAATCGTCAAACCTGCTATTTTTGTCCCGAAAAGCAAAAAAATCAGCGACCTGAGAAAAGAACTCCAGGAACAGCAGCTGCATATTGCTGTAGTCATGGACGAATTCGGCTGTACAGTCGGCCTTGTCACGCTGGAAGATATTCTGGAAGAATTAGTAGGTGAAATCTGGGACGAACATGATGAAATTGTCCGGGAAATTTCCAAAGTCGGAGAAAATACATTTGTTGTCTCCGGAAAAGCCAATGTGGAAAAAGTATTTGAAGTGCTGGACATAGAATCTGAATTTGAAGCAATGACCGTCAGCGGCTGGGTCATGGAAGTGCTGGAAAAAATACCCAGTCAGGACGATACGTTTGAAAGCGACGGCCTGAAAGTCCGCGTGATGAAAATGTCCGGCAAACGGATTGAACAGGTAGAAATCATCCGCATGACAGAAGAACAGCAGGAACATGAAAAAGAGAAAGAATAATTTTATTAAAAAACCGTCCGGTTCTGCCGGACGGCTTTTGTTATCCTGTCAGATCTGCAAAGGAAACAGCAATGACTTCTGCAAGTGCTTCCGGAGAAACTTCTACCTGATAGCCGATTTTTCCGGCACTGAAAATAATCGTCTCAAACAGCTGTGCCGTTTCGTCAATAACAGTCGGGAAAAATTTCTTCATGCCGATCGGCGAACAGCCCCCGTGAATATAGCCTGTCAGCGGAAGCAGTTCTTTAGATTTCAGCATAGCAATGCTTTTTTCGCCGACGGCTCTGGCGGCTTTTTTCAGATTAAGCTCTTCGGCAACCGGGATGACAAATACATAATGTTCTCCTGTGCCGGAGACGGTCACCAGCGTTTTGAACACCTGTTCCGGATTTTGTCCCAGCACCTCGGCGACTTCTGTACCGCTGACAGCCGCCGTGCCTGCATAGCAATAACTCTGATAGCGAATTTTTTTCTGATCCAGAATCCGCATGACATTAGTTTTTTCTGGTTTTGCCATCGTCAGTTCTTACCGCCCAGCAGTTTATCTTTCACGCCCTGAATGGCGGCGTTGATCTGTTCGTCCGGCAGATCGATTCCCGTAACATCTTCCACAGCTTTGACAGGATTTTCTTTTAATTTTTTAGTAAACTCCGGATCGCTCTTAGCTCTGGCAATGCCTTCGGATGCCTTGGATTTTACTCCGGCGACGATTTTATTAATTTGTTCGTCCGGCAGATCGATTCCTGTGACATCTTCCACAGCCTTGATCGGATTGGCCGAAAATTTCTTCATAAATTCGGGATCATTTTTGGCCTTGTTCACTACTTTTTCGATTTCTGATTTGATATCCATAAAAACTTACCTCCAGATATAGTAACAATTTATTCTCCACACAGTTCTGTCATGGCAAGAGCCATCATTTCGGCATCCAGCATCAGATGTTCCAGCTTGATAAATTCATCCGCGCCGTGCATGTGAACATCCGTATCCGGGAACGTTGCGCCGAATGCGACTCCGCCCTCGATATGATGCACATAAGTTCCTCCGCCGATAGCAAGGCACTCCCCTTTCAGGCCTGTGGTATTCTCATAAATTCTGAGAAGTGTCTGTACAAATTCTGAATTTTCATCCGTGTGATGCGGTTCATCACAGATAAGAACTTCGATATTTACGGGAGCAAGAGACTCCTGTAATTTTTTCACGATTTCCGCGCCCGTACAGCACACAGGAAAGCGAATATCCACATAAGCGGTCATCTCTCCGGCATTCATCTGCATGACACTGAGAACGCATGTCAGACTGCCGGAAACGGCATCTTCTGCGGCGATTCCGAGAGCTTTGCCGTCCGTTTCGCCGTGCGGAAAGCATTCTGCTAACTTGCGGATAATATCCGTCTGCCGGCATTCCGGAAGCAATGACGAATTTACCAGGAACTGCAATAGTTTTGTCAGTGCGTTTTCGCCCTGTTCCGGCGTGGATGCGTGAGCATTTTTCCCTTCTATTGTGACAGTCTCGTGCAGATGTCCGGGAATTGCCTCTGCCTTTGCCGGAACTGCGTTGATTACCTCTCCGGCTTCCAGTTTTATGATTCCGGATTTTTTGTCCGTGAACTCTGCCGAAAGCTTTAATCTTATCATGCCTTTTTCCAGATTGATTACCGGATAATCCCCGTCCGGCGTGAAGACCATCGGCGGCAGGGTTCTGTGTTTCATATAATAGGCCAGATCTTCAGAACCGTTTTCTTCATTTGTGCCGAAGATCAGCCGGACTCCGGCTTTCATGGGAATACGCAGATCGCTGACAGCCTTCATGGCGAACAGTGCCGCCACAGCAGGGCCTTTGTCATCGGAAGTGCCTCTGCCGAATAGCTGATCTGATTCAGTGTCATATTCCATCTGATACGGGTTATGATTCCAGCCGCCGCCTTCCGGGACAACATCCAGATGTGCCAGAATTCCGAGTGCCGGAGCTTTCTGGTTCAGATCGGCACTGCCGGTATAGAAATCAACATTATCTGTAACAAAGCCGGACTGCTGACAGGCTTCCAGCATAATTTGCAGAGCTTTAGCCGGTTCTGTTCCGAAGGGCGCATGTTCCTGCGCCGGACCCTGCACACTGCGGACGGCAATCAGATTTCCCAGCAAAGAGAGCATTTCGTGCTGATGCTGAACTAAATATTCATGAATTTCTTTTTGATATTTCATTGCAAAACCTCCATACTAATTTATATTATAGCATATCCGGGAGCAGATGGCAAGTATTTTTTATAAATTTTATTGCATACGCAAAAACCGCAGTATGCCAGGCATACCACGGTTTTCGCAAGTAAAAAGGAATTATTACAACTCACACATGGTAATCCTGCGGAGTGTGAACTGCATTTCTGCACTGGTTTGTTTCATGTCAAAAGCGATTACCAATCTTTCTCCGTATCTTTTGACGTTTTCATGTCCGCCGTTTATAGAATCTGAATAATTTCAGGGAATTACCATCTTCCTCCAGGGCCCTGACTTTCGGATGCCTGACCCAGTGCCTGACCGCCGGACAGTGTTCCGCCAACTGTCACGGACTTGTCACCAGCCTGAGCAACTACAGTTGTACCGCCGGATACTGTGCCGCCGGACTGTGCCGATGCACTGCTGCCGCTTCTGAGTCCGCCGCCGCTTGCTGATACAAACGATACAATTACATTGCCGGAATTATCTACAAAGCTGTATCTGGTTGTCAGGCTTGTATTGCCGCCTGTCATGGTGATGATGCTTGCGCCGTTGACGTTGATAGTGTTGCCGTTATCGCCGCAGTCAAGAGGTTCCTGACCGTTTGCGCAGTAGTAGCCGCCTGTTGCATTGATATCACCGTTGGAGTCAAATGCATCATGGTCGCCGTTTGCAGAGTTGACAACTACCAGACCGCCCTTCAGGTTCATGGTACCGGTAGAAGAACTCATACCCATGCCGCCCTGACCCCAGGGATTTGTATTGCCGCTGCCGGAGCCGTCACTGCCGCCTGCGGCATTGTAGCCGTCATCACCGGAGATGATGTAAACTGTACCGCTGTTCTGGTTGATGGTTACACCTTCAATGCCTTCGTAGCACTTCGGGATATAAATCTGAACATTATCGAATGTATCGCCTACAGTTTCGCCGATATTCAGAGTGTGGTCAGAGTGAGCACCGTCATCGGCAGAAGAGAGTGTAATCACGCCGCCGTAAAGATTCATATCGCCGCCGCAGTGGAGGGCATCGTCAGAAGAATCGATTGTCAGTGTACCGCCGTTGATAGTCAGGTTGCCGCCGGACTGCCATGTTGTGCCGGCTGTATCATAAAGGCCGACAGATTTAATGCCCTTTGCGGAAATATCGGTCTTGTTGGAGTTGCCGTCCTGACCCATTCCGCCGCCGGAACCGCCCCAGCTCCACGGGTCTGTAGAACCGGTATCGGAAGAAGTTCCGCCGTATGCACTGCCCTGATAGGTGTAGATTGTCACATCGCCGCCGTTCATAGTGAATTCCTGTTCAGCCTGAATGCCGTCTGCATAGGAATTGATATTCACAGTACCGCCATTGATGGTAACAAATCCCTTGCCTTCGTCGGTTTCGGTAGATTTAATGCCGTCGCCTGCGGAAGTCTTGACAGTAACTTTCAGATTGGAATAATCGCCGTCGCCGCCGTTTGCAGTCATTACATCCGGGTCGCCGATTCTAACAGAATTGCCGCCTCTGATGCCATCATCCACAGCAGTTACCTGAATATCGCCGTTCCAGATTTTCAGATCATTCTTGGAAACAAGACCATCCTGATAATTGCCGTTGACAATCAAAGTGCCCTTGCCCTTGATTTTGAGATCATCACGGGAGAAGATAGCTGCATTGATTTCCTTCACTTCGCCGGAGCTGTTGGTATAGCTGTCGGTATGGGATGTGCCGTCAGAAATGGTATTTGTTGTACCCTTCTTAACAGAGATGGTAACAGCATCGCCTACATTTTCGACATAAACCGGAGCTTCGCTGGAATTGGAAAGTGTCAGGCCTTCAAAATTCAGAGTAACCGCAGCTGTGGCATCGGCAGTATTATCCGTGCTGACTTTCAGCTGACCGTTGTCGGAAGTACCGCTGACGGAATATTCGCCGGCTTCCTTGATTGTAACATAAGTGCCGTCCACAGTTACATTGACTGCGCTGCCGGCAGCGATTTCTGCGCCGTTGATATCATACAGAGCTACGCTGGATGCATTGTAAACAATAGAAGCAACTGTGCCTTCTGCACTGGGATTTGTTTCAGTTTCAGTCGGTTCGGGCTCTGTCGGCTGAGGATTTTCCGGTGTCTGACCTGTGATTACCTGTTTTTTGCTGGAGAGCAGGTCATAAATATTCACCTTGCCGTCGCCGTTCAGATCGGCATTCTGGAATGCTTCCTGTGAAATGCTCTGTTTATTGATCAGATATTTCTGGAGCAGAACCACGTCTTCGACACTGACTTTTCCGTCCAGATTCACATCACCTGCCAGTGCGGCAGAACCGGAGAGCATCGGCAGAGCGGCGCACATAGCACCTACTGCGAGAATGCCTGCCAAACTGTGACTAAAACGATTATTTTTTTTCATAATAAATTTCCCCTTTTCGATTTTAAATTAAAATTAACGAACTTATGAATTGCTTTGCTTGCGTATATTCTTTATGAATTGTCTATATTATACCGGGGAAATCTTAAAGTTTTCTTAAACTTTTCAATTTTTTAAAATTTTTTTATTTCATACGACAATCATGATACTTCCGGCTCTTTATGTTATGCTTTTGATTCATCAGGAGAACAAATTCAAAAACATTAATCTGCGGCCGGAAATCCGTATGTAATTCATAAATTCATGAGCGAATATACGACACAGTACGAATTCGCCAACGAGACAAGAATCTATCTGCAAAAAAAGACACATCAAAAGCCGGTATGATAATACATACAGGTTTTTGTCATGGCAATTCACAGAATTATAAAATAAGAATATGATAAAAGACCAATGATTTCAATCGTCATTTTATAAAAATCATCTATTTTACCAATATTTTTCAAAATCAGTTCATGATTTTCTCAACATTCCGGCTTAAAAATACGGCCGTTTGGTGCGGATTTGGTGTACATCATTTAGTATAATAAAAAGTAATCAGATACTGGAAAGGAGTACGCCCTTGGAAGATGCAAAACTTACAGCAGCTGTGCCGGCATCATCCGGAAAGAAAAACACACACACAGCCACTGACTATGCTCTGATTTTTTTTATGAAACTTGCGCTGACAGCTCTTGTTTTATGGATTCTGCTGACCTGGGTAATCGGCATTTATGTATGCCATGACAATTCTGCTTATCCTATGATCAAAGACGGCGATTTTTGTCTGACCTATCGGCTTGGTCAGCTGAATCAGGGCGACGAAATCGTCTATCAGGCGGACGGCGCAGTCAAATTCGGGCGTGTCATCGCACTCGGCGGCGACAGCATTGAAATCCTGAATGACTATATTACAGTCAACGGATACGGCATTTTTGAGGATACTGTATATCCTACCACACCGCAGGGCGCAGAAATCACATTTCCCTACCAGATATCTGAAAACTGCGTTTTTGTGCTGAATGATTACCGGAGCAATCCTGCTGACAGCAGAATCTATGGCGGAATTTCTCTGGACGATGTGCAGGGAAAGGTAGTCTTCATCATGCGCAGACGCGGTATTTAATTTTATTTGCATTCTAAGGAGGAAAATTTATGAAACGTAACCATCTGACAGCAGCAATCGCCTCGCTTATGATTAGTGCTTCTATGGCAGCTGTACCTGTTTCTGTCAATGCCACAGGTTCCAATTACGGCAATGATGCTTTAATCACTGCCGACAGCTATACTACCAATTATCTCCAAGCAGAAGTTTCTGACGGCACAGCAGTCAATTCCGGAAATACTCTTGTTTCCAACAATGCAATGATTATGAAAAAAATACTCAAGCTTGACGATACTGCAAGCATTCCCAAGTGCTCGTTTACATTTACGCCTTCTGTACCTGATAAATTAGAAGACAGCACAAACGGCATTTATAAAAAAGCTACTGATACAACACTCGCAGTTTATGCCGGAGTAAATCCGGATGCTATCGTCTGGAAAGAAATTTCAGTGGACAGCGAAAACAACTGTTTCCAGAATAATAATACTACCGGAAACGGTACAGATTCTGCAAACGGTACTGCAACTGTGAATTATGCCGCACAGTCTGTAACGATTGATAATTCTGCCGCAAATCAGCTGACTGCCGGAACAGATGATGTTCTTCTGAGCAGTACGGCTACAGACGACGGCTATTATTACGCTGTCAAGGCATTACAGATTGATTTTTCGGCCTGCCAGTTCTCGGAACCGGGCGTTTATCGCTATTATATCCAGGAAGATACTGCTTCCGGCAACGGCATTACAAATGATACAGGTGTTACTGATGCTGATTCCCGGACGTGGAGAACAATTGATGTCTATGTAGAAGATGCCACTTATACCAAAAACGAAACAACTGTCAAAGCTCTCAAAATTGCCGGTTATGTAATGTATGTCGGCAAACTGGAAGATGCTCCCAGTGATACGAATTCCGGTACAGCTGTCACTTCCAATGCACTGCTGGAAGACGGCATTTCTGATAATATTTTCGGGGATGATTCTGTATATTACGGTTCCGGCAACGGCGCAGAAGCTGCCAACGCGGTAAAATCAGAAGGCTATATCAATACTGTAACGACTCATAAGCTGACATTCAGCAAAACCGTTGACGGAAATCAAGGTTCTAAAGATAAATATTTTAAATTCACATTGCAGTTAACCGGTTCAATCGACGATGCTGATGAATTCAAAATCAGTACAGAATCCAATTATGATAAAGCACCTGCCGGCAACAGTGCTACTGTTTATACGGCTGCTGATATGAAATCCGGCAATGATGTCACTGTCATCAATGGTTCTCAGGTGAAAGCCGACGGCGGATATGCATTCTATTTGCAGGACGGTCAGAAAATTACTGTTACCGGCATTCCGGAGGGTGTGGGCTATGTTCTTACTGAATATAATGAAGATTATGTTCCCTCTGCCGAAAATACCGGCGATACTATAAACGGCACAGAGTCCGGCACAGCTGTTTCTCTTGATAAAACAAATGCCGATCAAGCTGACATCACGGCTAATACAGCAAGCATCAAAGATACGGCATTAACTCAGGATACTGCAAATGACTTCACTAATACCCGCCGCGGCGTAATCCCGACCGGCATTCTTCTTTCCGTAGCCGCTCCTGCCTCTGTAGGCATCCTTGCTGTCGGCGGCATTGCATATCTGCTGCTGAAAAATAAGCGCAGAGACGAAGAAGAATAAGCTTTGCTGAAATTCTTGAAACAAATGAATCTTCTTTATGAACGGGTGCTTCTGATTGTTCTTGTGCTGATTTTACTGATTGTCCTCTGGTGCATGTATGATAATTATTATGTCTACAGTCACACGCTGGACCGCAGTATTCTGAAATATAAGCCTTCCCAGTCGAAGGCATCCGTTCCGGAAGATTCTCCTATTTCTGATGATATGGCCGCCTGGCTGACAATTGACGGCACAAATATTGATTATCCCGTCATGCAGTTTACAGATAATATCAAATATCTGAATACAGACCCGTTCGGAAATTATTCACTTTCCGGCAGCATTTTTCTGGACAGCAGAAACAGTCCGGATTTTTCAGATGATTATTCCCTGCTGTACGGCCATCACATGGAATATGGAAAAATGTTCGGTGCATTGGATGATTTTTTTAATGCATCTTATCTGAGTCAGCATACCGCAGGTACTTTGATGATCGGCAAAGATGCCCGGAAACTCTATCATCTTGAAGTATTTGCAAGCATGAGAGCAAGCGCAAAAGAGGAAACTGTATTTAATCTGAATCACGAGGAAATAAGACAGTTTATTAAAAATTATGCCGAAATTTATACTACAGAACGCAATGACCGTATTGTCGGTCTGTCAACCTGTACAGAAGGAGATGCGGTTTCGCGAATTATTGTATTTTGCTATCTGTTTGAATAACCGGAAGGAGGGCTGCACATGAAATCATTACGAAATTTTTTCAGTTTTGTATTTTTATGCGCACTCTCTTTTTTTATCATCCGGCAGACAGATTTTGCAGTCAAAGCCTATCAGCTGACCGAAGCTGAAATTTCTATCGATTGTCTTTTGTTTGAAGAAACAGGAAATAATTCTTATGAAATTGTAATTGAAGCGGAAAATTCTGCTTCTCCGGTTCCAGAATCGGAACTGCTTCAAATTACAGAAAATCATACTGGAAAATTCCAGATAGCTCTTGACGAACCGGGTGTATTTACTTACCGGATTTATCAGCGTCCCGGCACAGATCAGAATATCGCCTATGACAGTACAGTTTATCATCTTTCTGTTTATGTCGAGAATGCACAGGCCGGTCAGCTGACTTATGCTGTAATCGTTACCGCTGCAGATTCCGGCAAAAAACCGGATAAAATAGAATTCCAGAACAGAATTATGAACGAAACGGAAACTGCCGTGACAACAACCACTGTCACAACAGCTGTTTCATCCGGAAGCATTCCAGAAACGGCAGTCACTTCTGACGAATCTGTTACAGAAACAGATTCCGGCAAAAGACCGCCCATTCTAAAGCATCCCCCCGTGAAAGACAGAATACAGGAAATTTTCAGTCCTCTTACAGGAGATTCTGCGCCTGTCGGCATAGTATCTGTTATTTCCCTATTGGCCGCCGCCGGCACAGCATTCTCCCGGAGAAAACAGAAAGGAGGAAAGAATCATGATGAAAAAAATCAGAATCAAAGATAGAATCATCAGCGGTTTAGCTTCTCTGGCATTATTTTCTTCTTCCCTGCTGCCTTCCATGCAGGTATTTTCAGAAGAAATTCCGCCGGTTCAGGAATCCGCCCCAACAAACGCCCCACTGAAATTAACAGATTTATCTCTGAAACTGGCATCCGGCATCAATGAAGAAACTAACGGCGTTTCCGGCTGGAAAGCAGATCAGCCCGCCAAAGGTCATGAATTTACCTATAATCTGACCATTGCTTTTTCTTCCAGCCAATCCAATTTTTCAGAAAAAGGAAAACTGGAAGCCGAACCCGGCGATATTCAGATTCATATTCCTCTGCATATTCTAAAAAATCAGTCCGGCAGCTGGGCGGATGAACTGACTATCTGGTACCCCGAAGAACATGACCCCGATATTGCAGATAATGTCAAGTATGCCTACCGGATTGATGAGGAGCATAACGAGATTGTTCTCTATAACCGCATTCATTTTGACGAAGCGCAGTCTATTGCCATTCCGTTTTCTTATATGACAACTGAAAATACCTGGAATTATCAGGATATGGAACAGTTTACCTGTCAGGTCAAAATAGAAACAGCAGTTACTCTGGATGACGGCACGTTAAAACCTGTTTTCATTCCCAATGCCGGAACACAGGACGACAATTATGTATATACTGATCTGATTCCTGCCTATCTCAATACAGAAGCGGAAATCAGCAGTATCCGGAAAACTGCCGAACCCGACAGTCAGGGCAGTCTGCTGAGAACCTGGAATGCTTCCTGGGGAACCGCTCCCGAATCTGACGAGCAATATCTGTATACAGTCTGGAAAATAGAATCTAAATTCAAAGATGTCACACAAAAATACACGTTCTGCCTGAATGATCTTTATTCCGGCATTACGGAACATGACGGCACAGCTTATCAGGGAATGCAGGGCAATCCCGAAGTTATCGGCTATCGGCTTTCCGGTCAGAGCGTTTTTTCTGATATCTGTGAAGCCGGAAATCAGACTGCCTCTTCCAGAAAAGATTATGTTCTTGTACGCTATGATAAATCTGTCATAGATGCTCTGGATGCAGGCACTTATCAGTTTGAAAATTCTGTTACAGGAACTGTAACTCCGCAGGACGGAGCAGACCCGGAAACAAATGCTGAACATACAGGATATTTTCTGTATACAGTGGAAGATACAGATACTGTCTTTATCGCTCCGAACGAAAAATATGAATTATCCAAATATGGCATTTACAGCAATGAAAAACATGTAGAAAATCATCGCTATCATGTTTCTTCCTATCAGCTGAAAGACCTGATAGACGGCGATTCTGTCAGCGGACTGACTTATGAATTACAGGCAAATCTGAACGGCTATATCCGGACACTTGCGGATGGTTCTGTTTCCTTTGCCAGCGGTCAGGAGCTTGTCATCGGCGATTCCGTCATCTTACCGGACGGAAATGCCAGAATAATCCAGAACGGCACAAGATTTGAACTCAATCATGAATTTTTTACTTTTCTGAACTCCAAAGCCTTCAAGGCGGAACAGCTTGGAACTAATACAAAAATAAAAAAACAGGATGATACTGTTTACTGGATTGTAGATAAATCCACAGCCATTCCCGTTCAGGAAAGAGATACTGTCATCATCGGGGGCATTTCCTATGAAGCTGCCGATACTGCTGAAATCACAATCGGCAGTCCGTTTGCAGTCAAAGACGGCGAGGAGACAAAACAGATTTTTCTGAAAAATTATTCTGTTGTTACAGTCAATGGCGAGCCTTTGCAGCTCATCAGCGGTTCGGCAAAATTATATCTTGAAATCGGAGATATTATTTATCCTTCCGAAGAAATTTCAGTGGAAAATGCCGGCCTTGCAGATGACGGCTGCCGGATTCAAAATTCTACTGCGGTTACTCTGACAAATGAAGATCTGCTGACCCAACAGAAAGAAATTGTCCGCTTTATGGACAGTTATTTATTTTCCCAGGACAGCACTGCAAATTTCATCACCGGCACACAGCAGGATGCACAGGAAGGCTGGTTCGGCCGCCGGAATGTCACGTATGAATTCACAGACCAGGACCTGAAACTGGAAAATTCTGTTTTAAACAATACTGACAGCACTGATTATATTTTCACGGAACTCAGCTGGAAACTGTCCAGTATGGATGCAGAATATTCTTCTGATCAGAACGCTTTTGTTTTTCAGACTGTCACAGATTATTCAAGACATATCTTTGACCAGGATGCCAATTTCATTGAAATTCTGATTACCAAAGACGGCCAGACGTATGAAATACTGCAAACGATTGATCTGAAATCAGATTCTGCCCGGAATATCGATTTTGTAGAATTTCCTCCTGATGTAACAGGCTGGAAATTTGAGTTTCACAGTCCGTATGCTTCTCATAAAATCAGTCTGTTTCCTGAACTGACATTAAAAGGCAGTTCTGAAACGATACAAAATGCTCTGGAAAAAAGCAAACTCACTCTGGAAGAAGAAAATTATGCAGATGTTGTACTGAATAACAAGGGCAGTCTGCAAATTACAGGAGGCAATGCTGTATCTTCTTCTTTTAACGATGCTTATCAGATTCAAAAAAATGATAATGATTTTATTGCTTCTGTAGTCCGCAGTTCTCAGATTTTAAAAAGCGTTTCTTCAGACAGCGATGCCGTCAGAGTCAATAAAGGTCAGCAGTATGTTGCTGTAAAATGGACGACAAAAATTTCAGAAACAATTAACAAAAATACAGAATCCGAACCAAAAATTCAGTCAGGCGGCATATTCTATGATTATCTTCCTCTAGGCAGTACCCTGCTGACGACTGGTTCTCCGCAAGCTGATGTTGCTGTTTATGCCGGCGAAATCAACCGGAATTATCAGCTCCAGTACGGAACGGATTACACCTACCGCACAGAATGGGATACTGCCGAAAACAGACAGAAACTGCTTATCAAGATTACTGCCCCGTCACCGACAGGCATGTATTCTCTTTCCTACGCTACCAGACATAATTTCTGGGATATCAACGATTATGGCAGAACTGTCCGGAATTCTGTAGCATATCAGACAGGAAATGAAGATATCGCCAACGGCAGACCCAGCGACGGCGGCGGCAGCACCATGCAGGATGCAGCTCTTCTTTCCGGCTGGATTCCTTCTGATCATAATAAAAAATATCTTTATGAACAGGCCTATTATACAATCAATTCTCTGATTCCTTCCAGCGCGGGCATTTCCAAAAAAACGGCGACTCCCTCTACAAACGGCTATGCGGAACACGGCGTACTGAATATGTCAAAAGATAAAGATTCCGAAGCTTACAGCTATCAGGTACGCTGGGCAAATTCCACACTGGAACGCGCTAAAAATATTATTATTCTTGATGCACTGGAAAATTATCAGCATCAGCGCAACGGTTCCTCGGAAGAAGATCTCAGCGAATGGCATGGCACTCTTGCCGGATTTGATTTTTCCGCACTGGAAAATAAGGGCGTTGCCGTCAGAGTATATCTGACTTCTGCCGATAAAGAAACTCTGGATTTTGAAACACTCTACAGCCGGGATCATTCCGTGCTGGAAACAGATTTGAACAACGGTCAGGACGGAATCGACTGGGTTTTGTGGGACGGTTCCAATTTCGATCTTGACAAAGCAACGGCTTTTGCTGTAGATCTGAGACAGAAAAAAGACGGAACGGAATATATGCTGGGCTATAACCAGAGCTTTTATTTTATCATTCATATGAAAGCCCCTGCTTTAAAAATCTTCAATGATGATACCGAACAGCAGGGCTATATTGATACTGACGGAATCATACGCTATAACCAGGATCATGACCCCGAAACCAATAACAGTATTTTCCGTTCTTATGATTCTGTTTTCGATAATATGTATACTTTCGGGGAACATTCTGAAATTAAAATCGATCAGACCAAAACCAAAGCAGAGGAAATTATCGTAAAACAAAAACATCCGGATGAAGAAGGCATTATTAAAAATATTGAAACATTCCGCATTGCTTATCGTGATATTAAAAATATCTGCATACAGACAATTGTCCTGAATCAGGAAACTCATCAGTATGAAACTGAATATACTCCCGTATGGACTCCGGAGTATCCCGAAACGTTCGCAGTCCGCACAGGAGATATTATCGTCTACACGGACAGCACCGGCGCAGAACAAACTTTGCAAATTCAGGCCACAGATGAAATCGACTGGATTTCCTCTTCATCAGAATACGGCTTCTATGCGCATACTATCGTAACGTATCATGCAGTAGGCAATATGAAAATTGCCAAAGCCAGCAGCGAAGATACTTCTCAGCTGATTCCCGGCATTCCGTTTCATCTGTACGGCACTTCCTGGTATGATTCACAAAACATGATAGAAGAAACTCTCTATACAAACGAAGACGGCTTTCTTGTGATTGAAAATCTTCCGCGCGGAGAATATACTCTCCAGGAACAGGCCGGAAATCCGGACTGGGTACTCGACCCCACAGTTCACACTATCGTGATAGATGCTTACGGAAACACATTTCTGGATAACGAACTTCTTGTCAATGACCTAGGAACTTTTCAGGCATCTAATCCGGATTGCCGGGAATCTGACGGAAAATTCCGCATTACGATTGACAATCGGGATTATATCGTTTCCGATCAGGCAGTATTTCTCAACCGTCCGCGCAGACACGGTACTCTGATTCTGCGGAAAGTAGATTCCTTTGATGCATCCAGACAGCTCTACGGGGCAGAATTTGTTCTGAAATCTGACCCTTTGACGTTCTATCATAACGAAATAACAGAATCTGCCGTCAGCAGTGCAGACGGTTCCGTCATCTTTGCAGATGTGGAACAAGGCCGCTATACTCTGACAGAAACGGTCTTTCCGGACGGCTATG
Source organism: Ruminococcus sp. UBA3665 (assembly GCA_002373165.1). Lineage (GTDB taxonomy): Bacteria > Bacillota > Clostridia > Oscillospirales > Ruminococcaceae > UBA3855. The sequence continues at coordinate 15,284 of DFJS01000027.1, forward strand.
TACCTGTCCGAAAAACGTATCAGGTTATCTGTGACGAAAACGGCAGTGTCTCCGTCACGAATCAGCAATATGATGACAGCGGAGCCTATCTGATTGAAAATATCCCCTATGCTGAATTAAAACTCCGTAAACTGGATGATGTCAACCAGAGCGAAATGCTGGGCGGTACGGAATTCACCCTCACACTTGATCAGCCTGATGTTTCCGGAACAGTCGATGAATCCAGACTGACAGACTGGTCCGACAGAAAACAGATAAAAATTACCAGTTCCAACAGCGGAATTGCTGTATTTTCCCAGCTTCTGGACGGTCAGTACACGCTTACCGAAACAAAGGCATCGCCTGACGGAAAGCATGTCATAGATGAAACAAATCCCCCGGCATATCAGATTATCGTAAAAGACGGAAAAATTGCATCGTTTCAGCCTGTCAGCGGTACGAATGCCGCCGCGGCTGTGCTGGATCGCTCCAAAGCAACAGGCGAGGAATGGTTAATCTATAATACCAGAACTTATGAAAATCAAGTGACTGTCAATAAAAAATGGATCGGCCAGCCTATGCAGGAAGGCTTTCCCGTGCTTCATCTTGCTTACGATGAATCACAGCATAAAATCAAAACTGCAACCATCAGCAAACAGGAATTTCAGGAAAAATTTGATCTCAGCATCTGCAATTTTATCCGCCACGGTGAAGGCTATGACGCTATGACACTGGAAGAAGCCAGTGCTTATGCCAATCATATCGATTCGGACGATTCCGGAGAAAATGAACTCTATGCCGATGAAACAGGTTCTGTCTATATGTGGCAGAGCGGAACAGATCTTCATTTCTGGACAGATGCCGAAATGATTTATCTTCCTGCTGACTGTGAAAATCTGATATCCGGAAAAACCAATCTTATTTCTCTTGATTTCAGCGGCTTTTTCTGCGATAAAGTCACTACTATGAAAGCCATGTTCTCCGGATGCACGGCACTGGAAAGCATCGAGTTCGGCGATTATTTCACAGAAGGCCAGAATGTGCGCTCTACAGAAGATATGTTCCGGAACTGCACAAATCTGAAACTTATCGATCTGGATCATTTCAGCACTTCCGGCAGATTAACTTCCACAGCGGGCATGTTCCGGAACTGTCAGAAAATTCATACAATCAAAATCGGCTCTATGGATACTTCCAACGTAACAGATATGAGCTATATGTTCGGCATGGATGATGAATCCGATACGGATACGGTAACACAAAATAATTACCAAACAGACCCTTCTCTGAATACTGCGCTGACCAGTCTTGTTCTGACAAATCTCAGCACAGAAAACTGCACTGCGTTCCGGGGCATGTTCCAGGGCATGAGTGCTCTGAAAACCATTGCTCTTGATTATACTAAATTCACTGCCGGAACGGCATTGACTTCCACAGCAAGAATGTTCAATACCTGTCAGGCACTGACCAGCATTGATCTGCGCGGCTTCGGAGACTGTTCCAATCTTGCATCCATCAACCGCTGGTTCAGAAGATGCAATAATCTGAAATATATCGATCTTGCTAATTTTTCAACCGGAACAAGTACCGGCACACATCTTGCCGATATCAGTCTTTCTTTCTATCTTACGGGAAAATATGACAACAATGACAGTCAGTGGAATTTATCCGCACAGGACGGCTGCGCCGTCTACACCAAAGGAAAATGGAACTGCACGCCTGATGTTGTCACGTATGCAGATAAAACATTCGACTGCTTCCGGATTCTGTTATACGGAACAGTATATAAAAATACCAATACCAACAAAGGTTCTGCTGAACATCTGGATATCCAGAAACAAGGCCATATTGTGCTGGATTCCGGAAACAATGCCGGAAGACCGCGCTATGGTTATTTCAACGATTCCAATTCTGATTATTATAAAACCGTATTCTGCCCCGGAACTTATGCATCCTCTTCCGTTCCGGAGGAATCACCTGACGAACCGATTCCGGAACAAACGTCTCATGAAACTGCACTGACAGGCTATAAAACAGAAAAAATCAATCCTGTAAAAATTATTCCAGTTGTATTCGATGCTGATCAACTCTATGAAGAATCCAACACTTATCAGATAGAATATATCACAGGCGGCAGCATTCTTTCAGAAAATCAGAATGTTTATACTGTTCCGGAAACAATCCGGATTACTGTTCTGCATACCTGGTATGACAATCCGGAAATGCCCTCTCAAAAATATGAACAGGAAACTGTCTATACAAAAGAAATCACTGCCGTCTGGAAAGCCGCGGAACGAACTGAAAATTCTGAATGGGTCTGCGAAATTCAGGTTTATGACGATACTGCATTATATACTATCTATGAGGAAGTTCCCAAAGACCCCAACGGAAAAGAATATCATTCCTCTGCACGGCAGGCAGATAAACTCAAAATGACAGAACAGCCTTTTACAATTACCAATTCTCAAAGCCCGATCGGTTCGCTTTCCGTTTCCAAAGTGCTGACAGACAGCCGGAACAATGAAGTGCATACTGCCGGACAGGAAAATTTTATCTTTGAAATTGCTCTGCAAGATCAGGAACAAAATCCCGTTGAAGGCGAAATTGCCGGATATATATTCCATAACGGAAAAATTACGATTTCTCTCCGGGCGGATGAAACAATTCTTCTCAGCGGTATTCCGGCAGGCTACACCTATACAGTCACGGAACTGACAGCTGATTCGGAAAAATATACACGGGGCACTGTCCGCAGTCTGCCGGAGGATTCCCCTGCTTCCGGAACAATTCTCAGCAACAGAATTCAGGCCGTCACATGGCAGAATCTGATCAATACGTCCGGATTTGCACTGCATAAAACAGTCACTGACAATGACGGACTTCCTGTTGATGATGATTCAATATTTACGTTCCATGTCAGCTTCAGCGGACTGCTGCAAAACTATCCCTATTCCATGCCGCAGTCTGACGAACCTGTTCTTTCCGGCAATGCCGGAACGCTCGAACTGACTCTTGCTGTCCGGAACGGTCAGACCGTGCATTTTACAGATCTGCCAATCGGAACAGACTATCAGATTTCTGAAATTTCAGACGATCGCTATCTTGCCTCATATCAGACAGAAAATCAGGAACTCCGGACAGAGCATATTACTGACCTGCTGGAAGTAACGGCTTCTCCCGAAACTGTTACTTTCACGAATCAGAAACTGCTCGAAAATGAACCCGTCAATATCCGGGTGACGAAAAAATGGCAGGGTGAAGAAAATGATCTCCGTGAAAGACCGGAATCTATTACAATTCTTCTGCATACCTACAAGGCCAATGTGGAAAAAAATCCGGAAACAAATAAAATATCCTCCAAACAGAAAGACGAATCGTTTATTACAGAAATCCCGGTACAGAAAGCCGTTCTGGATGCTTCCGGAAGCTGGACGTATACTTTTGAGAATCTGGACAGATACTGCATCCGGAATAATCAGATTCAATATGAATATTATTACGAAATAGAAGAAACCGAAGTCCCCGGCTATACTTCCTCCCTTGTCAGAACTGAAATTCTGAACGCTGATGATTTCATTACAAGCGACCAGATCGGCGATGTTGCTGTTGAAATTACAAATACAAAATATCCCGGTCATTTTCTGCAAATTCAAAAAGAAGTGACAGGAAACCTGGGAAACAAGGCAAAGGCTTTCACCTTCGAGCTGACTGCTTATCAGATTCAGACGGTAGGACTCACGCAGGAAGAACAAAAACTGCCCCTGACAAAACTGCTCGAAACAGAAGGCACACTGACACAGCTTTCACTTTCTGCACAGCCGGACGGAACTGCCAAAGGCATTTTCAGTCTGGCCGACGGCGATTTTCTTAAAATCAAGAATATTCCGGACGGCACTTATCTTTCCGTCAGGGAAATAGGCCATGAAGCAGAAGGCTATACTGTTTCGGCAGTATATCAGTTTGACGGCGCGGAAGAATCGGCTTATCATTACGGCGATTTCTTACAGCTGAACCAGAATCTGAATCTTTACTGCCGGAATGAACGCTCCGGCGTTCTGCCGACAGGCCGGAATATGCATAATCCGGTATTTCTTCTGGCCAGCACTTCCCTGCTGTGCAGTATTGCAGTTTTCTGCAAGAAAAGAAAAAAACAGGCATGATATCCTGAAAAAATCCCGTCAGAGAACTTGACGGGATTTTTTATCAGCAGACTGTACAGTCCTGATTTATTTATTTACGGGCAGTGTAATCAGTTTTACAATTGCTTTCAGAATATTCAGCGAATCTGTTGCATCAATCTGACTGTTGTTATCCACATCGGCATTTGCCTGACTCTGTGCGGAAAGCATTGTTTTTCCCAGCAGATTTTTATTCAGCGTAATAATATCCAGAATATTGACTTTGCCGTTGCAGTCCACATCGCCGTACAGTTTCTGATCAGATTCGGCAGAAGTGCCGTCCGGCTCCACGCCGCCGACCTGTTTTCCGTCCACATAAACTGTAATTTTATCTGTCAGGACAGCAGCATCATTGTCATCTTCAAAAGAAATCAGATCTGCATAGCTGTAGTCATTGGAAGAATCCCATGTTACAGAATACGTTTCGGGATTCATTTTATTCACAAGGCGGAACTGGAAGACACGGCTGCCATAGAAACGGCAGTTTTCCCATTTAATTTCTACATAATAAGTTCCGTTGTCGTCATATTTAATCGGGTCTGAAACAACAGCATGACTTTTGCCGGATGTCATAGCATCTTCGGCATCATAATCCACACAGCATTCTACAAAAGAAGCATCTTCGCCGATATCGAGCAGTTCCTGAATGTTGAAGTAATACCGGCAGGAGAGGTCATCCATAAAACGGGGCGGATTTGTAGTTCTGTTATGCATTACAACTTTGACCTGGAGACCGGCATCAGTTTCCTGATTTTTGGCGGCTGTGACAAAGATTTCCGGATGGCTTTCGCAGGTACCGCCTTCTTTTGGCTGAGACATATCCCAGTCCGGAATTGTATGATTCTGGTCAGCGAGTTCTTTGCCTTCTGCGCCGTAGAAATAATACAGTCCTGCAAGGTCGCCGCAGAAGCCGGCATTATAGTCATCTGTTACTTCATTATAGATATAATCTTTTGTTTCGTCATGATGATAATCTTTCAGGTCAGGCCCTCCGACAAGTGCGCCATAGAGGATATGTTCTTCGCCGATAGGATTTTCCTGCGACTGCGTGGCAGAGCAGTGTGCGGCACGATGATGCGGCAGACTTGCATAACTGTATTCATAGCCGACTTCGTAAGCATATCCCATGGGGTTATCGCCGAGAATGTATTCCATCTGACGCTTTGCCCACGGCAGGAAAGTATCATCGCCTGTAGTTTTGGCATAGACACATGCGCACAATCCGGCAGCAGTATTATAACGTGCGGAACCGTATTCTGATACCACTGCCCAGCCGTTGGGAGATTTTGCAATAAAATCGCCGCTGGTCTGACTGTCGGGAAGTGCAGGAATCTGATCGCTTGTCATAGGCGTATTCCAGAGCGTATCATCCAGACCGAACAGTTTATGACTGTGTACGGGTTCATACCCCCAGTCGGAACTGTCAATTGTGGATGCACAGCCTGACCAGAATTCCAGATTATACCGGAAGATATACCAGTCGCGGGAAAGATTTGTAACAGGTGCCAGTTTGGCAAATACGCCGCCCCAGACAGTATCCCAGCAGTGCACCCAGATATTCTGCCAGCACTGTCCTGTATCGGAAATAATGCGCTTCATATAGCCTGTATAAGGATGACTGCCCTTTTCAGTTGTAACCGTTTCGTCAACAGAAATGATATCATCGATATAATCATAATTTTCAGTACAGTAATAGAGCCATACGGCTGCCCAGGCAAGTTCGTCATAATCATAGCTGGAAGGATAAAATCCTCCGTCATAGCCCAGACTGGTAGCACGGGGCGTGCCCTGTTCGCGGTCATCCACTTCGGTATGAGTTTCTACTGCAAAATCGTACAGAGCCTTTGCATATTTCAGCGATTTTTCGGCATATGCAGGATCAGTATCTTTAAAATTCAGATAATTAATTGCCAGAGAAGCCGCTGCACCGGCGCACTGATCAGAAGCCGGCGTTTCGGTTGTGGCAAAATAAGCCGGACGCTTGACGGCACAGGAAGCAGTTGCAACAATAGTATCATCCACCTGAAGTTCCGGCGCACACCAGTAATTATGATCATTATTGCCTTCGCCGACCTGATAGCAGTAGCCGACTACTTTATCATCATCATCCAGGAAAGTAGCTTTCAGGAAATAGTCATTAATCCAGCGCAGTTCATCTTCCACATGTGTCTGGAGTCCCATTTCTTCGTAAGCATCACGGAATTCATAATAGCCCCATCCGACTGTGGAAGCCGAATACGAACCGGGAAGGCCGAACTTGACATGATCTCCGGCATCGTGCCAGCCACCGGTAAGATCGAGCATTCCGTCACCGTCGGGGTCAAGATATTTCCGGTTTGCTTCGATAAATTCGGCACTCATATTAGTGCCTTCGTACAGGCCTTCCTGGGCGGAAAGGCCGCCGTCGCCCTTGCTGCTGTCTTCGGAAGCCTTATCGCCGCCGTTTTCGAGCACTTTCATAGGCTGGAGCGGAATTTCGCCGTCTTTGACATGGCAGTCTTCGCGCCATGTATAATAGTCGTCTTCGCCGACCTGATCGCCGCATTTATTGGCATCATAGAAACAGAGGGCGAGCTGGAGAGCCTCGGCAAAGTTATCATAATTATTCTGATGCTCCGTATCCACAACGGCGGCATTTGCCAGAGGCAGGCACATAGAAGCTGACAAAGCGACGCAGGTAGTCAGTGACAGGACAGCACCTGCAATTTTTTGAAATTTCATAGCGATCCCCTTCTTGATAAATTTTTATATTTTTATTATAAACGATTTCGGCCGCTTTGTCAAGAAAAAATGCAGTATATTTTTACGGCAGATCAGGCTGTCCGTCCGGCGAAACGTTCCCGCACCGGCAGGAGTTCATATTCGCTGATATCCACAGTACGGCCGAACACAGGCTCGGCACCGCGGCGGATAATCCAGTTAGTTCCGATAGGCATATTCAGAATGCGGTAAACAGGCGTATTGCATCGTTTTGCGATAGTTTCGGCAGTCATCACATCATTGCCGCCCATATAGATTGTTGTATCGCAGTTTTCCATAATAGTATGGGCACTGACACCGTAGCCGGCTTCCAACTGTGTCTGGGACTGGAGTATCAGCATGACAGAAATCTCACGGGAGCGGATATTGGAAATCATATTTTCAAAACTGTTAATCCGGCAGTTGGTGCCGAAATCGTCCAGAATGAACTGTACAGGAACGGACAGGCGGCTGTCCGGCTGTGCATCGGCTGCGGAACAAAGCAGATTCATGACCTGACTGTAAAAAATATTAGCCAGAAGATCTTTAGAACGGTCTGTATCGCTGATTTCTACAAAAACGGCTGTTTTCTGCGTACCGATTGTTTCGGGGACAATGTCATTTCCGGAAAGCATGTGGCGGATGCCTGCCGTATCCAGTTCTGCCAGAATTGCATTTACTGTCATCACGACACAGGCGAGTGTCTTAGGCGGATTCTGATTGAATTTTTTCCACAGATGGCAGGCAGTGCTGTCTTTTCCTGTGTACTCTTTCCAGATACGTTCCAGCAAATGGAAATGTGTATCAATTTCACATATTTTGCCATCGGAGATGCTGTCCGGGTTAATGCATTCCAGCAAAGTATAAATATCCAGAATCGTATGATTCCATCTTGCAAACTCCGGCACATGGTAGGCAGTTTTCAGATAATGCGCTTCCTGCAAGAAGTTAATCAGTGTAGAAAGCAGCATTTCTCCGGCATTATTCCAGAAAGGGTCGGGTTCTTTTCCTGTGGATTCTGAATAAATAATCATCTTGGAAAGCTTCATGATATCATCGCTGTTTTTCAGATGAACAAACGGATTATATTTCTGTGAATATTCCGGATGAATAAAATTCAGATGTACGATCTGATAGCCATACTGTTCCAGCATAGGGGCATACTGACGGAACAGATTTCCTTTGGGGTCGGAGATGACATAGCTCCCGGACATCGCGCAGATATTGGGAGCGACAACGCCGCGTGTCTTACTGGAACCGGATGCTCCTACCACAAGAATATTATTATTGCATTTTGTCTCGAAGCAGATACGGCTTTGCAGTGTACCGTTGGGGAGCACAGCAGCATGATTTTCATGTGCAATTCTGATATTCTGATTCATAATAAAAACCTCCAATTATAATATTATCTGTTCAGGCGGCGCATATGAAGTTCGGCAGCAGAAGAACCGTTTTTCACAGCAAGGGAATACCATTTTCTGGCCTCCTGATAATCCATAGGCACGATTACGCCTCTGCGGTAAATATCGCCCATTTCCACCTGTGCCTCAGTGAAGCCGTTTTCGGCGGCCATTTTTACAAAGCGCAGGCCTTCTTTTATGATTTCTTTATTTTTTCTGATATATCTCAGGTAATAGCTGCCGATCTGGTACTGTGCCTGCACATGGCCGTTAAGAGCGGCATCCCAGATCCACAGCATTCCCTGTTTGTTATCTTTACTGGTCAGTACGCCGTCAAGATAATTCGTTCCGATCAGATATATTTCCTGTACTGAAAGTTTTCTGCCGTCATTAAAATGATCGCAGGCGGTCTGAATCTCATTGCATTTCTGTACCATTTTTTCCATTGTAACAGATTTCAGAATTGCCGACGTATAGCCGCGCTGTCTGGCAAGCGAATAATATTCCAGAGCTTTTTCGGCATCCTGTTTCTGATGATATTCCTGAAAGCAGTCTTCGTGATACTTTCCCTTTTCAAACAGTTCCTGAGGCGAATCTTCCGGAATCAACGTTCCTGTAAAGAAATCCTGCATTCTGTACTCCCCCTTTAAATATACGGACTGCTGACGGCATCGCAGATTCCGAACGCGATAGCCTCTTCTGCCAGCATATAGTTATCAAAAGCCGTTGCCTGGTCGATTTCCTGAATGGATTTTCCTGTGCACTCCGCAAGAAGGCCATTGATGATATTTCTTGTTTCGATCATAGAACGGGCAGTTTTTTCAATGGTTGTGACCGAACCGCCCAGACCGCCGGAAATCAGCGGTTCATGAATCATCACTTTTCCGTGCGGCAGAATCAGACGCTTTCCCTTCGGGCAGCTTGCCAAGATTACCGCGCCCATGCTTCCGGCGAATGACATGCACAGAGCCGTCAGCGGATAGGGATAACTGCGCACAGCATCCACAATAGCCAGGCCGGCAGCGACTTCTCCGCCGCCGGAATTCAGCAGAAGCATCGCGCTTTTTTTCTGCTTTGCAAGATAACGGAGCGAAACAATCACATCCATTGCAGACTGTGTATTGATTTCTCCTGTCAGAGGAATAATTCCGTCCATCAGCTGTGCAGTATTCATTTCAAACTCGCGGACTCCGCTGATATCCTCATAAGGCACCCGTGCACTGCACAAAACATTGTTATAATCCATAATTGCAACCCCCTTATTCATACAAGAAACTGTGCAGAGCATCGCGAACTTCTTCCAGAGACAGAACACTCATATCATTGAGTTCCTTAATGCTTCTGATTTCGTACATGTGGAACACCTGATTATGAGTTCCGCAGACGGAGCAATGGGATTTAATTTCGCGGATGAGCTGTTCTTTAAAGAATTCATTTCCTGTGTGAGTCATTTTGACTACCCCTTTCATCATTAAGAATTGATTACCATATCAAATTATGTTTTTTACTGATATTATTTGGTAGGCTCTACCAAATCTGTAATTATAGTATAGCATACTTTTCCATGTTTGTCAAGTGTTTTTTCAAAAAAAATTATTTTTGGTAATGCATTACCAATATAATTGTTTTTGTACTGTGAATCTTTGATTTTTCATTGACAAGTTGAAAAATCTGTGTTACAATATAATCACTACCAAAATCAAAGGAGTGTATTTTATATGCGGAGGAAAATAGATATTTCATTCCAGACTACACAGGACATTGCACAAAAAGCCGCTTTTGTCATCGCCGTAAGAGAAAATAAAAAAATCGAAGAATTAGGCGAAATTCTGCCTGACCTGATGTCAGCTGATGCTGCACAGGCTCTGTTGCAGGAGCTGGATAAAACCTCATCAGAGGAGATATGGAAAGAGGCCAGCAGCTATATCTATTCAATGGGTCTGCGCGCAGCAAAAAGAAAAATGCCAGAGAAAACGCCTATCTTTCGCGATATCACGCAGGAAGAAGCAAATCTCTACCTAAAAACAAGACTGGTGCATGATAGATTCATGTTTTATATGAGCGAATATTTTATGTCATCCCCGGAACATGCAGAGGAGAAAAATGCATTCTCAGAATTCTACAGTCTGCTTTCTGATGAAATATCACAGGAACAAAAAAAAATTATAGAACAGTGGTTTCTTGCAGCTTTGCAGTATGAGGATTTTGATTATCTTAATCCTGCAAGAAAATATTCCAAAATCTTTGCATATGATAATATAAATCTTTGCGCAAGCGAAGAAACCATCCGTGAAAATAAGGCCTATAAATGGCTTTCCGAAGGAATCGGACACGAAATGCCGATTGATGCCGATACAGTTTCTTTTTTTAAAATAGCCTCTGTTGTGCAAAGTCTTTCAGAAGACGGTCAGGCAGCATTCTCTCTCCGTCATTATCACAATTTGATGAATTTTTCTGAATTATGGAAATTTTTTATCCTACAAGGATGCATTCGTACTGTGATTCATGAACCGCCAACAGCAGATTCGGTTCTTATTCTGCTCCGCGCGCCGCATCCGGAACTTGCACAAAAAGGCGTTTCTGTTTATGATGCTTCTTTAAAAACTTTTTACTGGCTGAATGAATTCAGACAAGAAATTGCAGAAGCTCTGCAACAAAAAGAAAATATCTATTCTTTGGAAGAAATTGAAAAAAATAACTGGTGCCTGAATTTAAGCCGAGAAAAAACTTTCTCACTGGGTGATGTAATCACAGATATGACAAGGGGGGTACCGTCTTCTGCTTTGAAACGCGAAAACGGAGAACTTAAAATTTCTGACCACAAGACACAATACCGCTATCTGCATACAGCAGATCTGTATGACGGCACACTGCATCCTGTCACCTATCTGGAATCCATCCCCCGGAAACAGACACAATATTGTCTGGAAACGGAAAACGCGCTTCTTATCGCCAAAACCAGAACAGATGCCGGCTACAAAACCGCTGTCTTCCAGAGTGAAAAAAACAAAAAAGGAGAAAAAATTCTGCTTAATGATAATATCTATATGATTAATATCGACGAGAAAAAAGCAGATCTTTATTATATACAGGCTTATCTGGAAAGTCAGGAAGGTCAGAAAATGCTCTATGAAATGACCTATTTTACAAACTTCATAATCAATTTAGGCGTTGATGACCTGAAAAAAATCAGAATTCCGGCCTGTGACCTGAATATACAAAAAAAGATAGGCACAGCTTTTTATCAAAAACTGCAAGAAATTGCAGAATGCCGCAAAAAACTGGAAGAACTGCTGAATCAGAAAAACACGCTCTTTTACGAAGAAAAAAATTCCTGCCTGAACTGAATGATAAAAAATCCCTGCTTTCCGTCAGAAAGCAGGGATTTTTTATCCTATCAGGAAACGCCGATTCTTGTTATGCCCGGAACTGTTTTATCAGAAATATCCAGCACAAGCAGCTGACGTTCTCCGCCGGAAAGAACTGCCGCAAGCAGATGCATATCATCAAGTTCAAGCAGATTCAGCAGGATCGTTTCAGAATCCGGAAACGGTATGCGGAACGAAAACGGAGCAGTTCCTTTCCGGTACGCTGCGCCGGATACTTCTCCGGTCTTGGCAAAAGCAAAGAGCATTTCTCTTCCGGCAGTGATGCCGTCAATTTTTCCGGCACCGGCACGATTGACGGCTTCTGCCATTTCTGCACTGTCCGCGCCGGAATTGACAGCTTCTGCCGTGTGATTTCTCAGCAGGAAACAGCCGGCATCTCCGGCAGTGATGGATACTTCCTCCGGCATTTCTGCCGACCAGGCATGTCCTTCCTGGAAGACATCTCTGTGATATTCACAGACGGCCAGCATCCCTTCTTTTTTTCTGTACGAAGCCAGCAGAAAAATCTGTGTCTGAGTGAGTGCAATTTCGCGGATAAAAACATCCTGTTCCAGGCGTGTGGAAAGCTCTCTAAGTCTTTCGGCATCTGCGCCGCAGGCGAGCAGAACGCCGTCTTCTGTGACCGCAGCAGTTGTATCGCCGGAAGCGGCAATTTTTGCCACGCCCTTCCAGTTTCCGGCATCGCACTGTCCCATTGTATTTTTTCCGGCTGTCAGCACTCTGCCGTCCTGGGAAAGTGCGGCCAGATGACCTGTTCCGGCCGCAATTGCCTTGATATGCTCCCATTTTTTAGCTTTTCCTATATTAGAATTAAAAAATCCTTCCAGTTTTACACTGCCGTTGTCAAGCCATGCATAAAAATCAATACCAGCCGCGGCAAACAGGGAGGTACTGCGGCGCAGTTCCAGAATTTGTTCTGCAATAATCTGCTTCTGCTGCCGGGCATATGCCTCTCTGGCAGGAAAAAAGATTTGTTCTTTCCACTGGCGATACTGTTCCGGATTCAGAAACAGCTCCGGAACGGGAGACATTCCGCATTTTGGACAGGAACCGGAATCATCCGGCAGAACCTGCTGACAGATAATACATTTCATGCTGAAACATCCTTTCTATTTTATATTACCGGAAAAAACGCTCCCGGATATGTTTCATCGGCAGAATGAAATTCAGTTCTTCTACCAGACTGCCGTTAGCAGAAGTTTCCGAACCGCATAAAATTCCAATAATACTGCCTGTTTCCTGAGAAAAGACGGGTGCGCCGGAACAGCCGCTTTTGGCCTCCAGATTCACAAACACGCGTTCCAGACCGCTGCGCATCTGAACCGAGGCAATTTTTCCTTCAAAATGGCTTAGTGAAAGCTGATCGACAGAATCAGAAATCATAGCACCAAAGGGATAGCCCAGCAGGAAAATGCGGTCTGTTGTGCTGATTTTTTCTTCCGGAGCGGCAACGGGAAGTGCCGGATAGTTCATCAGTTCTATTTTCAGCAGAGCGGCATCAATTTCCGGGTCGTCCCGTACGACCTGTGCATCATGCCAGCTGATTTCTCCGTCTGTACGGCCGGCAATTTTCAGACGAACACGGACAGTTTGCGCATCATGAATCACATGACTGCATGTCAGGATATAGCCGTCATGTGTCAGCATGGAGCCGCTTCCGTAGCCTTTTCCCTGTGAAGAACTGCATTCGATCAGCACTACACCCTTTTCTGTTTCTGCGACATTTTCAGGATAACGATAAGAAAATCCCGGTTTAGGAAGAGCATCAGAAGGCAGGCGGTATTCCTCTGTTTCAGACTGTCCCGGATGCTGATGCAGGAAATTCTGATATTCTTCCGGAAGCATTTCCGGAGTATAGAGCAGAAGGCTTTCGCCGTCCTGTTCAGTTTCCGTGCGGAATTTTGGCCAGCGTTTGCGGAATTTCTGTTCCAGCTGTTCCATTTCTCTGCCGTTTGCCCAGGGTTTTCTTTGCTTGGCGTAATCTTCGCGCATTGTATCCAGCAGATCAGGCAGCAGGGCAATCAGCTGTTCCGAGGGCACGGCACTGGATTTGCTACACTGATGACGGAAAATAGAAATCAGCTGTTTGTTGTCATAATCCGGCATATAGAATTCATTGCCTTTAAAGCGGCTTCTCATGCCAGGATTGGAAGCAAGAAACTGTTCCATCTCTTTAGGATAACCGGCGGCAACGACTGCAAACTGTCCGTCAAGGTCAGACATTGCTTCCAGAATCGTATCAAAGGCTTCTTTGCCGAAGCCGTCCTGAATACTTTGTGTCAGCATATAGGCTTCGTCGATAAACAGAACGCCGTTAAGGGCTTCCCGAATTTTTTCCTTTGTCTTGATAGCCGTCTGGCCGATGTATCCTGCCACAAGATCGCCCCTGGTTACTTTTACAAGATTGCCTGTACTCAGAAGTCCGAGTTCCTTGTAAGCCCCGCCGATCAGACGGGCAACGGTAGTTTTTCCTGTGCCGGGATTTCCTGTCAGGACGATATGCAGAGATATATCATCCAGAAGCGAATCTCTTCCTGTTTCGCGGGCAGCCTGGACAGTTTCTTCCAGTTCGCCGAAATACTCTTTCAGTGAAGCAAAGCCTGTCAGTTCCTGAATTTGCTGAAGGGCTGATTTTTCTGTTTTTTCTTTCTTCACAGTACCGCGCAGGAATCTCTGCATTTCTTCCGGCACATGAGCTTCCGTAAACCAATTTTGCAGCAGACCGCTGTCATCCTTGCGTCTGACGGGATTTTTGAACCACTGCATCTGCATATTGCGGCAGAGAGTTTCGCATTCTCCGGCGTTCTGCCAGTCCTCTGTTTTCGATTTACGGGCTTTGAACTGGGAGAAAAATACCACAAGCTTTTCATCCAGAGCGGAATCAATCCGGAATTTTATTTTCCGGCACATACCGCGGAAAATCTGTGCCAGTTCTTCGGCAGTATAATCTGCAATCAAAAATTCCTGGAATCTTCTGTTCAGTCCGGAATTACTGCGGATAAAATGATCCATTTTATCCGGATAGCCTGCGGCGATGACGGCAAACTCTCCCATATGGTCTGTCATTGCGGCGACCAGTGTTGTCACAGCTTCCGAACCGAAATCATTTTCGCTGCCGCTGTCTGTCAGAGAATAGGCCTCATCAATAAACAGTACATTCCCCATAGATTTTTCAATCCAGTTTCTTGTTTTTTCGGCAGTCTGGCCGATATATCCGGCGACAAGGTCAGAACGGTCCACTTTCAGCGTACGTCCTTCCGGAAGAAGGCCGCATTCTTTATAGACTTTTCCTATCAGGTTTGCAATCATCGTCTTGCCTGTGCCGGGATTGCCTTTCAGGACGATATTCAGGTTAGGTGTAATAGGCATACCGCCGCTGTCGTCCTGTTTCTGAAACTCTGCCATATTCAGGAGATTATGCAGATATTCCTTAATATTTTCAAAGCCGATTATATCATCAAGCTGTTCCAGCAAAGAACGCTGATCCGGCTGAGGCAGGGGCTGTCTGGTAAAGCGCACAAGATTTTCCGGGATATCGTTACGGGTGAAGAAATTTTTTTCTTCTTCGGGGATTTCTTTCCCGTAAGCGGCCACAAGCCGGGCATTCATGCGGGTTCTGGCATCTGCCAGATAACCGTCACGGATATATCTTGCATTGCCAAAAGTCTGATTTTTTTTCTGGCTGTCTGCATAGCGCACAATGGCACGGTGAGACAGTTCTATAAATTCCTCATCGGCATTCATACCGGATTCGGGCAGCATTTTCAGGAAAATCTGATATAATTCTTCACCTGTATAATTATCAAAATAAATTCTTCCGCGTTCGGTGCGGCTTGCCAGACCGGGATTTGCCGTGCGCAGCATTTCGGACATCTGATCTTCGTAACCTGCCAGAATCACGCAGAGTCTTTGTCGATTATCTTCCATATATTTAATCAGACTGTCGATGATATCTCTGCCGTTGGCAGTATTCATAAGCTGATAGGCTTCGTCAATAAACAATACGCCGTCCAGGGCTTTTTTGCCGATTCTGTCGAAATCCGGATGATGGAGCATTTCAGAAATCAGTTCTCCGGCATTGGTTTCCACAAGATGTCCGCGTTTCAGCAGGCCGTGACTCCGGAACAGCAGTCCCATTTTTCGGGCTACCGTTGTTTTGCCTGTACCGGGTGCGCCCATAAAGATATAATGTCCGGGTTCGCTTTGATTTCCTGTAATAAGTGCATTTTCAATCTCCCTGATTTTTTTCTTGACATTTTTCAGGCCGGGCATTTTCATAATATCTTCCACAGCATTGCCGCGGATTTCTTCCGCAGGCCGCAGGAATTCCCTGTAATTTTCTGGAATATGGCGTTCTTCTATCAGATAGAAAATTTCGTTTGTATTTTTATCTGTTATTTTTCTGGTATCCGGTGTATGCTTGACGCTATTTTCCAGATCTTCGGCCAGGAGAACAGCTTCGCCGGCGTTTCCCCAGTTTTCATCTGCGGAAGCAAGCCAGTTTTCGCAGAAATTAGCCATACGCGGCCGCATCTGCTCCGAAAATCGCAGATGTTTTCTCTGCATATGAAGAGTCAAAATCCGGAACAGTTCTTCCGGCGTATAATCCGGAATATTAATTTTTTCGCGAATGCGGCGTTTCATGCCGGGATTCGCCTTCAAGAAATTTTCCATTGGTTCAGAATAGCCTGCTACTACTACGATCAGATCATGTTTAAACTCATCCATAGCTTTGATAAGCGTATTCAGGCATTCTTTTCCGAACGAATCGTTTTCATCCTGTATAATAGCATAAGCTTCGTCAATAAACAGCACGCCGCCCAGAGCCTTCTGCACAGCTTCTCTGGTTTTGATGGCAGTCTGACCCACATAACCGGCCACGAGTCCGGAACGGTCAGTTTCCACCACATGACCTGTACGCAGATATCCTGCTTCGGCGAAGAACTGCCCCAGCAGTTTGGCGACAGTTGTTTTGCCTGTACCGGGATTTCCGGTCAGTGCAATATGCATGAAACTCATATCATCTCTTTTTGGCGGTGCCGGTTTGATTCTGTCAGCCTCTTCCAGCTTCATCCAGGCGCGTTTTTCAGTATGAATTCCCCTGAATTTTTCCACAATCTGTTTTTTGACAGATTCCATGCCAATCATGCTTTGCAGCTGCTGTGCGGCGGTGGGAATAGGCTTTATATGATATTCTGAAAACAGCTGATAGCAGTTTTTCACAGTAAGCGTTTTTCCGGACTG
The DNA here is from genome assembly GCA_002373165.1 of Ruminococcus sp. UBA3665. Lineage (GTDB taxonomy): Bacteria > Bacillota > Clostridia > Oscillospirales > Ruminococcaceae > UBA3855. Next base: position 32,213 of record DFJS01000027.1, read on the forward strand.
TGCAAAATCCATCAGGAAATGATACAGCATTTTAATCCGAACGCCCTGTGCAACACCTGTACTTTCAGTATGATCCTGTACGATTTTAGCGATACAGCGTGAAATTTCTCTGGCAACCTCCGGGATTTCTGCCACGCGGATTTTCAGGCCATACATCAGCCGGAAATGATTCAGCATATGGCAGTATTCCAGCGCATTAGGCTGTAGAATCAGAATTGTGTTCAGTTTCCGGCGCATTTCTTCATCTTTGGTCAGAGCTTCCATTTGCAGAATGCCGCCGCCTTCTTCGTCAGGGAAAATAAACAGCATGATATTAATATTTTCTGCCGGCAGTTTTACTACCTGATTCATGAAATTTTTCCAGCCGGGTGTTGTCGCAAGTTCGGTCAGGAAATTATCAGCATCGTCGATTACAATCGCAGTAGGATGACGATTATCCTTCATCATGGCTTCAAACTGTGAGAGCACGGCTGTATCGGACTGCATTCCCACATGGAGCGCATGGGAATTCTGTTTTGTCATTTGTACGCCGGATATAGTTCCGGCAGAAGAGCCGTGCACAGGTGCCGCAGCGGCAGGAGCAGGTGTTTTGTTTTTATCCCATGCGCCTTTCCGCAGGCCGTGTCCCTTGCGCGGAGCAGCGGCAGGAGCAGGAGAAGCCGCAGGGGCCGGGGCGGCACCCGGCCGGAGCAGAGAGAACGAACGTTCGTCATAACAGTACAGACGTTTTACAGTATTATAAAAAATAATCTTTTCATAGCCGTTTTCTTTCAATTCTTTCTGTACAAGCCAGTTCAGATCTGTTTTCATGCCATTTTCCAGATAGAATTCATCGCCTGTCAGTCCCCCCAGGTACCAGAACCGCCGCTGACCGCAGGAAGCTTTTGAAAAATAAGTTCCCATAATGCAACTCCCTTAATTCAGCGTTTTACCGAAGCAGCAGGATTTGTCACATTTCTTCTGTTATAAGTAACGCCGCCTGTGCTGCACTGACTGCGGACGGCTTCCTTTCCCTCGGAAACAGCCGAAATATTTCCCATACGTTCTGCTTCTTCATTAGTATGTTCGGCATACTGTTCAGAACACGGCAGTTTGAAATCCGGAACATCCCGTACAATATTCTGCACGACTGCATCATTGACTTCCTTACGGCGGCGCGGATTATTATCCGGCGTGCTGACCAGCACTTCGGCATGATTGGTAACAATGCCGTTTTCTTCCAGAATAGGCGTAATAACGACAACTGCCTGTTCCTGAGTATCCTGGTTGGTAAAAGAAGCGTGATATTCATCACGGTTTTCCGAAGCAAAATAATCTCCGTCCTGTTCATCCATCATGAAATTTTCTCCCAGTACAGTTCCGATGCGTTCTGCCATAGAAAGACGGCTTCTTGCCATAGCAAGATTTGTTTCGGCAGCATTTTCCGTCAAAGCGAGTTCGGCAAGAAAATCATGCAGTTCCCGTTCCAGCGTGTTCAGTTCCTCTGTTGTCAGGTTCTGGGTATCGGCATTCAAACGATTTCTGGTCTGTTCGATACGCTGAGTCAGTTCAGCAAGCCGGCCGTATGTCCAGTAATTCACGCCGCGGTCGTCCTCGATTTTTTCGCCATCGATTTCAAACGTATATACACGGCCTTCGGCAGAAGCGAGCTGTTCCAGCAGACTGGCTTCCAGCTGGCGGACGGATTCCAGACGGCTCTGCCATTCCAGTTCCTGTTCAATCAGAGTATCACGCAGCGTATAGGCATCCTGAAAAGCAGTACGTCCGCTGCTGATGGCAATCAGAAACATTTCCGCGCGCAGGTCGCTTTGTGCATTGGCGAGATTCTGCTGTACACTGTGCCAGACTTCCGGCTCGAATTTTTCGGGGCGATAATTTTCGCGGATTTCGTCAGAAAGCCGCTGTGCCTGTGAAATCCAGTAAGAAGCAAGTTCGCGCTGTCTTTCTTTTTCGCTGGAAATCTGATGTTCCAGATTAGAAATCCGCTGATTGGCATTCTGAATTTCTTCTTTTGTCCACAGCAGATCGCGCTGCCGCTGTGCCTGCATAGTTTCAAACTGTTCCTGTGTTTCAGAGCGGAGCACTTCCATATCACGTCTGGTTTCGCGGATGCTGTTCTGGAGCCGCTGGGATTCCTGTGCAATTCTCTGATTCTGTGCGCGGATATCGCGCTGATGCTGTTCCTGCAAACGCTGCAAACGCTGGTTATGTGCCTGTTCCTGCTGACGGATTTCTCTGTCAAGATTCTGGATTGAACTGCTTAACTGCTGATTCCGGCGTTCCTGTTCCTGAATCTGACGCTGCTGCTGTCTGACGGCCTGATGAAAACGTTCTTCTGCGCGGCGGCGTTCGTTTTCATTCTGGCGGAGGCGGTTTTGCAGTTCCTGATTGCGGGCTTCTGCCTCTCTGCTGCGGCGGTTAGCGGCGGCAACATCATTGCGGAGATTCCGGATCTGCCGCTGTTCATATGTTTCATAATAACTCACAAAAAAACACTCCTTTTTATTTTTTACGGCCGGATACGGCAGGATTGATTACAGTTCTTCTGTCATAAGTCATACCGGAAAGGCTGCATTGACTGCGGACAGCTTCCTGTCCTTCGGAAACGGCTGAGATATTGCCGAGCCGTTCGGCTTCTTCATTGGTACGGCTTCCGTACTGTTCCGAACAGGGAAGCGAAAAACCGGGAACCTGCCGGGCAACTTCCTTCACAAGAGCCTGATTGATTTCTTCTCTGCGCTGCGGCTGATTGGTAGGCGTATGCACCAGCACTTCGGCATGATTTGTCACAACGCCGTCATCGCCCTGCAAAGGAGTGATGACAACAACTGCCTGTTCCCCCGTAGAGGGATTTGTAAAAGAAGCATGATATTCATCACGATTTTCCGAAGCGAAATAATCGCCGTCCTGCTCGTCCATCAGAAAAGCATCGCCCAGCACTTCTCCGACGCGCACGGCCATATGATAGCGTTCGTTGGCCATTGTCAGATTAACGGCGGCGGCATTTTCCAGCATAGCGAGTTCGGTCATTCTCAGATGCAGATCCTGCATCAGTTCGGTCAGCTGTTCCGATGTGAGGTCATCCGTCTGTGTATTCAGACGGCGGCCTGTTTCCTCTATGCGCTGTGTCAGAACGGAAAGCTGTCCGTAAGTCCAGTAGTCCACGCCGCGGCTGTCTTCGACAGATTCGCCGTCGAGTTCAAACTGATAGCTTCGTACTTCGGCTTCTGCAAGATTTTGCAGCAAATTTGCCTGCATCAGCCGTGCTGATTCGAGCAGATTCTGCCATTCCAGTTCCTGCGCAATCAGGGAATCTCTTAAATCAGACGCATTCTGGAAAGCCGTGCGGCCGTTTCCGGCGGCAATCTGAAACAGTTCTGACTGAAAATCATTCTGTGCATTGGCAAGTATCTGCTGTACTCTGTGCCAGGTTTCCGGCTCGAATTTTTCGGGACGGCAGTTTTCGCGGATATCTGCGGCGATGCGCTGCGCCTGTGCAATCCAGTATTCTGCCAGAACGCGCTGCTGTTCTTTTTCCTGAGAGATCTGCCGTTCCAGTTCGGCAGTATGGCGGCGCACTTCCTGAATTTCTTCTTTTGTCCAGAGCAGATCGCGCTGATGCTGTGCCTGCATAGTTTCAAACTGTTCCTGCGCCTGATTCCGGAACTGTTCCATTTCGGTGCGCACACTTGTGACAGCCTGCTGAAGGCGGTGCGATTCCTGCGCAAGATGTTCATCCAGCTGCCGGATTTCCTGCTGCTGCTGATTTTGCAGCTGGCGGATTCTCTGATTATGCTGCTGTTCCTGTCTTTCCAGCTGACTGTGCAGATTCCGGATTGCAGCACTTTCCTGCTGATACTGCCGGTTCAGAGCTTCCATCTGCTGACGGTTCTGCTGTTCGGCGCGTGCATACCGCTGCTGCATCTGCTGCTGTTCTCTTTGATTTTGCTGTCTGAGCTGATTCATCTGCTGTCGGTGCTGTTGGGCCTGACGGTCTGCCGACGGACGATTCCGGCCGCCGGCCTCTCCCAGAATCAGCCCGGCAAGACCCAGCACCACGCCGCCGGCCAGAGCTGTTTCAAAAAAACTCATAAAAATTTCATCTCCTTGTTACCATTTGATTTTTTTCATACGTTCCAGCCATTCCGGAGAGGGAATGCCGATTAGATGCGTGACATCGTCATGCAGGAAAAATTCAATTTTTGTCGGCAGAGTGCCAAAAGAAGCGGCTGTTTCCTGATAACGGTCTGTCAGCAGAACCGCTCTTTGATTAGAAGAACCGCGAAGATTTTTCCCGTCCCGCAGGTCTTCGAGAAAAGGGCCGTCCACGAGCATATCACAGACGGCCAGCAGTGCAGCGGCATCGGGACGGCGCAGCAATTCTTCATACAGAAAGCCGGTATATATAATTACGCCGGGATTTCCGGAAAGGCGGATGACTTCTGCCAGAGCTTCCGGCTGGAGGAAAGGTTCGCCGCCGCTGATTGTCATGCCGTCGCAGCCGGACTGCAAAAATTTTTCTGCAAGTTCCTGAGTTTCATATATCATTCCGCCGTTGGGGTCCCAAGTTTCGGGAGACATACAGCCGGGGCATTTCCGGGGGCATCCCTGCACCCATATGCCGAACCGTCTGCCGGGTCCCAGAACCGTAACATTCTTTTCCACAGCATGAACGCGAATCTGCATATTTCCGTCTCCTATCCTTTATAGGCAGGCTCCTGCCGGTCGAGAATTTTCTGATACAGTGTTCTGGCATCTGTAATAACATTCCGCAGGAGCGTATTATATTCTTCTGTAATTTCCTTTGCGCGGCGGTTTACGGCATCCACACGTGCATAGAACGAATCGGAATTTTTACGGTCATCCAGTACGAAACCGCTTTCCAGTAGGCGGTCTGCAATCCGCTGATTTTCTTCCAGAAGAGCCTGAAATTCCTCATATTCTGCTCCGGCCTCGGTAATAGCGGCGAGCAGTTCAGAACTGGTTTGTGCGGCAGCGCGGTTTTGTGACCGGATTTCGGCAAGCTGTTTTTCCGCTTCGGGAATTTGTTTTTCCTGAATTTGTCTGGTTTGCTGCTGAATTCTATCAATATCCTCTGTCAGATTCTGGATACGGATTTGTGCTTCCTGCAATTTTTTCAGCAAAGCATTCTGTTTTTCTTTCAGGGCAAGGGCATCCGGTTCAGTTTGTTCCAGATCACGGCGCATATTTTCCAGCTTCTGATCAGTTACTTCTTCCAGAATACGGCTGCATTCCTGAATTCGCTGCCGGAGCGTTTCTGACTCCTGTTTTCTTTCCAGCAGAGTTTTCTCCTGAGTCAGCAGAGCGGTGTTATCTTTCTGCAAAATCTGATTTTGTTCCCGGATTTTTTCTTCCTGCTGCTGCAAAATGCTGAGATTTTCCTCCGCTGTTTTACAGTCTTCCTGAATTTTTTCCATTTTTCTGGAATTTTCCTTAACAGCATCCAGCGAACTGGCGGCTTCCTGTGCCACTGGTGCGCTGTACTGATCAGCAAACCCGGCAGTGCGCCGTGCGATGCTGCCGCAGCGCAGAAAATTCCGGCGCAGTTCCCGGCCGGAAGTCTTGGTAAAGGCATCCGGCTGTGCCTGTACCTGTTCCATCAGATAATCTGCCACCAGCAGCAGAGCTTCGCCTGCTTCCGGCGAATCGGGATGCTGTTCCGCCTCCCGGAGCTGATTTTCTATAAAATAACGAATATCAGAAAAATTCATAAACAAACCGCCTTTCATTCTGAGATAATGACATCCAGCCGTTCCAGTATTTGATTCAGTGAAACACTGCGGATTTGGCCGGACTGGTCTTTGGTATGCAGAGTAGGAATCAAGTCGTCATCCAGAGAAAGTCCGATTGCAATTTTTTGTTTTCCGGGCGTTTCCGGAAAAATCTGATTCAGATCCTGAGCATTATTCAGACGGAATACTGATACTTCATTTCCTATTTTGCGGTACATCCGGAGGAAAAGACCGGCCGAGGAAAAAATCTGGAAAGTTTCCGGAATAAACTTAGGCTGGGCATAGCCGTCTTTTTTGGCATTTTTTTCAATCAGCGGAAGAGAAACATCTTCGTACTGTTCGGGGTTTTCCTTGCTGACTCTGGCGGCAATGATTCCGACTTCATAAGGAAAGACCGGATCGACGGAAATACTGCCGTCTGCCAGCAGTGCGGCACCTTTGGCAATGGCAAGGGCTTTATTTTCTTCCGAGAGCAGTTCCGGAAAACGGGGGTCACTGGCATCGGGACGGGAATTGAAAAATTTCCGCACCTGATTTTCCACACAGCAGAAATTACTGAAACCGCCGACAAAAATAATCTTTGTTTTTTCCGGCTGATATTCTCCGGCATCCCGGATTTGTTTGAGTGCACTTTCCAGTATCGGCGCATTGACGATTTCAAATGCTTTATGCAGATGCCGGCAGGTAACATGACAGTCTTCCAGACGGGAAAGATCAAATAAAGTATCATTTCCCACATCTTCGGGGCTGATTTCATAATCTTCCATTGTTTCAGAAATTGTTTTTTTCTGGCTGATCAGGAAAGTTTCCAGTTCATTGCGTGCCAGAGCCAGCGTGCGTTCATCGGGAGAGAGTTTGTTTTCCTCGCAGATGATGCGAATGACATGGGAAAGAAAAGCACTTCCGGCATGGCCTTCTTCGATTCCGGAGCCTTCTTCTCCGGAGCCATAGCTTTCCAAAGTACGGATTTTTTTGCCTTTTGTCACCTGACACAGTGTCACATCGAGAGTACCGCCGCCGTAATCGACCACAATCAGCTTGCCGTCGTAAGGCGGATGATTCTGGTTCTGCCACTGCCAGCAGAAATAGGCCGCAGCGGCGACAGGCTCGCTCTGGAAAGAAAACCGTTCCAGACCGATTTCTGTCAGGATGGTGCGGATATTTTCACGGGCAGTATAATTAGAACGCTCCCGGTACCATGCTTCAGGAATTGTCATGACCATACTGTCGATAGCATTGCCGTTTTTCTGGAATTCACTCAGCAGTTCCCGGATATAGTCTCTGGCGGCCTCGTGAGCAGTTTTATTTTTTCCGGGAATCAGTTCGTCAAAACGTGAACCCAGCCGGAGCTTGAATCTGCCGCAGACGTTTGGTTTTCCGTCTCCCTGCAATTTGGCGGCACTGCCGAACTGCATATAAGGCACACCGCGGCGTTCTTCATAAGAAATCACGGTGGGGATATAATCCGTTCCGCCGGCGGCAGTATGAAAGCACCTGAGTGAACCGGTTTCGGCATCATGAAAGCTGATAATGCTGTTGGTTGTGCCAAAATCAAAACCGATATGGCTCACTGCCATTCACTTCCTTTCTGACGGAACCCGGATTCAGGAGCAGGAATGACTTCTGCTTTTGCTTCCACATAACCGGAACTGTCCCGGAAACCGCTGGAAACAATTTCTTTTACAACATAATTTTTAAATTCAGAATCATCCTCCGGCATATCAGTTTCATCGTTCAGAGCATCTTCAAACACTTCCATTGTTTCGGGGTCCAATTCAGAGCCGATTTCCGGGTAAATTCTGGAATAGCCCAGTTTATTGAGTGTTTTTTCAAAATTTTTCAGATATACGCTTACGTTTTTCCAATAAATTTTATATTCCTGCGTATCTGTACCGGAGCGGCTTTTATAATAATGCTGTTCTTCCAGCTTCTGATAGCCGTGAATCAGGTCTTTGAAGTCATCGTTCTGGAGCTTTCTGTTAATATCGGCAACGGAATTGATTGCATTTTCCGTGCTGGTTTTAAACTCTTCAATTTTATCTGCCGTATCGGAAGCGAGTTCCTTGAATTTTTCTTTCAGAATTTCGGTAATATCCTCTGCGACTTTATCCGTACTGTTGCGGAATTCGCGGCTTGTCTGATTCATTAAGCCTGCAAGGCTGGTTTCCATATTTTTGCGTTCTCTGACCATTTGCATAATTTCCCGGTTATGCTGTTCAGTTTCCTGAAAGCGGAGCTGATATTCAGGATTTTCTTTCAGTTCTTTGAGAATGGCCTGTTTTTCGCGTTCCAGATCTGTTTTGATTGCTGCGCGCTGTTCATTCTGATATTTTTCCAGATCTTTCCGGATTTCTTCCTTGCCTTCACGGAGGCTCTGTTCGAGATTTTCTTTTTCTTCACGGAGCTTTTTAATCTCTTTTTTCAGATCAGCAATTTCATGTTCTTCCTGGGATGTTTCTTTTTTCTGAGAAAAATATTTACTATGCAGCAGCATGATATATTTTCGTATCCGCCGCATATATGCAGTTCTGTCAAACGAAGAGACTTCTTTTCCAAAACTTCTGATAATTTCATCCTGCTCGATATGAAAATCCGGTTCTGCAAGGCATTGACAAAGATAGACATCCCACAGTTCTATCTCTTCAGGATGTATCAGACTTGTAGTTAAAAAAGCAGATGTCAATGCCGGATATTTACCGTTTTCATACTCTTCCAGAAGCTTCTGATAGATTTTAGAAAAAGCATCCTCTTTTAAACGGTCACGATTCAATAAATGTGACCCGGCTATTTTTCTCCGTTCATCATAATAAAGATCAAAAGAAACTCTGCTGTATTCTATTTCGTTATTCATGCTTCACACCTCATTTCAATGTTGTTTGCGCTGGAGAGCGACAGAATTTTTCACTCTTTCTCTGCCGACCTGATCAACTGCCTCGATCGCAAGCAGTTCTGATTCGGAAAGGGTCAGCGTTTCTTCCGACTGTGTGCCTTTGGGAACATACCGTTCCGGCGGCCGCTTCAACGTAGCAGACATAATTTCTCTGCCGGAATTTTCCGGAACACGGGTGCCTTCCGGCTTGTGAGAATCCAGTTCAAATACGGCAAAATACGATTCGTGCTGATTTTCATTTCTGGTTACAGAGGTAGTTTTACTGGAATAAGGCAGTTTGGCACCGCGCGGAATCATGATGCGGATTTCCCACTGATCAGTATCGTCATAATGATACCGGATACCGTAGGCATGAGACGAGATCAGCTGAATTTTGCTCTGTTTTGCGCTTACCGGAGTCTGCTGGAGCCAGTCTGCATACCGTGCCGCACCGTTTGCAATGGCATGTGCCGGGTCAACACTGCGGATATCCACACCGGGGAATTTCTGTTTCAGGCCTGCCATTACCTGCGGCATGATGGAACTGCCCCCGGTCAGAATAATATAATCCGGTTTTTTTCCGCCGCGCCGCTTGATAATATCATTCATTTCCTGGAGTGTTCTGTCAAGCAGATGCCTGGTCATCTGTTCAAATTTTTCTCTTGTCAGTTCACCTTCTGCCACATTTCCATGCAGCTCCAGATCCCAGGATGTGCTGGTTTCTTCTGAGAGTTCTTCTTTGAGATCGCGTGCAAAACGGCGGAGGTAAGCTTCATCATGTTTGGTAATAGTTTCGCCGGGGTTATCGCGAAGATACTGTTCTTGCAGCCATTTCGCGATTTCGGCATCCCAGTCATCGCCGCCGAGTCTGGAATCGCCGCCCTGGTCCATGACTTCATAAGGGATTTTTTTCTCGTCTTTATTGGAATGCACCCAGGCAGCATCGAATGTGCCGCCGCCGAGGTCATACACAAGGATATCCTCTTCCTGTTTGCTGCGCAGACCGAAATATTCTATTGCCGCGGCAACGGGTTCGGGCAGAAGTTTGCGCACCAGAAGATGTGTCCCGTTTGGCATAATAATAGAAGAAATTGCTTCTTCGATTAATTTTTTCTGCGGTTCCGAGAAGTCGACAGGCACTGTGACAACTGCTTCCACCCGGAAATTATCATCAAAATCAATCTGATATGTTTCAGTTGCCACTTTGATGGCACCCTGTACCATATAATTGACAATTTCGCGGATGACATCGCGTGCAGCATAGCGGTTATTTCCGGTATCCAGCAGCCAGCTGTCCTCACTCAGGCGGCGTTTGACGGAAGAAATGACGTTTTTGGCGGTACGCGGATTTTCCAGTTTTTTAGCGGCAATTTTGCCGTAGGATTTATTTTTTCCGTCATCATAAAACAAAGAAGGAATTCCGTAAGTTTCCGTTACTGGAATCAGAGAACGGATTGTTCCTTTTTCCAGATAACAGCAGAAGCTGAACGTTGTACCAAAATCAATACCAATAGAAAGCAAATTTCTTTTACTCATACTCTTTCACTGCATCAGATGCAGCATACTCCTTTCATAAATAGATAGCAGCAGCGGATTTCATCAGAATTTTACAGATTTTCCCTGCAAATCGACAGTCTGCTGAATTCCGGCATGACTGGCCGTATCTTCTGCCGAAAATTCCAGCTGCAAGGATTCGTTCATTGTCATTGTTTCCGTCACCTGTGTTCCGGCCGGCACAGCCTGCGCACGGGTGAGAATTGCATCCAGCACTTCCCTGCCCTGGGGCAGGGCCGTATAAGGAACCTGATCAATCAGGATATATTTGCCTTTCTCATAAGGATCCGTTCCTTCTTCGAGCACATCTGTTTCCAGAATGCTGTAAATGCTGATGCGGCGTTTTTCTTCCGGCAGATCGCCCATGACAGTCTGTCCTGTTCCGGAAGCAGTCAGGGGAGTATTTTTCAGGAAGAAAATCCGGATCATGGGTTCATAATTTCTCTGCGGAACGGCTGTGATAATTCCGTACCCATGCGGCGCAATATTGGCAAGCTGGGGAGCAGGTGCGGCATCCTTCCCCTGCGGGAACTGCATCAGGCCGGAAAGCAGAGCGGCACCTTCTGCAATAGATTTTTCCGGATTGAAACAGCGGACTTCTGCCTGGGGCGGCAATCCTCCGGAACGGCGCAGAGTTTCCTGAATCTGGGGCATCCGGCTGCCGCCGCCGGTCAGAATCACATAACTGATTTTTTTGCCTTTATTTCTGCCGAGCATCTGTTTCATCAAAGCGGCCGCTCTGTCGGCCAGATCCTGCGAAGCCTCTTCAAACTCCTTCCGGCTGACGGCCAGTTCGATATATTCCCCTTCATTTTGAATCTGTGTTTCTGTAGATTCTGCCTCGCTTAATTCTTCTTTCAATTCGCGGGCATTTGCAGCGAATTTCCTTTTCAGCTGTTTATCAGGCTCGGTCTGATATCCGGCAAGAAATGCCTGTTCCAGAACGGACTGCATCCGTTTGTCCCAGTGATCGCCGCCGAGTTCGGCATCGCCGTCCTGATCGACAACACGATAAGGCGATTCTGCGGAGGGTTCGTAATGCACCAGAGCGGTATCCAGCGTACCGCCGCCCAGGTCGAAAACAGCAATATAATCTTCCGGCACACTGTGAATTCCCAGAAAACGCACGGCCGAGGCAACCGGCTCCTGTACCACGCCTTTCACCAGAACGGCTGTTCCGCTGGACAGCTTCACGCTTTCCACTGCACGGCGCAGAAGTCTGACTCTGGGCTGGTCAAACGATACGGGAACGGTCAGAATTATATCCAATGACGAAGGATTCAGCGCATATTGTTTCTGAAGAATGCTTTCTGCTGTTTCCAGAAAATGAGTCATCATCCGGCGGATAATATCCAGCGGCGTATATTCCGTACTGCCCAGAGTAATTTTTTCTTCTGCCAGTCTGCTTTTTATAGAAATTACGCCGTATTCCGGACGGGAGCGGTATTTTCGCAGAGCTTCCCGGCCGAACAGTTCAGTTTTTCCGTCGTTCCAGTAGACAGAAGGAATTCCGCGCGAGGCATCTTTTGCGCTGACGAGTTCCTGCACTCTGTCAGTTCCGTCAGGTTCTTTTCCGTGCACAAAGCCGATATAAGTAAAATTAGTTCCAAAATCGATTCCGATTGCAATATTCATGATACATGCATTCCTTTCTGGGACAGTTTTTGTCAGGAAAGACTGACAGAAGTTCCGGAAATTTCGTTTCCGTTCTGGTCAAGAACAGTCAGTTTCAGCAAGCCGCTGCTGGTCAGTTCCAGTTCGGCGATGCAGACCGTACCGGGTTCCGGCGGACGGCTGAACCATACAGTTGCCGAAAGGGCGTATCCGCCGTGCTGCAAGGGAACAAGCGTTTGGTCCGTGTCATCGCCTTCCTGGACGGCAAACTGCAAAAACTGTCCGGACAGGCGACATTCATACCGGCCGGATGCCGGAAGAGATGCATTTTTAAAAATCAGATTCCGGATACTCCGGGTTTGTCCCTGTTCCAGAATAATGCCGTAAGAATGCGCCGACTGGAGCAGAACAGGGACAGGTGCCGAAATTGCCGCATACCGGGCTGCCCCCATGGCAACAGCAAATTCGGGATTGGCAATCCGGATCTGACAGTCGGGGAATTCCTGCTGAATTCTGGTTTTGACCTGCGGCATGTGCGAACCGCCGCCGACAAGAATTACTTCCCGGAAAGGAGACTGTCCCTGCACAACATTCCGGACGGTCTGCATGGTACGTCCGAGCAGACTGGCCGTACAGGATTCAAATTCCTGCCGGGTTACGCGGATATCATATAAATTTCCCTGCATTTCGCAGGGCATATCATATACAGATTCTTCAGAAAGGATTTCTTTAATTTCTCTGGCAAGAGCGGTCAGCCGTCTGCGGTTTGTTTCCAGAAAGCGGTCTGTTTCGGCATCGGACAGACCGGACAGCTGAGTGACAATCTGACGTTCCAGCAGAGTCAGCAGTCTGTCGTCCCAGTCGTTGCCGCCGATGACATCGCCGCCCTGTGCCAGCACTGCATACGGCTGCTGATCGGAACCGGTTTTCTGGAGCAGAGTCACATCTGTGGTACCGCCGCCCAGGTCATACACCAGGACAGTACCGCCGGCCGCGGCGTGTTCTTCCAGAAAACAAACCGCGGCGGCGACAGGTTCCTGAATCACGGCATGAACGGTCACGCCGGCATCTTTCAGGGCAGAGAGGAGCATTTTTTTCCATTCTTCGCCATAAGTAACGGGAACTGTCAGTACAGCAGAAAGTTCAGGATTGTCCAGCTGATATTGACTTTGCAGGCAGCCGCGTGCGCCCTCTATCAGGTAATTGACAATATGTCTGACAATATCTTCCGGGGAGAAGGTAAAAACCTCGTTCTTTTTATTTTTCAGCTTGATAGAAGACTCACGGTAATGGCGTTTGACATACTCTGCCAGAGCAGAGGGGCAGTTTTTTCCGGCGCGCAGGGCAGGTTTTCCTGCCAGGGAGCCTTTTATGCTGTCATGAAAAAAAACGGTAGGAATCATAGGTTTTTCTCCGTTTGGCACAAGGGGCACATACTGTCCCCCATGAATAAAATAAACGGACGAAAAGCAGGTTCCAAAATCTATGCCGATTACAACAGGCATATTATCACCTCAATTATTTGAACAAAATTTAACAAATTCAATTACAGTATAGCATATTTTTTGTCAAAAGTCAAGTTTCTTCACATTATTTGCCGCTTTTTTTGTGAAATTTGCAATATTCCGGCAGAGAAAAACGGCTTTATTTCTTTTTTCAGAAATAAAACCGTTTCAGGATAAAATTCAGCCTGTCTTTGCATGAATTACAGAAAGAAATGTTTCTTCCGGAACAGGCTTGGAAAAATAATAGCCCTGCAAATAATCACAGCCCAGATTTTTCAGTATCTGTATCTGCTGTTCTGTTTCAACGCCTTCGGCCAATGTTTTTTTATGCATTCCCCTGACCATTTCGATTGTACTTTTCAGCAGAACCATGCCCAGTTCACTTTGTTCTGCGCCCCACAGAACACTCTTGTCAATTTTGATGACATCTGCTCCCAGCGAGAACAGCGCATTGATATTGGAATACCCTGTGCCGAAATCGTCAATATAGAACATAAATCCGGCAGTTTTGAGTTTTTCAATCACTTCTTCCAGATGGCGGTAATCTTTTGCGGCAACGGATTCTGTAATTTCAAAGCTGATATCATGTTTATCCACGCCGGAATCTTCTGCAATACTGACAATATGATCGGCAAAGCCTTCTTTCATGCATTCCATGACAGAAAGATTGACATTGATATGGCCTACTCCGTATTTTTGCGGAACGCCGGTTGCAAGCAGACGGCACACCTGTCTGAGGACAAAATCATCTATTTCATCAATAATGCCTATTTTTTCGGCGATGGGGATAAACTCATCCGGATAGATATTGCCCAGTTCTTTGTCATGCATTCTCAGCAGGGCTTCTGCGCCGTAAATTTTTTTATCAATATGATAAGTCGGCTGATAATACACTTCAAAGCTTCCTTCTTTGAGGCCTCTTGTCACAGCGGATTCTACCGCGGCATAGCGGATAATCCAGTCAAGGTCATCGCCCTGCATTACTTTTCCGCGGAATTTTTCCGGGATGGGGCACTGTGCAATATAGAACACATCGGCAATATTTCCGGCTCTTTCCGGGAGTGCAATCAGTATTACAGAAGCTTTCAGGAAGATATCTGTTTTTCCGATGCTCCATGGTTTCCGGAAACGCTCTGCAATTTCTGCGGCAACAGCGGCGGCCTTTTCTTCTGCCTTATCATAAATTGTCAGTGCAAAGCATCCCTGCCCGATGTTGTAGATATAATATTTTTTGATTTTAGTACCCAGGTAATCTGCCACAGTTCTTTGCAGAGCACTGTTGTTGGTTTTTCCCAGCAGGGTAGGATTTGCAGTTCTGTTGAATCTGATATCCCGGACAATAATCAGCTGAACAGGGATGTCATTTTTCAAGGCGGCGGATACATCCAGCGAAAACGCGGCTGTGTTATAGACATCCAGTTCCACATCCCGGCGGTCGTCCTCGTTTTCCACAAAGAACAGCACGCCTGTAAAGCCCAGTGCTTCCATCAGGACTTCGATATAAATCCTGCCGAACAGCATCTGAATCAGAATGCCCATTATGACCAGCATATAGCATACTGCAAACGAATGTTTTCTGTTTTTAGAGAGGATATTCCATGACCGCATGACCAATACAAAAGAAGCACCCAGCCAGACAGCAGACTGCACATAAATCAGGATTTCGCCGCCGGCTCTCCGGAAATCCCTGGCCTGGTCAAAATACCATGTCCAGTGCAGCAAGGGATTGAAAATAACCATCAGTTCCATTGCACCCAGCGAAACGCCCATCAGAACATCCAGCCAGAAAACGCGTGTGGATTTATGCTGTGCATGTCTGACGTTCCAGTTAATAGAACGGCCGACCACAAACGAAATATAAAAAAAGAAAATAGGTGCCAGCAGAGAATGCGTCACAAAATAAATATATCTTGAAACGGTCAGTGTCCGGAAAGCAGCATCTGATATTATTTTAGTTTTCTCTGCAAGAAAAGCAACAATTCCGCACACAGCATTGGCGGAAAGCAGGAAAAGCATCAGAATATAAATTTTATTCTGCGGTTTTCTGATACGCCTGTCCAGCATTGTAAAAATCAGGTCACTCATACAAACCAGGAAGGCGGCAATACTTAAGCCTAAACTCAAATCGTTATAATCAATCATATGTCTTTTTATAAAAATCGCATAGCCGAAAAATTTTTGGTATGGTTTTGCAGGCCGAGCTTATGCTGTACAAATCCGTCAAAACCGGCGAGCACGCCGTCCATATCAAAATAAATTTTTTCTACCGTAGCAAATATCCTTTCATTCAAATTAAATTTACAGCTTTACGATAAATCGGAATTTATCATAATATAAAAGGCGGCTGAAAATGTAACCCCGGGGTGACAAAATCCCGAACAGCAATTATCATATCAAATAGTATGATAACAAATGGCGGGTATGACGGCTTATATAGTACCCTTTTATATTTTTAAAAAAATATATTTTTTCGTGCGAAGGGATAGTAAACCCGTCATACCCGTCATAATATTCAAAACTGACTAATGATATATAAATATCTGTACTGTAAATTCTGGTTTTTGTTTTTATTTTATCATAAATTTCAGTTTTTGTCAATCCATATGGAAAAAAACATCAGTTTCCCGGAATATTCCGGAAAACTGATGCCAAAATCAGGAAATATATTTTTTACTGAATTGCTTTGAATGCAGTATCCAGCGCATCAATCAGGTCATCAACATGTTCCGTACCAATGGAAAGACGGATTGTCGAAGGCTTGATGCCCTGCTCCAGCAGTTCAGATTCTGAAAGCTGGGAATGTGTTGTGGATGCCGGATGAATCACAAGCGATTTTACATCCGCAACATTGGCAAGCAGACTGAAAATCGGCAGATTGTCGATAAATTTCTTGGCATCGTCTTCCGTGCCTTTAATCTCGAACGTGAAAATACTGCCGCCGCCGTTCGGGAAGTATTTCTGATAAGTCTTATGGCTCGGTTCGGATTCCAGTGACGGATGATGCACAGCCTCTACCTGGGGATGATCTGCCAGATATTTGACAATTTTCAGCGCATTTTCCACATGGCGTTCCACGCGCAGAGACAGTGTTTCCAGTCCCTGAAGGAAGATGAACGCATGGAACGGAGAAATGGCAGCACCTGTATCTCTCAGCAGAATTGCTCTGATATATGTCACAAATGCGGCTGCTCCTGCGGCAGCTGTAAAGCTGACACCATGATAGCTGGGGTTCGGTTCGGAAATCCACGGATATTTGCCGGATTTGCTCCAGTCGAAATTGCCGCTGTCCACGATTACGCCGCCGATGGCTGTACCATGTCCGCCGATGAACTTTGTCGCAGAATGTACTACCAGATCAGCTCCGTATTCAGCCGGACGCACCAGATAAGGCGTTGCAAATGTATTATCCACTACAAGAGGAATATGATGCGCATGTGCAATCTGTGCAATGCGTTCGATATCAATCACGTTGGAATTCGGGTTGCCGAGCGTTTCGATAAAGATTGCCTTTGTTTTTTCATTGATGGCACTGACAAAAGCAGATTCATCTTCCGGGTCGACAAATGTTGCTTCAATGCCGTACAGCGGCAGGGTATGTGCCAGCAGGTTATAAGTACCGCCGTAGATCGTCTTGGATGCGACAATATTTTCTCCGGCCTTTGCAAGAGCCTGAATGGTATAGCTGATTGCGGCTGCGCCGGATGCCACTCCCAGAGCGGCCACGCCGCCTTCCAGAGCAGCTATGCGCTTTTCAAACACATCCTGTGTAGAATTGGTCAGTCTGCCGTAGATATTGCCGGCATCTTTCAGGGCAAATCTGTCTGCGGCGTGCTGGGAATTATGAAATACATAAGAAGTGGTAGCATAAATCGGCACAGCTCTTGCATCGGATGCAGGATCGGCCTGTTCCTGGCCAACATGAAGCTGAAGGGTTTCAAAATGAAGTTTCTTTTCTGACATAATAAATTCCTCCTGTAAAATATGGAAAACGGCAATTTTGCCTGTCAATTCTGAAATATAAAAATAATTTCTGATCTCTTTTCTCTTAACTCATAAATCCTGTTATCGTAGGTCGACATCGTTTTGTTCCACGCATTCGGTCACGACCCCGGATGATGGAACGGAGCTTTGTTTCTGTCATAAACCAGACTCCTTTCAAATCCATTGTAAGTCTATCTGTTTGGTATGTGTTTATTATAGCACAGTTCCGGGTATTTGTCAAATTGTTATTTTCGATAATCAGTTATTGATTTTTCTGATAACTGTTTTTTTCCGGAAGTTCTGCATAACGGAAAATCCAGTCTTTCAGGCTGTCGCCCTGCTCGATGCCGCTGAGAAAATCCCTTGCAGGATTGCGCAGTGTTTCCGCGCGGTCAAACAGCGGCGCGAGAAAACATTCTTCCTGAAAGCCGCGTTCGGCAAGGCCTTCTCTGGCAAGTTCCAGAATCCGGAGCAGTACGGCAGAAAGCTCTTTCTGCTGAATAAATTCCGGAAATTCTCTGTATGTCAGCAGTTCACGGAGTTCCGAGGCATTATAGCCATGATGATACAGAACAGAATCCTCATCCAGCAGAGCAGTCAGTTCCGGAAGCTTTTCGGCCAGTCCGGCATGGAATGCCGCATGTGTGAAGGCATCCCGGACGGGCTGTTGGCAGGCACTGCGGAATTCGATAGTTCCTCTGTAAGTAAGATCTGCAAATTTGAAGCTTCTGTGATAGGCAATATCCTGCACTTCCGGCTGAAACGCAAATTCTTTCCAGCCTGTTCCGGAAAAATAAGTTCCTGTCACGCTTTTCCGGTGAATATATTCTGCAATCGGAATGGGCTTGAAATGGAGATATTTATCCCCTTTCTGCACACAGTAGATACTCTGGCTTTTGATATAATCAAGATATTCGTCCAGATTCCGGATTTCCGTTTCGTACATGCCTAGATTATGCGGATTATATCCCTGCGAACTGTACCGCCACAGATAGTCCCTTGCCAGAATCCGCGACCAGCCGCAGGAATTCGCAAACAGCACGGCTTTGAACGGCTCCAGAAGATTAAATGCATGAATGGAAGCAATAATTTCTTCTTTCTGCACATCCAGCTGCACCTGAGAGGCCGCCGCAAGCATACTGAATTCCGGAATGTCATGATAAAACGTATCGCCGTATTCTTTGTAAGCGTGAAGATGATGATACAGCATCCGGTAACGGTCATTGGCAATGGGTTCGTAATGCTGGTACGGATGATACGGATTAATTCCCATGCCTGTCAGAAGATGGCCGGCAGAAGATAATTTTTCCTGCAATGCGGAAAAATATTTCCGGAAACGCTGATACAGCACATGAATAGTTTTTTCTTTTCCGAATGATAATTCCAGCGTATGATAACTGCAATCAAATGAAAGATTATCTCCTGTTTCCGGGTGGGTCAGAGAATAAAGCCTGCCGTTGTCATCTGCTTTCTGGTCGGTAAATGCAAACTGACAGGCAAATTCTTTCACAATGGCCTGCACGGCCTGCAAATCGACTTTTTTTTCTCCAGATTCAGGAGAGGAAATTCAAATTCCACGCCGATAATACGTTCCGGACGGCGTTCTGTCGGACGGATATATTTCTCATAAATTGCTTCATCCAGTGTAATGCTCATGATGTCATGCTCCTTTGGCAATAAAATTTTGATTTTATTATACCCCGTAACAGAAACTTTGTCCAATTCTGATTTCTTAGTGCTGGTTATCAGAAAAATCTATTTCCGGGAGGGGCAGTTCAAAAAAGCCCGTGACGATTCACGAGCTTTTTTAGGATTTATTCAGAATTTCTGGATTTTTTCCTTCTGCATCCCAGCAGAATTCTCGAAAGAAGCACAAGAGAAAGCACTGCAAATACAGGAGTTAATTTTTTCAGCACCATGCCGCGGATCAGCGGAATTCCCATCAGCGGCGGAATGCATTTTACAAGTGCCGCAGGATGTTCCGCATAGGCATGAATCGCCCTGACAGCACCTTCGGCAGTATACGCATAATCTTCTTTCAGGAAGATATGCAGAACCTGCATGATGATATCCTGATTCAGTCCCGGCATAAGAGAAGCAAAATCTGCAAGGGCAGTCAGATTCAGACCTTCCGGAGAAATCAGATTTTCATACTGCTGCTGCTGGCCTTCCAGTGTAGAGGGAATACTGCCGTCCAGCTGTCCCCGGACACTCTGTGCACGGTATGCAAGATAATATTCCATTGCGGCTGTACCCTGTGCGAACTGTTCCGGAGTATAGAAAGTCAGCCCCTGTTCGGCATAAGGCCGGATGTTTTCGAGTGTCTGTGCATAGAGTGCTTCATAGCGGCCGTTTTCAAAGCAGGATGTCAGGAGCGTATCATAAATTTCATGATACTGTTCCAGAGTTTCCGGCTCTGAAAGAAGCGCATTGATCAGCGGTCTGTCCTGCATGGCCACGCTGTAAACGGGCGTATCAATCGGATAATTAATCATGCTGGCATTGATATCCATCGCGCCGCCTGTATCCGGAACAGCATCGAATCCGCTTCCGTTCAGCACGCTGGATACGGCACATTCATAATTAAATGACCCGAACGCCAGATTATAATCCCACGGCACCAGAGAAAGAATGCCGTCCTGTTCATGAAGATAAAAATTATGAACAAATAAACTGCTGTAGCTGTCATAGTTATTCACAAAACTGTGCACGGCAAAATATCGGAGCAGGCTTTCTGTATCCAGTACACTCTGAGGATTTTCAGAGCTGTTCAGCGTTTTGACAGACTGTATCAGCCTTTGCTGGTCTTCTTCTTTTGTCTTGAATACGGCAGAATTCCAGATATCGGCATAAGCCTCCGGGTCATCGCCGATATACTGCAAAGCGGCAGGTGCTGTCTGTTCCGGGGTGAATACGGAACTCAGCATGGTGCCCAGAATATCGGCACGGTCGCCGGGCTGTGCATCGGCATAATAACTGCCGTCCATAATTTTTTCATTCACCCACAGAGAAGAGCCTTCACTGTAATCAAGCATCGCACTGGTGTCGAGCGTATCCATCGAGAAGCTGTCCGGCTTGTAGAGCTTTCCGTACTCTTCCCCGTAATTGCGCAGACAGAACGAATCTTCAACAGCTTCCACGGCCAGATATAAGCCGAAATCCTCGCCGTTGAGCCGCAGAAGCGCATAACTGGAAAGCGGTGCGGCAACGCCCATATCATTCATGAGATGATAGGCCATAAAATCTTTCATGCAGCTGGGGTCCTGCCCCAGATTATTCAGGCATAATTTATCCAGGCCGTAATATGTCACAGACGGGTCGTTATGATCAAATTCAATCTTGAAACTGAAATGATCGCCGCCCTGCTGGCTGATGGAAGAAAGCGAAGAGTTCCCCTTTGGACGAATAGCACAATTCTGAATTATTTCGCCGTCGATTGTCACATTGCAGGAAATATACTGTTCCTGTGTGGCATGTGCAATCATAGTATTCCAATCAGTCTGGCTGACATCCAGATTGATGATATGCACCCGGCTGCTGTCGAACAGAAGATTTTCCTGTGTATACGCATCCGAAACGGTGCTTTCGGCAGAAGATTTCTGTACTTTTGCGGCATCTGTTCTGCCGGCGGGAATCAGCAGAGCGGTCAAAGCAAGCACCATGCCGGAAAGAACGGCAATTTGTTTTTTCAGATTCTGATTCATAATATCATTCCTCCTGTATCTTGATGTTATCTGTATTTTACAGGAGTTTTATGTTTGAAATGTTTTTGAAATCTTAGAAAAATATTAAAAAAATCGCCTGTCAGACAGACGATTTTTCAATTTCTTCACTTAAGCGCAGAATTTCCGGCGCAAGCTGTTTCCGGCGGACAGCTGTAATTTTCCGGAATATCGGGAGCGCGGCAGCCATGATACTCAATCCCAGAATTCCGATGCAGATGCCTGCGCCGAAAAAATCCCATACCAGAATCATCGTCAGCCCCACCCCGAAAATTAAAGTCCCGGCTGTACCCACGGCCGCCGAAATCACAGTTCCGGGGAATTCACAGCTTTTATCGAGTTTTTTCAGCTGTTCCAGTTTATTATCCGTCTGCTGTTCCGGAAGATATTTCCGGCGGATTTCCTCCACTTCGGCATGTTGTTTAGCCGAATAGCTGTAACTGAATTTAGAATCCATTTTTTTCGTCTCCTTTCCGCAGTCTGACTGTAAAAACGCTTCCTTTGCCGAGTTCGCTTTCTACAGAGATTTCGGCATTGGCAATATCAATAATTCTTTTGACCAGTGCAAGGCCAAGGCCGTTTCCTCTGGAAGCGTGAGAAGTATCACCCTGATAGAATTTTTCAAAAATATGCTTTCCGGTACTGCTGTCCATACCGCAGCCGGTATCGCGGATTTCCACAACAGCGAATCCGGGTTCTTCCCGTACGGTCAGGCCTATTGTACCGCCGGGTTCTGTAAATTTTACTGCATTGGAGATCAGATTCTGCCATACAAGCCGGAGCAGTTCCGGATCGGCCTGAACAGTGACATCCTCTGCAATTTCTGTTTCGATTTCAAGCTGTTTCTGTTCCCATTCTGATTCAAAGCCGAGCATACATTCACAGAGCTGTTCCGAAAGCGAATAGATTTGTACTTCCGGATAAATCTGCTGATTTTCGAGTTTATTCAGCTTCAGAACATTGACGACCAGAGCAGAAAGATTCCGGGCAGATTCATCAATTGCAGCGGCATATTCGCGGCGTTCCTGATCGGTGATGGCATCGTTTTGCAGCAGAGCGGCATAATTCCGCATAACGGCAAGCGGAGTCTTCATCTCATGGGAAACGTTGGAAACAAAATCTGTTCTTAATGTTTCCACGCCGGAAAGCTCCTGTGCCATCTTGTTGATATGGGCGATAATTTCGTTATATTCGGCCATGCCGGATACAGTGGGCATAGGTTCAATGCGGGTCTGGAAATCGCCTTTTGTAATTTTTTCCAGTCCTTTTGTGATGCGCCGGATAGGGCGTTCGGTATAGATTTTCTGACGTATTGTATCCAGAGTCCAGAAAATCAGCGTGATGAATATCACATTCCCGAAGGTCAGAGGTGCGGCTGTTTTCAGTTTTTCAGTGGGAATATCCATAAAATGCAGGAACAGAAAAAACGAGCAGCTTACTACAAAAGAAATCAGCAGGAAAAATACAATAAATTTATAAATACCGCTCAGATTTTTCTTCATTTGATAACCGCCTTATAGCCCAGCCCGTGCACTGTGACAATCTGAAAATCATCACAGTTTTCAAATTTTTCCCGGAGCTTTCTCATATAGACATCTACCGTGCGCAGGCCGGAAGTGCTTTCGATATCCCAGAATTCATCCATCAGAGCCGACCGGGTAAATGTTTTTTTCGGATAAGAGAGCAGTTTATATAACAGATTGAATTCCCGTACTGTCAGAGGAATTTCCTCACCGTCCAGCACAGCCGTGCGTTCGTCGGCGTTCATGGTAAATTTCCCGACAGTCAGCTGTCTGGACTGATTGATGCCTGCCCGGCGGAGCAGTGCCCCGATGCGCAGCAGAAGTTCTTCCAGATTGACGGGCTTGACCATATATTCATCAATCCCCAGCTGATAGCCGTGCTGTTTGGCCTTCATATCATCCCTTGCGGTCATGAACAGAATAGGAATTTCTTTATTGAGACTTCGAATAGTTTCGGCGAACTCAAACCCGTCAATTTTGGGCATCATAATATCTGAAATAATCAGATCGAACATTGCTCCGTACATGGCATTATAGGCATCGCTGGCATTCAGACAGCCTACAGTTTCATAGCCGTTCTGATTCAGCCAGGTGCAGACTGTTTTATTCAGATTCTTATCATCTTCCACTACTAAAATTTTAAACATACACACCACTCCTTTGAGATGATTCTATCACACAAATGTTTCTGTTTTGTTAAAAAAATACTGTTCACAGAAAATTTACATTTCATTCGTCATGTGCTAATTTTTTTCTATTATACTGTCTAAAAAAACATGATAACCAAATTCCGGGCAGGGTATTGACATTTCTGTCGATCCAGTGTATAATAATAGACAAATCCTATTGTTCACATAGGCTAAGAATGCTTTTCTTCTGGCAGATTCTATCCTATTCTGATTCCGCATAGGATATAAAACTTATTTTCATCACAGGAGAGTGGCAGATTTGAGACAGAATTTATTATACAGCGGCAAATTCGGCCTGGAACGAGAAACGCTGCGCACAGATACACACGGAAAACTTGCACAGACTCCGCACCCGTTCGGGGAAGATTCCCATATTACAAGGGATTTCTGTGAAAATCAGCTGGAATTGATTACACCCGTCTGTCACAGCATTGCAGAGGCTCTGGAATCTTTACAGCAGCTTCACAGCAGAGCAGAACAAACGCTCTCTGCGATGGGCGAAAAAATCTGGATTTACAGCAATCCGCCGCATTTTGAATCTGAACAGGACATTCCGATTGCCCGGTTTGGCGGCGAACAGTCTTTCAAGCAGAATTACAGGGAAGCTCTGGAAAAACGCTACGGCAAGCGGCTGATGCTTTTTTCCGGCGTACATTTTAATTTTTCTTTTCCGGAGCCGCTTCTTCAGGCATGGCATACCGGAACAGAAAGTTTTTCTGATTTTAAAAATGCGCTGTATCTGCGGCTGTACCGTCAGTTATTCCGGCACAGCTGGCTTCTTGTGCTGCTGACAGCGGCAAGCCCTTTCTATGACAGATCGCTTGACGGCGACGGACTGCACGGAGCTGTTCTGGGCGAATATGCCTCACTCCGGAACAGCAGGCGCGGTTACTGGAATCAGTTTATTCCTGTGCTGGAACATGACAGTCTGCAACATTTTGCCGAAAGCATTCAGAATTATACCACAAAAGGGCTTTTATTCTCTGTCAGTGAACTGTATCTGCCTATCCGGCTGAAACCGCGCGGAGAAAATACGCTGGAAGCTCTTGTGCAGGGCGGAGTAGATCATATTGAATTAAGAATGTTTGACCTGAATCCGCTTTGTCCGCTGGGTGTGTGCGAAACAGACCTCCGGTTTGCCCATCTGCTGATGCTGTATCTGCTCCGGCTGGAAGACACGCCGCTGACTTCTGCACAGCAGGAACAGGCCGTGCATGATCACCAGAATGCTGCCTGCTGTCATCCGGAAAGCCGTCTGCTTCATAAAGCAGAAGAAATTTTGCAAAATATGTCTGTCTGTTTCGCCGAAGAGGAAGAAATTCTGTCCGTCATCCGGTACGAACAGCAGAAACTTACCGGGAAACGCCTCTGGGAACAAGTCCGGCGTGAAGCGTTTTACCTGTAAAGGAGGATTATTTTTATGTGCGAACTTTTCGCTGTTACTTCTGCCGAACCAGTTCAGCCGGCAGATTATCTGAAAGAATTTTTTTCCCATAGTGTGCGGCATCCGCACGGCTGGGGAATGATGTACGAGCAGAACGAAAGAATTATCATCAAAGAACCCGTCAGAGCCTGTGACAGTCCTCTGATGCGCTCGCTGACGGAGAATCTTGCTCCGCAGAAAAATCTGATGGCACATATCCGTTTTGCTACAGTGGGAACAGTCCGCACAGAAAACTGTCATCCATATACAGGAAAAGATCTTTCCGGCCGGGAATGGACGCTGATTCATAACGGAACTATTTATTCCGGAAAGCTGAATTTTCAGTATTTCAAAAAACAAACAGGCGATACTGATTCCGAACGGCTGTTTCTTGCCCTGCTGGATACCGTCAACGAACGCCTGCGCCGCGGAGAAATGAACAGCCGCGCCAGATTTGAAACAGTGCATCAGTTTATTATCTCCAATGCACCAAGAAACAAGCTGAACCTGATTATCTATGACGGGGAACTGATGTATGTACACAAAAATCTGAAAAATACGCTGAGTTACAGGCGGCTGGAACATGGTCTGCTGTTTTCCACACAGCCGCTCCGCGAAGGCGAATGGATTCCCTTCCCGACTGCACAGGTGATTGCCTACCGGGAAGGCCGGGAACTCTACCGCGGCCGTCAGCACAGCGGCATTTATATCCCGACACTGGAATATATTGCTGCCGCGGATGCAATGAATATCTGAAACAAAAAAACTGCCGCTGGAATACAGCAGCAGTTTTTTTCAGCAATTACAGTATTTTAAACACTCTTTCGTTCAGGAAATCCGTAAAACTGCCTTTGAATTTTCCTGTTCCGAACTCAGAGCTGTATTGTAAAATCAAAGCCGCATCGATAGAATTGCAGCTGCCGTCAGCGTTTACATCTGCGGCTTCTTCCTGCAAAGCGTTCAGTCCGGAAGGACTGCCTGTTCCTCTGCTGGCGGAAGCTTCCAGAACAGCAGCGGCATCCTGTGCATTCACAGCATCATCGTCATTGAGATTTCCCAGCTCCAGTTTTTCAGAAGCAGAAGTATCAATCCACATTGCCGGACGAACGGCAAAAATATAATTTGCAGCCGCTGCGCCGTCGCGGCGGATATAGCCGTTATAATCCACAAACATACAGCTGTAGGAAAACATGCCTGTACTGCGAAGCCACCAGTAACAAGTTTCAGAATTCAAAATACCGGGATCGGACTGTTCTGCAAGTGCGGCCGCAGAAGCTTCTGTCATGCGGGCTTCTTCATCCGGAAAATACTGCATGACCTCTTCGGCACTTAACAAAAACAAATCGTCTTTTGTCACAGTGCCTCCGCTTGTCAGATAAAGTTCGTTATCCTGTGTAGAAACGGCAGTTCTTTGAATTTTAATTTTCTCTTCTTCTGTAAATACAGAATCATAGAAATCATGATTCAGCCACTGCCGCACAGCACTGCCTGCCCACTGATTGCTTCTCATATCGACAGGATACATGCGCATGAATGCAATTGCTTTTTCTGTGATAACCAGTTTCCGGCTGTCTTCTGCATACAGTACGCGCCATTTCAGCGGTTCGTCCTGATAAAGTCCCATGATCAGCCGTTCGGTTACGCGATGGGATGCAGATTCCGTTCCTGTGCCGAGAAACTGCACCTGAGAGGAAAACGGACTGTTTTCAATCCCGATTTCCATCTGATTCCACTGCAATTCCGAACCGTAATATACAGCATTTCCCAGAGCGGCACAGCCGTGGAAGGCATATGCGCCGATATGCGTTACCTGTTCGCCGATTACGGCACTTGTCATCAGGCCGCAGCCTTCAAAGGCATAATCGCAGATTTTTCCCTGTGCCACATCAGCTTCCGGAATAGCCGCCGCACAGAACGCCCTGTAGCCGATATAGGACACACTGTCCGGAATTCTGATTTCTGTCAGGCTGATATTGCCTTCAAACGCTCTTGCTTCAATTCTGGAAAGACCTTCCGGCAGAGAAACTCTCTGAATTTCCGTACACAGACTGAATGCATATTCTCCGATTTTCGTCACACCTGCCGGAATTCCGACAGAATTCAGCCGGGCATGAATAAATGCAAAATCCTGTATTTCAGAAATTCCTTCCGGAATGACAAGATCTTTCAATTCTGCCTGATTCAGATATAAATGCCCGGCATATTCCAGAGGATTGGCATGGATGCCGCCGAAACGAATCCGGCACCATGCGGCCAGATCTTCAATCCAGACACTTTGCAGAGAAATGCAGTTTTCAAACGCACTGATTCCCATATCTGTGACATTGCCGCCGATGGTAACTTTTTCCAGAGCGGTACAGTTAATAAATGCCGATTCTCCAATCCATCCGGATTTGATTTCAATTTCTTTCAGAGCCGTACAGCCGTCGAATGCCGCAAAGCCAATGGCCTGCATAGTGGACGGAAACGAAACAGAAGTCAGCTTTTTCATATTGGCAAATGCCCGGAAACCGATGCTTGTCACGCCTTCTTCCAGAATAATATTTTTAATGCTGTCCGATTTGATATAATAATACCATGGCGCACACTCATCCGCAGAAGGCGTATCGCAGTATAAATAATTATCCATGTTTCCTGTACCGGAAATGGTGAGTGTATCGCCGATGACTTTCCAGTACAGATTTTCTCCGCAGGTTCCTTCGGATGCCGTCTGATCCACAGCCGCCATAATAGACGAAAAATGCATAAATTCCGGCAGATTCGGAAGTGTCAGCGCACAGAAGACTGAAACTGCCGCTGTCATGCCGATGAGTTTTCTGAATTTTGGAATCATAGAAAGCCCCCTTTTCTGATCTGTCTTTAAAAAAACAGCGAACTGTACCCCAAAAAAACATAAGCCGCAAAGGTGCAGTCCGCAGGAACGTATATCAGATATAACTTAATTTTAGCATAAAACCATATTTTCTTAATTATAGCATGTTTTGGCAGATCTGTCAAGATATGAAATCCCGAAAAAATGGTTTTGTTTTTGTACATTTTATACAAATATCAGAATTCAAATTATCAGAAAAGTCAGCCGGACAAACAAAAATTTTTTGATTTATTTAATAATAAAACAGCAGACAATGCAGATCTTCTTCCGGCTTTTCGTGATAATGTTCTCTTAACGCCGATGCCTGAAAACCTGCTTTCTGTACTTCTTCCAGAAGTGCGGCATCTGAAAGGCCTGTCTGAAATCTGACCAGACAGTGCAGTCCGGCATCTTCCCCCAAAATGACAGCATTCTGAAATATTGTATATTCTTTCATGCGGGCGAATAATATCTGCCGGCGTTCTTTGTAATATTTCCGCATTCTGTGCAGATGCTTTTCAAAACAGCCTTTTTTGATAAATTCCGCAAGAGCATACTGTTCAAAATTAGAAACAGTGCAGGCACAGCGGCCCAATTTCTGATGAAATTTTTCCAGAAGCGAAACAGGCAGAATCATATAACTAATCCGGATTGTCGGGGTCAGTGTCTTGCTGAATGTATTGATATAAATCACTTTTTCCATCACATCCAGGCTGAACAATGCCGGAATCGGCTTGCCGGAAAGACGCAGTTCACTGTCATAGTCATCTTCAATCAGATATCTGGACGGATGTTCGGCAGCCCATCCCAGCAGGGCATACCGTTTTCCGATAGATGTCACTGCTCCTGTGGGAAAATGATGGGACGGCGAAATATGCATGATTTCCGTCCGGCTGTTTTGCAGGGCATTCAGGTCAATGCCGTCTTCCTGCATGGGAATCCTGATGCATTCCAGCCCCAGGCCGGTATAAATATCCGCAATTCTGGAATAACCGGGTTCTTCCACGCCGAACACAGTCTCATCCAGCAGAAGATGCAGCAGCATATATAAATATTCCGTACCTGCGCCGATGATAATCTGTTCCGGCTGTACCTGCATATTCCGGAAATTCCAGAGATGTTCCGCAATTGCCGTACGGAGTTCGTAGGCACCTTCACAGGGGAGTTTTGTCATTAATCTGGCCTGATCAGAGGCCAGAATCTCACGCATGATTTTTGCCCACACACTGAACGGAAACAGCATATGTTCCGGCTGATGCGGTGCTGTTTCTGCTTTCTGAACTTTCTGTGCAGAAGATTTCCGTTCCGGCTGCAATATGCTGATTTTTTCAGCAAACCAGCCTTTTTTAGGAACAGAACGGATATAGCCTTCTGCCTCCAGCTGATGATAGGCATTTTCTGCTGTCATCACACTGACACCCAGCTGTAAGGCTAATGCTCTCTTGGAGGGCAGTTTTTCCCCTGCCCGGATCCGGCCGGATTCCATATCTTTCCGGATATGTTCATAAATCTGGAGATATAACGGTTCAGTTCTGGCATATTCCAGTTGATAAGTCAGCATAAAAATGCTCCTTTCTGGCATGATAAAATAGTTCTGTTCTGGCAATTGCAGTCAGGCCACAGTTATAGTATACTATATTTATCGGCAATTGTCAATCAAATTACAGAAAGGATTTTTCTATCATGAGTACAGAACGTTATCAGTTGAACAAAGAGCTTGCCCAGATGCTGAAGGGCGGCGTTATTATGGATGTCACCACGCCGGAACAGGCTAAAATCGCCGAAGCCGCCGGAGCCTGCGCCGTTATGGCACTGGAGCGCATTCCGGCCGATATCCGTGCCGCCGGAGGTGTTTCCCGGATGAGTGACCCGGCTATGATTCAGGGCATTCAGAACGCTGTCAGCATTCCTGTTATGGCAAAATGCCGGATTGGACATTTTGCCGAAGCGCAGATTCTGGAAGCAATCGAAATTGATTATATCGATGAAAGCGAAGTTCTCAGTCCGGCGGATGATATTTATCATATTGACAAGACAAAATTCAAAGTGCCGTTTGTCTGCGGCGCAAAAGATCTTGGCGAAGCTCTGCGGAGAATTGCCGAAGGTGCTTCCATGATCCGCACCAAAGGCGAACCCGGTACAGGAGATATTATTCAGGCAGTGCGCCACATGCGGAAAATTCAGAGCGAAATTTCCAATCTTGCCGCTCGGCGCGAGGATGAACTCTTTGAAGCCGCCAAACAATTGCAGGTTCCTGTCGAGCTTGTCAGATTTGTGCATGAACATAAAAAACTTCCGGTTGTAAATTTCGCCGCCGGAGGAGTCGCCACACCTGCAGATGCTGCTCTGATGATGCAGCTTGGTGCAGAAGGAGTCTTTGTCGGTTCCGGAATTTTTAAATCCGGCAATCCGGAAAAACGGGCTTCTGCAATTGTCAAAGCCGTTACGAATTATCATCAGCCGGATATTTTGGCAAAGCTTTCGGAAAATCTTGGCGAAGCTATGGTTGGCATCAATGAAAATGAAATTGCTCTGCTGATGGCAGAAAGGGGAAAATAATGGCAGTCGGAATTCTTGCACTTCAGGGCGCATTTATCGAACACGCACACTCTCTGGAACAGCTTTCGCAGGATTATATTTTATTAAGAAAAAAAGCAGATATTCCGAAAAATCTGGAACGCCTGATTCTGCCCGGCGGAGAAAGCACAGTACAGAGAAAATTGCTTCATGAACTGGATTTATATTCTGTTCTGAAAGAAAAAATTCTGGAAGATATGCCGGTGCTCGGCACCTGTGCCGGACTGATTCTGCTTGCCGGAGAAATCGCCGGAGAAGAAACAGACGGTTTCCGGACTCTTCCTGTTCTTGTCCGCAGAAATGCCTATGGCCGTCAGCTTGGCAGTTTTTCCGCAGAAGGCACAGTCGGAGAAATTTCAAATTTTCCTCTTCGCTTTATTCGTGCGCCGTATATCGAAAAAATTCTGAATCCGGCGGTCACAGTCCTGAACCTGACCGATCAGCATATTACAGCTGTCAGATACAGGAATCAGATCGGCACGGCATTTCATCCGGAGCTGACGGAAGATCTGCGCATTCATAAAATGTTCCTGAATTTATAATCAGAAAAAATTCTGTCCGTTACGGGCAGAATTTTTATTTTCCCCTTAAAAATAAAATTTTATATTCTATCATGTTACAGAACGGAACACAACAGCATAATTCACAGCAAATTCTCATATCATTGACAACCCTGACCGAATATGCTATAATTATTATAATAAAAGGAGAATCGTTTATGAAAAAAATCCTATGGGTTTCCCGGCATAGCATGACAGATGCACAATGGAATGATCTTTACAGAATTTACGGTGAATTTACTCTTACACAGCTTGACCAGACCGTAGAAACAACAGATACAATCCTTGCATTCAATGCCGATGTTTATGCCGTTGTCCTTCCGCTCCAGCTTCTGGCCGATCTGAAACGCCGTACCAATGCCGAAATTATCCAGCCTGTCTCCGGCAGAGTCAAAGCCGAATCTTCTCAGTATCATAACCAGGCTTCCGGCGCACTGGAAACAGAATATATCTTTCAGCATCTTTACTGGCAAAAAATCACGCGGCTTGAACTCGAAACAGAAATATTATAATTTTATTTTTTTAAAAAAGGAGAAATTGAAAATGAATCATGTTATTATTACCAATATCAGCAGACTGAACCCCAAATCTTCTGAAAATTCCTATACTTCTTACGATAATAAAATTATATCCGGCAAAAATACCAACGATGCTCCTGTCAAATATCTCCTCACCTGCCTGAAAGAACAGAATGCCGAAACACCCGTCCGGATTCTTGCCGTCACAACTCAGGAGGCCGAACCTGCCTGTCTTGCTTTTGAACAGACTTTGCAGAAATTTTCTGCTGAAAACAATCTCATCATGCCGGAACTTGTCAAAATCAGCACCAAAGATACAGAAATCGCCCAGACAATCAAGAATATCATCAGTCAGATTCACCGGGATGACAAAGTATATATCGATACAACCGGCGGTTTCCGCAATTCCAGCTATCTGCTGATGGCAGTTGTCCGCATTCTGGAATACTCCGGCATCTCTCTTGAAAAAGCAGTCTATTCCAATCTGTTTACGTTCAGAATAGAAGATGTCACCTCTACTTACCAGATGTTCAATCTGATCAATGCTGCCGAACTTTTCACTTCTCTGGGCAACTCGGAAGGCCTGCAAACATTCTTTGAAGAGAAAAAAAGCACAGAAATCAAAAAAGTCATCCATGCCATGAACCAATTTTCCGAAGCAGTTGCACTCTGCCGTACCTCCGGACTGGATGATATTTTGCAGGAACTCAACAGCAGTCTGATAGCCCTGGATGATATGACCCCTACTACAGAAAACGAAATCCTGTTCCAGAGCATTTCCGGCGTAATCAGAGAAAAATTCGGCATTCATGAAAAAGAAGATCACCAGAAAATTGATTATGTCGATATGATTCGCTGGTGCCTGGACAATAAGCAGATTCAGCAGGCTGTGACAATCTATACAGAGAAAATCGGCACTTATCTGTACGGAACTTATTACAAAGTCAGCCCGGAAATATGGGATAAATTTAATCAGGAAAACTCACGTTTTGATATTTTTTACCGGATTTTCCACGAAGGCCTTATGAATCTCTGCGGCATCACGCCGATAGGAACATTTCTGAAAAGTGCCGTTCAGGATACCAGAATCTGCAATGCTCTGAAATCCTGCAAGGATATTACTCAATTCCAAAGTGATCTTCCGTACCTGACATTGGAAAAACCTGTTCTGGAAGGACTGAAAAACTTTTTCCGTGTCAAGAGATTTCTTTATGCAGAAGACGGCAGCCGCCGCGATGAATCTGTAATTCAGAAAAAATTTGAAGAATATCCCCAGTTTGCAGAATTCCAGAATCTGAAAGCCAAAAATATCACTGGATTCCTGTCACAGATTTCTACTACCAGACTCACCTCACTGCTTCAGGTATCTTATATCTCCTCGTTTGAAAACATAAAATTCAACACAATCGAATCTCTTCCGTCTGTCATTGCTGCCCAGAAAAATTACACACTGCTGGTTCCAGCAAAACAGATGCAGGAAATTATGCGCGACTATCTGTATATCAAAAACTGCCTGCGCAATGTGCTGAATCATGCCAGCGATCAGCAGGAAATTCCGGAAGAAGACCAAAATTATTATGCAGCACACGGTTATCCTGTTTATGACAGTTCTGACCCTTCTTCTGCCCTGACCCTGAAAGAAATTATCCGTGTACTGGAAACTGCTTTAGCACATCTGAAACTATAAGGAGGAATGCTGTTTGAAAAAATTTATTACCACAAGTCCCTTACAGCCGAAGGGCAGACTCGAAAAAGGAATCTATCAGGCCGCAGATAACCAGAAACTTCTGTATGAAAAGCCCACAGGCTTTCCTGTCATCCCCATGATTCACGGCTATGCAGAACCCGGAGAACAAATTGAAGTGCTGGTAATTCTCTCTGATTACGAAAACGCTGAATATAATCTCACTCTGCTGGAAGAAGAACTCAAAGCTCTCTGCGAAGAAAAACAGATTCGTTATACCCTGAAAACTCTGAATATTCCCTATGATAATACTCTCGATACACAGCTTTTATTATTTCAGAAATTAATCGACTGCACTGCGGATCATGATACGCTCTATGCCTGCATCACTTACGGAACAAAGCCTATGCCGATGGTCATCACAATGGGGCTGAACTATGCGCACAGAATGCACCAAAATGTCAGCATCGACTGTATTGTCTACGGCGCAAGGGATTTCAATACCAATACCATGCAGATTTATGATATCACTTCTCTGCTGTATATGGACGAAATTGTCAGACTTATGGCCGAACAGAAAACTCCCGACCCCGCGGAAAAAATTAAAAAAATGCTTGCATGGAAGGACGATCAGAATGATTCAGGAATCTAATCTTGCCAAAGAAAAAATCGATTCTCTTATGACAGAATACTGTGCCTGTAAAAAATCCGGCGGCAATCGGGCACGTCTGAAGCGCATCTGGGGAGAAGTTTATTTTCTCCTCTCCTCAGCCGAAAATCCCTGCGGCCGGAAAGTCAAGGCCAAAATAAAAGAACTGCTTCACAAAAACAGTCACCTGAATCATATATACGAAGAAAGCGATATCCTGACCGATTGTCTGACCGAATGCCTTGCCAGATATGATTCTGAAAAATGTGATGCCTTTTTCCCCTGGTTTATGACCTGTCTCAGCTGGTGGGTGAATGATCATATCTACAAGAAACATACCAGAATTGTCCAGAATGCGCAGGGTGAAAAAATCAGGGAAAACCGGACAGAATCTCTCGGCCGGAACGAAGACGGCACCGAAAAAGATGCCGATTCCCTCGGCACAGATACTGTCATTTCTCCTGATGAACAAACCGAAGGCAAATTCAATGCCGAAGCCAGAATTGCCCAGATGTTCAGCTATATCCGCTTTATGGAACACAGTTCCGGAAAAGCGGCTAATCCGACAAGATTATTCTATTCCCGCTGTTTTGTCACAGATTATATGACTTCTGTCTGCAAGGACGGCATACATCAGGAAATTCAGATTAATCAGCAGGAGGCCTTCGGCACAATGAATACAGATTTTCTTGATTTCTTCATGACACAGCCATGCAGGACGCTCCAGAATATTGCTGTGACAGCTCCGAAAACTTATGCACAGCTGGAAATTTCTTCAAAGCAGGAAGAAATCAAAATTCCTCTGGAAGCGGCAGTGTATAAAAAATATCTGCCGGACAGGCTGGGACGTTCCGTGACAGATGCTGCTATTTCCCAGCAGAGAAAAGCCTTTCATGAACAGCTTGGCATTAACCCGAAACAGAAAACCTGGAATCTTGAATAAATTTTTAAAAAAAGCTCCTTCCGGCTGTCTTCCGGGAGGAGCTTTGCTGATGCTTATTTTTTATCTTTTTTCTTTTTTTCTTTCATGCGGAAATTTCCTGCGCCGAAACTGTTTCCGTTTCCGAAGCTTGACGGAGCAGGACTGCCGCCGCCTCTTCCGGAACCTGACGGAACAGAACTGCCGCCGCTGTTCCGCAGATTCGGATTGAACGGCAGATGCTGGTCTGCATCATTCAAAGAAGGAAGCTTATAATAATATTTCATAGACTTGCCGATATTCCGCAGTCCGTCACGGTTCTGTGCAAACCATTTGAAAATATCGCCGCCGCCGTTCGGATTGGTTGTCGGGTACTGAATATCTTTTCCCGGTACGGCATTGAAATTGGTTACTCTCAGAACATTATCCACATTTTTCTGATTTCGGAACACATCCCGGAGCGTTTTCGGATTCCAGTCATAGTTCTTATCCTGATAGCCGTCCTGATCAAACGTTCTGACCTTCACGGCATCCACTGTAATTTTGGCAGAACCAAGGCCGATCGGCTTTCCGTGACCGATTTTATGGCAATATCTGGATTTCACAGTATTTTCGCCGAGTGTCAGTGCAAACAGAAGTTTTTTCAGAACCGTTTCCGGAATTTTATCAAAATAAACTTCAAACTGAAATGTACTTTCCGGCTTGACAAGCTCTGCACGGGCATCCATGTTATTGCCTGCTTTATTCGGGGCATCAGTATTGATTTTTCTGGAATTGTCATTGTGATGCCAGTAATATTTTCTTCCGGCAATTGCGGCAGTCTGGTCATCGGCGCAGTATTGATTGCCGTCGCTTTTGAGATAAAACTCAAATGAAGAAAGTCTTGGAGAAGCCAGAATAGGCAGAGTAAATTTCTGATCAAAGCAGCCAGTATCTTCGCAGACGGCATCAGAAAAGCGAATTCTGCTTGCTTTGGCGAAACTGCCGGATTTTTTTTCTGTCTGGCGGACAATGCCGAACATGGCGCAGGCTTCGCAGATATAGTCGGCAGTATTGCAGGGATTCAGATGAAGATCTTCCAGAAAATCGACAGGCTGACGGTAGAAAACAGCACGGGACATCTGGGAAGGAGCAAAATAGTAATTCTGTCCTTTTCTGTAATACCAGACGGGAAGCACTCCCCTGCCCTGCTTCATCCGTTCCAGCTGCTCACAGTATTTTTGGGCGATATTTTTATTTTTTGTCTCATATTTTTTCAGATTTTCCTCCAGCAGACTAATGCTTTTCTCGGACAATCTTGCAATCTGGGTATTTTTTTCAAAAATACTGTCTTTATTTTCGACAGGCCTGCCCTTTATTCTGGAGCGGAATCTGTCTGTTTTATGAACATATCCTTTTCGGGATGCGGTTTCTTTCAGATAAAAATACAAAATTGTACTGTCGGGATGGGAATAATCTGTAAAGCCCACATAATCGCCGGTCTGGTAACTGCCCAGCTGAGTATTATTTTCATCTTTATATCTTTTGGCAGAGTACAGCACATAGCCGTTTTTTGTCAGTTCGATCAGGCCGGGGTCGGACTTGTTCAGACGTGAAGAAAAATAATCATCATCTTCGGCATTGGTAGAAGAAAGGCAGGAATCCGTCAGAGCCTCATAAATGCTCCGGATTGTGCCGCGCAGAGAACTGCCCATGATGACAGCTTTTCCGTTGACTTTAAAAAAGTCATAATCCCGTTTGCCGACTTCGTCGCAGACTGCAATTTGTGTGCGAGTTGTCAGCGTACAGCAGATTTTTCCTGTCATAAGCGGCTGTGCAAAATAATTCTGATATTTTTCTTTTTGCCCCTCATACACAGGAATAAACGTATAGGGATTAATAAAACCACTCATCAGGATTCCCCCTTTGTAAGATATTGTACTATTCTGAAATCAGTAATCTGTGCAATGCCCTGATTATCATAAGAAATATAATTCCGGATTCTGATTTTTTCGGCATGTTCCACAGGGAGCGTATACGTCCCACCCCCGGTTGCGACATATGCCGTACCGGAAGATTTTTTCGCATCAATATCCAGATATTGATCTTCATCAATATAATCATATGTTCCGGCAGTATCATCAATCAAACGATACGTAAATTCATCTGCAATAGAAGGCCGCATAATTCTGAGTTCTTTTTCCGGAGTAAAAACACGCACATCCAGCAGATGGGAAGTATCTTCAATTTTTTTCTGCGGACTGCATTCAAATTTTTCGGTATCCATCAGCAGCATATTGCCGCCGCTGATTTTTTCGGCAATCAGCGCATTGATATCTGCTTCGGCCACAGAGCCGTGCTGTGTGCGATACTCTTCTTTCTCTGTCATGATTTCTGACCTCCTGTTATATTCTGAATATTGCCGGATTTTATGGCCTGTGTGACATCCCGGCCGTCAATTTCCATTTTTGTAACAGAAAACAGGCCTCTGCCGACAGAAGTCAGGCCGCCGACTGCCAGATAGCCTCTGTCAAGGTCACAGATAACAGCAGAAAGCAGTTCGATGCATTGTTCCAGACTGCTGACGGTTTTCAGAACATGAATATCCAGCGAACATGTACCGTAATAATATGTTTTTTCGCTGTACAGCGCATGATTTTTTGTTCCGGCAGAAAAGCGGTCTATAGATGTTCTGGTAAGAATTTTGGGAACGCCGTCTGCAAGGCGGCTTTCTGAGAAATAAATCATTGATTTTTTTTGATTTTTAGGTTCTTCATCCACAAAGCCCCAGATTTCTCTGACCCATTCGGGATTCTGTGCAAATTCTGCAAATCTCTGCCGGAACGCTCCTGCCCAGCTGGTGCCGGGAATGACCGGAACGCCGTCATTGGTAGAAAGCTGAATATAATCTGCCGAAGAAATATCTTCTGCATTTTTAACTGTATAATTCCGGATAGAAAGTGCTCCCTGCTGTTTCAGTTCCAGATGTATTGTTTTAAAATTGCTTTCAAAGACTTCCAGCACTTCCGGCTGGTACTCCTCTTCTGCATCAAAATTATAAGGCTGAAATGCCAGCCATTTTTTTCTGTCATCCGGAAGCAGGAATTCTGCTTTTTTCAGATCTGTTATGCAAATCTGTCCGTATCCTCTGGAAGTTTTTGACCCGATGCGCAGAAAACCAGCCTGCATGGCAAAAAGTGCCTTTTTAAAACGCTTTTCCTGTGTTTCATCAGCCTGATGCAGTTCAAACAGCGTGATAAACTCTGCATTGGTTTCGACTGCTTCCTGATCGAATTTTGCGCCGTCTTTGCCGACTTTCTCTTCCAGAGCGACACTGTCTCTCACGGCAGTATAATTTTCCGAAACAGAAACAGCATCATAAAACCGGATTTTGCTTTCGCAGGAATCTTTTTTGTCGATATAGCCGAAAAATTTATCTTTATCATCGCATTCCACGCCGAGATAATGCCGGATGACTCCTGCAAAAGCGGCTGCCGGAATCACGGGCTGTCCGCGGCTGTCAAGAATGACATCGCTGTCCGTATGGCTGTTTTCGCCCGAACCGACCGCAAGAGGAGAAGCAAGCCGGAATTTCATTTTATAATACTGAATTTTTTCTTTCATGACTGTTCTTCCCTTCTGTTGGCATATTTGATCAAAGTCAGGATCAGAGTCAGATATTCACGCCACAGGCCGCCCTGTTCGCGGACTTTGCTGTCTTCTATGATTTTTTCAAAAAATACTTTGGAAGCATCTGATTTGATCTTTTCTTTCCATTCAATTAATTCATCCAGATTTCCGGCATTCTTTGTCATGAGAAGATAACGGCCTACCTGCGAAGAATTAATAATTTTTCCGGACTGTCCGGCGACAAATTCAATTGCTTTCTGCCGCATTGCTTCTGTTTTCTGATTAGAAGCAAGCAGATCGGCAAGAACGCCCTGCACTGTTTCCGGCTGTGAAATTTCTGTTTTTTCCTGAGATGTTTCAGCAAAATCCTTTGCTTTGCAGAACAGCACCTGTCCGAAGCCCTCGTTCTGTTTTGCACCTGCAAGCATACGTTCTGGCAGAATCATATCTTCTTCTGCGGTGAATACCAGAGTAGAACCGCCTGCAATTGTACGGATATGAGGTTTCTGGATATTCCATTTGGCATGATATCCTGTGACGACTCTGTAACGGAGTGCAGAACGCTTTATTTTGCTGCCGCCGTCGCATTCCAGATGTGAAAGGCCGATTGCTTTTTTCAGGCCCTCTACAGTAATATCATAACCTGCCGCGCCGTCCGGAATTAAAATATCTGACAGAAGCAGAGCAATAAAAGTTTCTCCTTTGGCAATTTTGATTTCTTCCTGTGCAGGGGCAGAAATCTGTCCGCTGACAAAAATACAGTCAGAATACTGTGCTGTTTTGCTTCTTCCGAAACGCAGGGAAGAAGTTTCTATCAGCTTTTTCAGGACAGAAACATAGCAGGCTTTTCCTGTTATCGTACCGCGGAAATACTGACCGCTGCAAAGGCTTGTCTGCGTATAGAGCGTGCCTTCGTCTTCTGTAGAATGATGATATACTGTTTCTGTAAGCGGCTTGATAATATGCGAATCGAAATCGCAGAAGCCGCTTTTCACGGGTTTAATAATTTTTGTCGGCGGAACGGGATAAGTAATAATATTAAATGCACCTTTTTCGCCTTTGATTTTTCCGAGAATGACAGGTGCAGGGAAATATTCTTTTCCGGAGCTGTCCGAAAGATACAGGTTAGAAAAGTTAACATGATTTTTCAGGAAAATTTCATCAAATTCGGGAGTCTTTCCGCAGACGGCAAGATATCTGCCTGCCAGCAATCCCAGAACGGATGTTCCCGGAATATATTCCATTGTTTCATCCGAAGCCGGGCCGGGAATCATGACATTTTCCTTCAGCCGGATGAGATAGCTGTACTGAATTGCTTCTTCTGATGCAGAAAATTCCGGCACAGCCGCGGCCTGCTGTTCTTCAGGGACAAAACAGCATTCCACAGCCCCGAAGCCTCTGTTTCGCTTATAGCCGATATTTCTCAAAGCTTTGCAGATATCTGAAAATTCTTCTGCATAAGCCGGATTGAGTTCAACTTCGGCAACAAATTTGAGTTCTTCCTGTCCGGCAAACGGGGAATAATGCCTGACAGCTCTTGTAAAACGGAGGGAATTTTTCTTTGCCGTATCGTTTTCAATTGCTGTAGAAGCGCGGGTATATGTGAAAAGAGAAATAATCTGTTCTGCATTCATTTTCTGAGCTTTGGCTTCTTTTTGCAGAAATTCATAATTTTCAATTACAGCATCTGAAATTTTCAGTGCTCCGGGCGAGCCTTTGCCGCGTTCTCCGAAAATCTGTTCAATCTGTCCGGAGCCGATCAGTTTTGCCGCCTGTTTCAGGCAGCCTTTCAGTCTTCTGCCGCCGATTACCGGAAAACCATATTTATCATAACTGACATCTGTATCAATGACAGATGAAAATCCGTCTCCGCTGGCAGCGCACAAATCAGATTTCAGTGTAATTTCCAGTTTACTCATCTGTCTTTTACTCCTTTCCTGCAAACCACAGATCGAACACAACGGAAATATCAAAAAGATATTTTTTCAGCTGCTCCGCATTCTGATAAATTTCCTCGAAATCGCCGGTTTTATCGCGGGACTTGATTCTTCTGATTTCTTCCTGATAATACGAATCGCCTTTGACAATTGCTTCGCCAAGGTCTTTGATATCCGCGCGTTTCAGACTGCTTGTTTTATTGCCGTAACGGATGAAATCTTTCCATTCTTTCTGATATTCATAAGGCCGGGCAGTATATTCTTTTTCCTGTGCATTCCGGATTGCATCCAGAGAATTGGTAATTCCGGCATGACAGAAATGAAAATCGATATAATTTTTATTTTCATTCCCTGCCAGGTGAGAGAAATTCTTGCCGCTTTCGCAGCATTCTTCTGCAATTCTGTAGACATCGGCAAAAGGGGCATGACTATGGAACAATGCCACACCGGCACAGGCAGAATTATCGCTTCCGGAAGTGAGTGTTTCAAAATAAGTTTCCAGAATTTCCGGAACTGCATGGGCATTGCAGACGATTGTAATTTCATCGCCGCCGCTGATAATCGGCCGGAACAGATATTTAATCTGTTCTTTCGGGTCATTCTGATTTTCCTGATATAATGCATATAATCTTTCCGTAATGGCATCAATCGGATTTTCGACGAAATCCCGGTTTGTCTGCTGTGAAAACTCTCTCAGCGCATTGATGCCGTCTGTATACTCTGTTTTGCCTTCTGTAATTGCCTTGACCTTGCTGCCCATATTATTTCCGTCGATATAGATAATAGCAAGAATGCTGTCATTGCCCTTATCCGTCATATCATCGAACATTTCTTTAAACATTTCGGATTTTGTGACAGCTTTTTCTTTGAACAGAATATGATACGCCTTCATTTTCTTTTCGCTTTCTGTCGTATATTGTCTGTCTTTTTCTTTTTTGACAATGGGCTGATATGTTACACGGTCGACCTGTGTAATCGGCAGGACGTTGCACGGCGTATGATAGGCACCAAGATTTTTTTGCAGTGCATTACTCAGATATAAATTTCTTCTGTCTTTTACAAAATCCCCTGTAACGGTCGCAGAGGATGCAATAATGCTGACCCCGAAGGTACGATCCAGAATATTTCTTGACAATGCCCGATTGATTTTCTTATAAATTTCCTGATTTTTATAAATAACACAAAGATTTCCGCCGCCTTCATAGACAATTTCTGCATCCAGACCGGAAGCATTGAAAACTTCCAGATATTTTTCCGGCGCAGCTGTTTTCCATTCAGCATTGATGCGGAAGCCGTTCTCCTTATCTTTAAAGAAGCCCATGAATAAATCTGCAAGCAGACAGGAAGCTCCTGCAATTTCTCTCACCCGGTTAGTACGGTAGATATATTCCTGCTTGCTGCGGCAGTCATACAGGGCAAGAACATTCTGATATTCCGGCATAATTCACCGTTCCTTTCTGTTTTGAATATAATCTTATTTTACAATATTTTTCACAAAATGTCAATCTGTTTTATTTATTAAAAATCCCGGCTTCATAAGAAAACCGGGACTTTTTTATTCAGCAGTGCTTGTGAAGAATCTGTTCAGAGATATCATATCCCAAAGGTCTGAGATGTGCCAGATCATTCCGGGCATTCCGGAACAGATTCAGTTCTTTATAGTCTGCTTCGCCAAGGAAAAAATTCTTTTTGCCGACCAGCTGAATCAGCACACCGAGTTCGGCATCTTCCGGGGATTCTATCTTATCTCCCAGATTATTGGTAATTGGCAGGGCGGCTAAAATCTGGTCATAATGCTGACTGACAAAGCGGCTGCGATAGCGTTCAATAATAGGAAAGAGCATTTTAATCTGACTTTCCCAGATTTTAATTTCGATTGTTTTGTCATCGGGAATTTCCGTAAAAGGACTGCCGTCGCTGTGGCACTCCGACTGCATAATAGTATGCAGTGTTTCCGCAGGATTTTTCAGGAACTGCTTGCCGCAGCTGATGCTTTTGGCGCACAGCTCCACATCATTTCCGCAGATACTGGATACAAGTTCTGCAAGATAGGATTTGTCCGCCGAATGCACAGACATATCCGAAGAAAGAAGAATACAGAAAGTGAAAATATCATAATCCTGAATCATATTTGTAAAGCGGATTTCTGCAATATTTTTCAGATTTTTTTCATTTGCCGGAAGTTCTGTCGTTTCCAGAATGAATAAGGCCGGGGACATATCTTTTTCCAGATAGTTATAATATTCTGAAATAAAGCGAATCCATTCATGCAAAGATTCCCGTGAAAGATTTTTAATCCACAGATACCGGTTATGCAGAACGATATCCCGGCTTTTGGCGAGAAATTCTGCATAGGACATGCCATACCGGTAGGCATCTCTTTTTTCTTTTTTGCAGTAATGTTCCAGAAGATATTTTCCGGGGGGATCTTCCGGGCAGTCCAGGTACACAAGGCTGTTATCCGGGTTCCGGCGCAGAATTTCCTCTGTCAGTTCCTGAAATGTATTGCGCCACGGTACAAAACGCGGCATAGACAGGATGA
Source organism: Ruminococcus sp. UBA3665 (assembly GCA_002373165.1). Lineage (GTDB taxonomy): Bacteria > Bacillota > Clostridia > Oscillospirales > Ruminococcaceae > UBA3855. Next base: position 74,692 of record DFJS01000027.1, read on the forward strand.
CGCTTTTATCTGCCTGCAATGCATCTGTTACGGAACGGATAAAATAATTAGCCTTTGTAATATGTTCCCACCATATTTTTTCCATGATTTTCCTCCTTAATGCAGAGCGTATTCCAGAATTTCGTTATCAATCTGCTGAACATTGCCCATCATCTGACAGAAGTTAAGTCTGGAAAAGCGGTATCTTCCGTCTTTTACCTGCTGGAAGACGTTAAGTTCGCGCATTTCTTCCATCAGCGCGGTGACTTCCTCGTTTGTCATAGAAGAAATTTTGGTAATGGCATAGCTGTCAGCAATCTCTCTGATTTCCTGTGCGCTGCATCCGTCCTGGCTGACTTTGTTATGATAATGATATGCTGCCAGCAGGGCGATCAGGTAATAATAATCATCATCGCCGACTTTCAGTGTAATAATAAATTTTTCGCGGATTTGTTTGGTCAGTGTAGAATCTGCCAGAGCTTTTTTAATATGTTCTTCTTTGATCAGATAAGGCGGTGCTTCCTGCTCGTCATATCCGGCATAATCTTTCTGGAGTGCTTCAATCAGCTTGAAGCAGTACAGCTGGAGCAGGCCGGGGAAATAGTTGGTTGTGTCGAAAATAGTAGAAATCAGGCATTCTGTGCGGTTATCATCCGGGAAGCGGAATCCCAGGTAAGAGAGCGGCACTTCCAGCAGTTCGCGGGCTTCGGCAGTTTTAAAGGGCATAATTGTCAGGGAGCCGAGCTTGGGCAGCACATGATTATTGCTGAGGGCAACATTTTTCTTAAAGCGGATAATATTTCTCAGTCCGGCAATGACAAATTTAAATCTTCCTGATTCGATGCTCTGCAATTCGTACAGGGCATCCAGCGGCTGGAAATCGACTGCTTCACAGCTTTCGATAAAAGTATCGGCCTCATCCATCAGAAGCAGCAGGTACGGGATTTTTTTCTGACCGGGTTCCGGATTCCACAGACGTTTTTTAATTTGTCTGGTCAGTTCGCTCCAGTCTTCTGCAAGGAGTTCTGCTGAAAGAATGCCTTCATCGAACAGAGCCTCGGCTACTTTTTTGACTGCGGCTTTGAAATTCAGGTTTTTGATATCTACCATAACAGCGCGGTCGCCGTTTTCGTCATGATTAATATCCTGCCATGCCGTTCTCAGCAGTGTAGATTTTCCCAGCTGTCTGCCGCCGTAGACAATGTTAATTCCGTTTTCAGATTCTATTTTCTGGAGTTCATTTTTTCTGCCCATAAAGATTTCCTTCGCCATGGCCTTGGAAGATTCGGAAATATAGGGCTGATAGAAGGCAAACGGCATAGTTACGGCCATCAGCATACGGTTGATAGCTGTTTCGGAATAATGTCTTGCCAGATAGACTACCGTGACGCGGTCGATTACGATAAAAGTTTTTCCGATAGAGTCTGTTTTGGCTTTCCGGGCGAGTTCCCGTCTGTCGGCCAGGCTGAGGGTGAAATCCAGCAGAATGACGGTATTCTTGGCATTGCCGATTTCTTTGAACATATCAATCAGGCGGCTTGCGGTCATTTTTCCGAAAATAGAAATAATCCGGAATCCTTTTTCCTCTGCCTCTGAACCGAATGCGGCAATCGGGTGGGTATAATTGGATTTTCTGCCGTTTTTGGGATGATTCAGAGAAGCAAAGAAATGATCTTTTCCCTGGATTGGCTGCTGCTGTGTGACATCTTTGATATTAAATCCCAGTGCGATAAAGAGTTCTTTGATTCTGGAAGGCTGTGTACCGCTGCCTTTCGGCCAGTTTTCAATCAGTTTGGCAGCACCTTTGGTATCTTTGTTATGTGCCGAAACGCGCAGCTGGAGCACATTGCTTGCATAGCCGGCCTTGGCAGAGTTCAGCGAATATTCTTCCAGAAATTCTTCCAGATAGTCTTCTGTCAGGTAACTGATGCCTGTATCCAGATCGTTTTCAATCACTCTATTCAGCAGGTCTTCTGCGGCGGCATAATTCTGGACAGCAATACGGGCTTTTATTTTCTGGACGGCCTCTGAAATTTTTTCATCCTCTTCCCAGCCGGAATGTTCTGACATAAAAATATCCAGATTATGTTCCAGTTCTATTGCCCGGAACTGAGAGTCTTCTTTAATTTTGGCGCGGATTTCGTTCAGTATTTTATAGAAGAATCCGTAATTGCAGGTTTGCAGTGCCCAGCGGTACCATCTGTCCATCATCTGAATCAGAGCTTCGCGCATATCTTCCTTGGTATTGTCAATTTGTCCGTAACTTTGTGCAAGTTCCAGATCTTCGATAAAATTCCGGCGTTTGTTTTCCATATCCTTGCTGGGATACTGAAGGGCCTCGTCAATATCAACATCCAGAATTTCAGATTTTTTTACAATTTCGGGATGTGTTTTCAGATAAGCAAGAATCAGCCGTGCCGAGCCGTAATCATCCTCACCTCTCAGGATTGCCTGAAGCCGGTCTTCCAGTTCTGCACCGGGGGTATGGAAATGATTTTCAATACGAGAAAGAACGGAAAGATTAGGAATTTCATAAATTTCATCCAATACCGGCATATAGTCGTCATCGAGCAGAACAAAGCCGTTTTTGAGGAAATCCAGATAAAAATAATGTTTTTCACGTTCATCATAAGTACCGTCCAGGCGTTTTCTGATTTCTTCCAGTGTATTGCAGATTACTGTTTCGCCGGCAGTTTCCAGCAAAGAGAGCGGCATTTCTTTCTTCTGATAATACGCAAGTGCCTGATCTGTATATTCCAGCAGGGAGCCTTTCCGTCTCTGGTAAGCGATATTTTCGGCTGTTTCGCTGTTTCCGGAGAGAATGCGGACAGATTCGGCATAATTGCAAAGCACAGCGGCAACTTTCTGGAGTGCCTTAAACAGATTCATACGCAGACTGCCCATCAGATCGGAAGTCTTTTTCTCTGCAAGAATCAGTTTTCCGGCATCCTGCCAGTTTTTCTCAATAAGAACCTCAATTTTCTGGGGGTCGATATTTTCTTCCTGAATCATGCAGTCATCTTTGATAAATACACGGTACAGGTATTCTTCTATCAATTCCAGCATATGGCGGTCATCTTTTTTGACAGCTTCCAGGCAAAGTGCAAGATCGCTTTTTTTATTAAAAATAAGTTTTCTTGTTTCCATCAGGCGTTTATGCGGAATGCTTTCAGAAGCTTTTTTCTCCACATAGTTATCATATAATGCCGAGGCTTCACTTTGGACAGCTTTAATTTTCTTTTCCAGTAATTTCTGATCTTTCCGGCGGTAATCTGCATAGGCATCCACACCATGATGATGCACGGCTTTGAAATTCTGCAATGCATAGACGAGCTGATTCAGCGATGCATTTTCTTCCAGAACAGGATTAGACGAAACAGCATCCTGAAGCTGACGAATCATAGAATCATAGCAATTCTGATCGGAGAAATAATTCCGCAGAACGGCGGCAATTACAAGATAATCAGACAGTTCTGTATTATTATTAAAATAAGTAGAAAAGATGATATCGGAGCTGTATCTGCAATTTTCCATGGGATCGTTGAAGGCAAATGCAATCTGCTTATCATAATTTTCAAATTTATCAAACAAATTGGCGAGCACTCTGGCATAAGCCGCAGCGCAGCAGAATTTTCCTTCCGAGAGCATTTGCAGACAAAGCTTATGATATTCTGCATATTTTTCATCACTTATAGATGATTTTGGCATAGTTATTTTATTTTCATAAACCGGATCTTCTTCTGATTCCATCTGTAAAGGAGTCTCCGGAATTTCCGGAACAGCAAAGTCAGATTCATCAGGAAAGGTATCCTCAGAATCAGGCTCTTCCTCCGGCTGAACTG
>DFJS01000088.1 GCA_002373165.1 Ruminococcus sp. UBA3665
AGCCGTTGCCGTCGCAGTCGCCGTAACCTCTGCCGTCTTCTGTGAAGCCGTTGCGGAATGCTACGCAGTTTTTCAGTGTTACTACGCCGATCGGGCCTGTTGCTTCTTTGGCATACAGATCCCAGCCGTCATCGGAGTTGTTATAAGAGAAGCATCCGTCAAAGACATTGCCCTCGCCGCAGGTCAGCTTGGCAGCAAAGCCGTCAGCATTTTCCATTGTCAGTTCATCGCAATTGTTCTTGGATGTGCAGTTCTTGACAAGGTTGTTGGTCGGCCATTCTGCTACAGTAGCGGCATCGGTTCTGTATCTGGAAATCTGGAGTCCGGTATCTTCGTTATCATTGAAGAGCATGTATTCAATAATATTATTATTACCGGAAAGCAGCATACCATTGTCGCCGGCATTGTAGATTTCAAAGCCGTAGAAATGCCAGTAGGAACCATCCAGAACAAAGCCTCTTGCACTGCCGTCTACGGTCTGGCCTGTAAAGTCGAAGACTACTTTTGCGCCGTTATAAGCAGAGATTGTCTTATACTTGCCGGCAGAACCGGAATTGTTCTGATCAATCAGGATTGTATCAGTATAATGATACGTGCCTTCCAGCAGATAGATGCAGCCGCCTGCCGGAACGTTCTTGATGGCAGTCAGGGCATCGGTCGGGTCAGATGCAGAATTACCGGAGCCTGTACCGTTCGGGGATGCATAGATAATCTGTGCATAGTTTGCAGGAGTCTGTGTAGCTGTAGTGGTCACAGTTGTTGTTTTAGTAGTTGCAGTTGTCGGCAGTGTTGTATTATTTGTAGCAACTGTTGTGGTTTCCTGCGGAGCAGTCGTTGCTGTCGGGTCGGTAGAATCTGTAAATCCGCTGCCAATGGCTACGATGGAATCTTTATAGGCTACCAGAGCGGCTTTCAGTGCTGTATTGACAGCATAGCTTGCATCATCGACAGAATTGTCAAATGTCCACTTGAAGTCGCCTCCCTGTACACGGCCGGCATTGGCTGTGACTTTGGCAGGAACATCTTCTGCCTTGTCAGGCGTATAGCTGTACATCAGGCTGGAATTGGTATCGAAATTATTATAGCTTGTGCCGCCCTGTTTGGTCTTGACAGAAGAAGGCACCTGTTCCGTTCTGGAAGAAGCTTCATAAGCATCGAATTCTGTATTGTCCTGCTGATAGGTGATATAAGATTTCTGTCCGGTCATATAGTTGCCGAAAGATTTGATAATGCCGCCGTCTTCGCTGGAGAATGTGGCATTGGCTGTGCCTTCGGCAATATCAGAACCCTGCATGGAAGACAGCATAGGATATTTGCAGTTTCTGAAATAGTTGTTTTCCAGGAATGCAGAAGAGCCCATTGTCACACCAGTGCCGTATTTTGCGTTGCCGTCAAAATAGTTGTTATAGATATGCACTGTGCAGGTTCTGATTCTCGGATGACGGGAGTCAGAATGATCATACCAGTTATGATGATAAGTAATATAATTTTCTGTAGACTCAGACTTCATGCCCTGAAGATTGCATTTTCCGTTATCCCAGAAATGATTGTAAGAATGTGTGATATAAGTAGAAGTTTTGGTATCCAGTGCGCCGTCACCCTTTACCTGGTCGGCATCGGAACCGGCATCGCCATAGAAGAAGTCGCAGTGATGTACCCAGATATGATCGTTCTTCTGCTGGAGTCCGCAGTCGTCGCCTTCTGTGCTGTTGCAGTTCATAAAGCCCAGATTTCTTACTTCTACATTGGAAGAATTCTTCATAACCAGACCAAAGCCGTTGAATGTAGTATCATTGCCGATACCTTCGATTGTCAGGCCGCAGGTAACTGTATCTACATAGAGGTCACCGTTGGGCATGTTGGCCGGGTCTTCAATATTACCGATGAATCTGATTGCTACCGGGCCGACTTTGGTATTGCTTTTCAGATTGGTAATAATATTCTGTACGCCGGTCAGTTCGGTATCATTGCCTTTTTTATCCGGCAGAGTGACTTTGACAGTATCTTTTGTTGCATTGGTGACATATACTACAGTCGCATTTGATTTCAGTGTACCGTCTTCGTTATAAGCACCGGAAGACGTGCCGTTGACCCAGCCGAAACCGGAACGGTCATTTGCAGCAGAAGTTACTTTGACTTCGGCAGCCTTGGAAGAATCTTCCTTGCCGCTGATAACCGGTACAACTTTCAGTGTATGAGATCCGGCTTTCAGGCCGACAGCATCAGCACGGAAACATCCCGGATACTGACGAATCAGCATAGAATCAATCTGTGTGCCGTCTACATATACATTGTAGCCGGACGCGCCGGAAACAGCAGACCATTCAGCATAAGCACCTTCTTCAAAACCTGCCGATGCCGTAAATTTTACGCTGCTTTCGCTTGCAGCAGCTGCGATATTGGCATTCTCGGCCGGAGCGGCGGTAATGGCCTGTGCAGAAACACCTGCGGAGCAGGCAACAGTGGCGGCTGCCAGAAGTGCAGCCAGACAGGATTTCATTGCTTTCATTCTCATTGGAAATCATTCCCCTTTCAAATACAACCGGAACGCAACATGCCGCCCTTCGGCATTTTCCGGTATTGAATACATTATAGCAAATTCTGTCTGAAAATACAATTGGTATATTTGCCAAATTATATTTTTTATTTTAGTGAAATTAACCAAAAATAGATAAGTTTATATATTTAACATGCACATAGTTTGTTTTCACAATGCGACTGCTGTCGAATAGCATAAATCTGCCGGAACGGTACTTGACAACCGTGCCGAAACATGCTATAATAAATTCAAAAAAATCAGGGCAGACTGATGTCTGCCCTTGTGCGTTCAATATCAACAAAAAACAGCAGTTCCGTTTGTGCATGTGTACAAAATTTGATTAAATTTTCAAAAAAGTGTCATTTTTTTTGCCTCTGAATTGTCTTAATTAATAGAATACCTGCCAGATTTCAGGTATGCATATCTAAAGGAGGTAATTGATTATGATCACACAAGACTACCAGAACACCAGAAAATGCCTGTACACACGAATCCGCACACTGCGCAAAAAAGAACATATCACGCAGGAAAAAATGGCACAGCGTCTTGGCATCAGCCGCCGTACCTATGCCAATTACGAACGCGGCATCCATGCCATGCCCGTGGAAATCCTTGCCCGGATTGCCGATATGTTCAGCACTTCTCTTGATTATCTAGTGGGAAGAGATCTGCCGCCGGTACAGGAACTGCCAGAAAGCAGGGAAGCTTATGACAGAACCGGTACGAATCGGAATTATCATGGGGAAAATCTACAAAACTGCCAACCGTAAACAGCTGTCTGGTATGCTGGAAGAAGCCTTCGCCAGAAATATCAGTGCCAATATTTTTACAATACATGAAGAATACTGGAATGCCTCTTCCAGTCAGGAAAATCTGATGCAGATGATTCAGTTTTCCGGCCTGGACGGCGTAATCTTTGTGCCGTATTCGTTCGCCGCCAGAGAATACAGCGACGAGATCGAACGCTTTTTGCTGGAAAACTGTTCCAAGCCCATTGTCAGAATCGGCATCGAATCCAGGCCGTTTGTGCCGGTATGGTACCACGACCGCGCCGAAATTGCCGCCATTACCAGACATCTGATTCAGGTGCACAGCTGCCGGAACCTGCTCTGTCTGACAGGACAGGCACAGAATCCCGTCTCGATGGAACGGCTGGCCGGATTCCGCGAAGCCCTGACAGAAGCCGGCATTCCGTATCAGGAAGAAAAAAATGCTGTTTACGGCGATTTCTATATTTTCGCCGCCCAGAAACTCGCTCAGGAATTCGCCGACAGCACACGCCCTCTGCCGGATGCCGTTGTCTGCGCAAATGATATGATGGCCGTCTCGCTCTGCGATGCCCTCAAAACACATCATATTTCCGTGCCCGATGATGTGCGCGTTACAGGCTATGACGGCGTTATGGAATCGGCTCTGCATCTTCCGCCCGTGACAAGTTATGCCCCCTCATGGGAACAGCTCGGCCGGAATGCCATGTGCCAGCTTTACGAACTCATGACCGGAAAAGCTGTCGTCAGCAGCAAAACAGATACAGGTTCCCTGCTGTGCCGCGAATCCTGCGGCTGTCAGGGCAGTGCACATCCATGGGAACTGCTGGATTTTAATTACCCCCGTCTGGAAGAAAATTATCTGGACAGCAGTCTTGCGACTAAATTATTATCCTGCACCAGTCTGGAAAGCCTGATAACAGCAATGTATAATCTTAATTATGTCTTTTTCGATCCTGAATATTACGACAGCGAACGCTATGCACTCTGCCTCTGTCAGGACTGGGACGACGAAACGCGCCGGAGTCATGGCTATTCTGAAAAAATGCTCCGGATGCATTACAACAGCGGCTATACAATCTTTCCGCTTTCGGAACTGCTGCCGCCGGATTTTCAGCAGACAGAAAAACCTTCTGCCGCTTTCTTTGTGCCGGTTTATTTTCAGGAACGCTGCTTCGGCTATGCCGTGCTGCAATATATCGGCATTGCTGACGGCATTAATCCGTATTTTATCCGGTTCTGCCGCGAAATCAGCAATGCACTGGAATTCCTGCGTGTCCGGAACGAATTGCAGAGTCTGGCATATCATGACTATCTTTCTCAGGTTCGTGATACGCTGACAGGATTATATAATCTCAACCAGCTGCCGCATCTGTGGAAAGATTATCTGACAGATGTCAGGGAAAGAAAAGAACATTGTTTCTGGATTGCCCTGCATATTTCCGGATTGTACCGCATTGCCGAAACAGGCGGCGCAGTACAGAAAGATAAATTATTAGTCGCGTTTTCAGAATATCTTCAGAATACATGCAGCTATCATGAAAAATGCCTCCGCACAGGCGAAAGTGATTTTATCATTCTGGGTTCAGAACCGGAACATTCCCAGTATCATCATCTGCTGATTCAGAATCTGCGGGAACATTTCGAGCATTTTCAGCGTACACAGAAACAGCTTGTCCTGCCGCTTCAATCGGCCGTTCTGTACGAACCCGAAATTCAGATTCTCACGGAAGAAACTGTCACGGTTGCCGCCGCCGCACTCATGACAAGAGCGCGTTCCAATAAGGCGACTTATTCCGAACAGCTTCATTATAAAGACCTGAAAGCCCTGCGGCATCAGATTTATCAGAATCCGGAACAGGAATGGTCTGTCAGTGTATGCAGTCACAAGATGAATATCAGCAGTTCCTATTTCTGCAAGATTTATCAGAAGGCGTTCGGCGTGACCTGCGCATATGATATCCGGCGTTCCAGAATGGAGCACGGAAAATATCTGCTTCTGCACACATCGGATACGCTCCAGGAAATCTCCCGGAAATGCGGCTATGACTATTCGCATTTTATGCGGACGTTCAAGAAATTCTTCCAGATGACCCCTACGGAATATCGCCGGGGGAAATAACCTGCAAAATAATGACCGCTGTATCGGCTCCGGCTGATACAGCGGTTAAATTTTTCTCTTATGCATGATTATACCGCCTCTTTTTTCTTGGCGAATTTTTCTATTTCAAGATTGACAATCTGCTCGAAATCGCAGAGGACTTTATATTTTGCGCGGTCGGGGGCAGATTCGTAGAGTTCCAGAAGCCGGAGCTGTTCTTCATTGAGATTTGTCCTGTACTCTCCGAAAATCAGATAATCAATAGAAGTATGCAGATAATCGGCAATCTGGGCGAGGACTTCGCCGCTTGGAAGACTGCCCTTTTTCCAGCGGCCGGTGCTTCCGGTACTTAAATTCAGAGCTGTCAGCATAGCTGAAACAGTTGTGTGCTGTTCTTTACAAACAATTTTCAGTCTTTCATAAAACATACAAAAAGTTCCTTTCATTTTTGTGCAAAACATAGAAACTCACAAAAGTGAGTTATCCCACTTGACAAAACTCCTAAAAAAATTAGCAGATGATCGGACTGCCCTTAGAAAAGCTTAATACTTTATTATAACATTTTTGACGGAATTTTTCAATATTTTTACGTAAGAAATTTATAATAAGTATCCGTTTATCTGCTAAATAAATTCTCCGGCCAGCAATGGCCAACTTTTCAGCAAAAAGCCCTGATTGCAGAAATCAGGGGCTTTTTGTTTTTTCCTCGGATTTTTATTGACACGGCTCCGTTTTTACAGTATAATAAAAATAAATATAAAAATGAAAGGATGGAACATCATGCTGAAAACTGCTCCTGTTTTTAAAAATCATGCCGTGCTCCAGAGAGAAAAGCCCATCCGGATATGGGGTGCCTGTTCCGAGGAAAATCAAATTATTACTGTTTCAATCAATGATATTTCCGTTCAGACAAAAGTCCGGAACCAGAAATGGTGCGTCACCCTTCCGCCGATGCACGCCGGAGGACCGTATGACCTCAAAATTTCCTCTCCCGATGCCGCTTTTATTTTATCTGATATCATGATCGGCGAAGTCTGGCTCTGCGGCGGACAGTCCAATATGGAAATGGCTCTGATTAATTCCCGGAATCCTGAACCCGCTCTCGAAAACTGCAAAAACTCAAACGTCAGATTATACCATGTCTGCAAGCGCGGCCATTTCGATGACGAATTCTTCCGGGAAGAAAATGCTTCTGTCTGGCAGCTCCCCGACCGGGAACACTGCGCCGGCTGGACGGCTGTCGGCTATTATTTCGGCGAAATGCTCGCCAAGAAACTCGGCGTAACTGTCGGCCTTGTCGAATGCAATTACGGCGGAACATCCGCCAGCGCATGGATCAGCCGTGATATGCTCGAATCAACCGAAACCGGAAAAGCATATCTCAAAGATTATGAACTCCAGATGGCCGGTCTCTCCGACGAGGAAGCTGATCAGGCGTATCTCGATTACTGCGAATATCATGAAAAATGGCAGAAAAAATGCGCTGAATGCTATCAGAACAAGCCGGATATTTCCTGGGAAGAAGTGCTGAAAATCTGCGGCGAAAACCGTTATCCGGGGCCTGCCGCGCCGATTAATCCGCTCCGGCCGCACGGACTGTATGATACCATGATTACAAGAATCATTCCGTATACGCTCCGGGGAGTGCTGTATTATCAGGGCGAATCGGACGACCATCGGCCGGAAGGCTATGAAATTTTATTATCCAGTCTGATACGGCAGTGGCGAAAGGATTTCCGTGATGAAAATCTGCCGTTTCTGCTGGTACAGCTCCCGATGCATGGCTATGAAGATACTAAAAATCTCACAAACTGGAGTATCATCCGTCAGGCACAGGAAAATATCTACAGAAATACAAAAAATACCGGACTGGCTGTCATTCTGGACTGCGGAGAATTCAACGAAATTCACCCGAAAGAAAAGCGCATTCCGGCGGAAAGATTATATTTGCAGGCTCTGAAAGAAGTCTATCATCTTCAGAAAGACGATACGACTGCGCCGCTGTTCCGGTATGCGTATCCGGAAGGGCAGGGGATTCTTGTGGAATTCGACAATGCAGAATCCGGTCTGGAATTGAGAAAACAGGCATGTTTTACGCTCCGGGATGAGAATTTCATCTGGCATCCGGCACAGGCCGAAATCCAGGGGGATGATATACTTGTAAGAAGTCCTGATGTTCCGGAGCCGACTTCGCTTCGCTACAAATCCTATGATTATGGCGAGGTAACGTTATTTGAAAAAGACAGCGTTCCGGTTACGCCGTTTTTCGGCGATATGTCAGTAAAAGGGGATACGGTTCACATCCGGCTTCATGAAGACAATATCAGGATAAGAATTCAGCCGACTGGTTTTGAACTCCGGGACGATTCCGGCAAATGGCATCCGGCACAGGCCGAAATCAGAAAAAATGCTGTATTTGTAAAAAATTCTGAAATTTCGCATCCGACAGGGGTGCGCTATGCGTGGTATAATTACGGGGATGTGTTCTTATTCGGGAAGAACGGCCTTCCGGCATCGCCGTTTGAAGAAAATATCATCTGATAAGATAAATCGGAATTTACTGGTCAGGGAGGGTTGGGAGGCTTGTATAGTACCCTTTTATATTTTTTAAAAAATATATTTTTCGTGCGAAGGGATAGTAAACCCTCCCAACCCTCCCCGCTGACTGAAAATGTATCCTCGAGGATACAAAATCCGGAACGGCAATTATTTTATCAAATAGTATCATAAAAGGTGACGGGGTGACGGACTTATACTATCCTACGCACCAAAAAATAAAAATGATATTTATATAGGGAGTATACAGCAGCCCCGTCACCCCGTCACCCTTATAATAATATCATAAATTCTGATTGATCGCAGCAAAAATCAGGAGCACAGCTTTTAAGGCTGTACTCCTGAATGAAGAATACACACACTGATCGTATAATCTTCATAGGATATCTGACAGAATTCGGCATCTTTCTGACTGCAAACAACTGCATCTGCTTCAAAAGAAAAGCAGACTTCCTGCATCGGATAGCCGATTCCCCGGCCGACCGCTTTCACATAGGCTTCTTTCAGAGTCCAGATTCTGGTGAATAATCTGTCCGGTTCGGCAGATTCCTGCAAGAGAATCTGTTCTTCCGGAGAGAAAACTCTCCGGACGACCCCCGGCCGGACTTCCCGGACGGCTTCGGCATCTACGCCGCATTCGTGCTCCGAAAGCATACAGACGGCCAGCCCGGCACAGTGGCTGAGATTGAAATACACTTCCGGATAATGCCGGAAATAGGGCTTCTGATATTCCAGATAATCCAGCACAAGATTTTCTTCCGAAATGCGGATATTTCTGCCTTCGGCATATTTCCGCACGGCAGATTGCAATAATCTGTGTGCTGTTTCATGTTCGGATTTCCGGCTTTTCTCCGGCACTGGACAGACATACAGAGAGCCGAACTGCTCCGGAATTTTAATTTCTCTGATCTTCATGATGCTTATACCCTCGTCTGATAGCCTTTTTCAGTCATATATGCGCGGAGTCTCAGAAAAGTCTCTTCGCTGATGACATGTTCAATCCGGCAGGCATCTTTTTCGGCCGTGACGGGATTCACGCCCAGTTCGCTGGCAAAGAAATCGGTCAGAAGCGTGTGGCGGCTGTAGACATCCGTTGCTTTCTGATGTCCGGCTTTGGTGAGTTTGATCTGTCCGTCCTCGGCCATAGTAATCAGGCCGGCTTCTTTGAGAAGCTTCATTGCCCGGCTGATGCTGGCTTTGGAATAATTCAGCTCTGTGGCGATATCAATCGAACGAACAAAATCTTTTTTCTTGCTGAGAAGATAAATCGTTTCCAGATAATCTTCTCCGGATTCGTGTAACGGCATAAAAATGCTCCTTTCTGGGATGTAAAAAAATACATGTGATGATACTTATATTTTATCACATCTGACAAAAAAAATCAACCGTAAATCAAAATTTATTTTTAAAATTTCCAAGGAGGTTTTTCTCTTATGAATTATGCACTCGATGTACAGCATATCCAGAAAAGCTACGGTCAGAAGCAGGCAGTCAAAGACGTATCGTTCCGGATTCAGGAAGGCGAAATCTTCGGTCTGATGGGCATGAACGGCGCAGGCAAGACGACAATTCTGCGTATGCTGGCGACTCTGTTAAGACCCGATGCCGGGGATGCTCTTGTTTCCGGAAACAGTATTGTCAAAAATCCGGAAAAAGTCCGCACCTGCATCAGCTATCTGCCCGATGAGGCCGGAGCGTATAAAACTATGACAGGCAGAAATTATTTAAAATTCATTGCCGGATTATATTTCAAAGAAGACAGAGAACAGAAAGAATGTACGGCACTGGGAGAGGAAATCTGCGGACTGGGCGATGCCTTGAACCAGAAAATCAGCACTTACAGCCGCGGCATGACCCGCAAGCTGGTGCTCGCCAGAACAGTCATGACTAAGCCGAAACTGGCAATTCTGGACGAGCCTACCAGCGGTCTGGATGTCCTGAATTCTCTGGATATCCGGAAAACAATCCGGAACTGCGCCGAAACATACGGTACAGCATTTTTATTGTCTTCCCATCACATGCAGGAAGTCTCCGCTACGGCGCACAGAGGCGCAATCATGAAAGACGGCGAATTCCTCGCCGAAGGTACACCTCAGGAATTATTGCAGAAATATCAGGCCGCGACTCTGGAAGAAGCGTTTGAAAAGGCGGTGAGAAACGCATGATGCACTTACTCAAAAAAGAATTATCAGAATTATTGAACAAACAAATGCTGCTTGGTCTGTTAGTCAGCTTTATCCTGATTCTGATGCTGGGCTTTGTCATGACTTCTACCGTTTCCGGCACGCTGGAAAATTCCGGAGAAGTGCATATCATAGATCTGGATCAGACCGATTTTACCGGTCAGATTGCCGAAAAACTCTCCGAACAGGGCTATACAGTCAAAAAAATTTCCGACAGTCAGCCTTATGAGATGATTCTATCCCAGCAAAACTGGAATGATGCCGCTGTACTCCCGGAAGGCATGACCGATCTGCTCTGGAATCAGCATCAGTCCTGCGAAATCGACAGCATCACGGCTCTGAAAACTACTTCTGCTATGAGCATTGCCTTTTCCGAAAATTCCAGTGCCGACTATGTCAAGTCTGCTGTCAATTCCCTGTTATCAGAAGCCTATCTGCAAGGAGATCTGGCATTTCTGGAACATGCCGTTTCCACAACGCCCTACACAGTCGCCAACGGAAAGAGCGTGCAGGCAAACAGTGCCGCGCTGGTGGGTTCGCTTGCCATGTTCGATCAGCTGATGCCGCTTGTGCTGTTTCTGCTGATTGTTCTGACATCCCAGACGATTATTACAGCCGTTGCCGCTGAAAAAACAGATAAAACTCTGGAAACGCTGTTATCTTCGCCTGTGCCGCGTTCTGTGATTATCGGGGCGAAAATGCTGGCGGCACTGATTACAGCTCTGATTTATGCAGTCGTCTACGGAGCAGGATTTCTTGTTTCCATGCTTGCCAATGTGGACAATACTGCCGAAAATGTCGATATTGCCGAGGCCTTCACCAATCTGATCAATACACAGGATGCCATCCGCACACTCGGCCTGCAAATTTCGCCGCTGGGCTGGATTGGAGTAATTCTGCAATTGCTGCTGACAATCTGCATTTCTCTGACGGCTTCCATGATTCTGGGCGGACTGGTAGAAGATGCCAAAGGTTCGCAGACGGCAAGCATTCCCATTCTGGTTGCTACGATGTTCCCGTATATTCTTTCCATGGTTTCGGATATCCGGAGCATGGGGGCAGTCAAATATATTTTATATCTGATTCCCTTTACTCATACATTTACAGCAACGGGCTGTCTGCGCTTTCATGATACGGGCTTATTCCTGGGCGGTCTGATTTATCAGGCAGTTTTTCTTGCCGGAATTGCCTTTGCCGCTCTGAAATTATACCAGTCTGATATTTTATTCACACATCGTTTTGCCGCGAAACGCACAGGAAAATAAAACAGCTGCTAAAAAATCCGGACAGAAAATTCTGTCCGGATAATTTTTTTATCGATTGCAGAGTTCTTTATAAAGTCCGATATAGGCATCTGCCGAGGCCGTCCAGCTGTAATCGCTCTTCATGGCACGCCGTACCAAAGCGTTCCAGTCTTCGGGCTTATCATAGCAGAGTTTTGCACGGGCGCAGGCATCCAGCATATCATGGGCGTTATACGTCCGGAAGCTGAAGCCGTTGCCGTCGCCGCTGCCGTTGTCTTTGACAGAATCGCGCAGACCGCCGGTTTCCCGTACAATCGGAGCAGTACCATAGCGCATGGAAATCATCTGTGCCAGTCCGCACGGTTCGCTCTGCGAGGGCATCAGGAACATATCTGCGCCGGCATAGATTTTCTTTGCCAGTTCCGGCTGAAAGCCCAGTGTCACGCTGACTCTGTCCGGATAACGCCACTGCATCTCCGAGAAGAAATCTTCATAGATTTTTTCGCCGCTGCCCAGAATTGCAAATTTATACCCCAGATTCAGAATATCTTCAAATACATAGCGAATCAGGTCAATGCCCTTATGGGAGACAAATCTTGTGACAATGCCGATGACAGGTTCATCGCCTTCCTGCAATGCCAGTTCCGAGAGCAGGGCTTCTTTGCAGGCTTTTTTGCCGGAAGGGTCGTCAGCACTGAATTTCCGGGCAATCAGATTATCCTGTTCCGGATTATACAGCTGCGTATCAATGCCGTTCAGAATGCCGCAGAGCTTATACTGCTTGTTGACAAGAATTCTGTCCAGGCCGTGCGCATAGTACGGGTCAAGAATTTCCCATGCATAACTGGGGCTGACAGTTGTAATTTTATCAGCGGCTTCGATTGCGCCCTTCATCATATTAATAGCACCGTCATATTCCAAAATGCCGATATGATACAGCGGAATTCCCATGACTTCATTCAGCACTTCGCGGCCGTAGCTGCCCTGATACTGAATATTATGAATCGTAAACACATGCTTGATATTCTGGTAGCCCTGCTGATATTTATAAAATACCTGATAAAAAACAGAGATCAGTGCCGTCTGCCAGTCGTTTGCATGGATGATATCCGGGGCAAAATCAATACAGCGCAGCATTTCCAGCACAGCACGGGAGAAGAAAACATAGCGTTCACAGTCATCATAAAAGCCATATAAGCCGTCGCGGCCGAAATAATATTCATTATCAATGAAATAATATGTCATGCCGTTCCACAGTGCCGTGAAAATGCCGCAGTACTGTTTTCTCCAGGAGACATCGACGGTAATATTAGTCAGAAATGTCATCTGTGCCCGGAGTTCCGGACGAATGGATTTATACAGCGGGATGACGACGCGGCATTCATGGCCTTTGTTGCGGATTGCGGCCGGCAGCGAGCCGATCACATCCGCCAGACCGCCGGAAGCTGCAAACGGTACGGCTTCGCTTGCGGCAAACAGTATATTCAAAATCAATCATCCTTCCTGATTAAAGCTTGGCGTTTTTGCTGATATAAACCGGATAGCTGTCAGAACCCGTCAGCACACGGCCGTCCTCAGTCGTGACATTCTTGTCTGTGATCACAGCAGTCAGCGAGCAGTCTGCGCCGATATTGGTGCCCTGCATCAGAATGCAGTTCTTGACAACGCTGCCCTTGCCGACTTTTACGCCGCGGAACAGAATGCTGTTTTCTACCGTGCCTTCGATAATGCAGCCGTCAGCAATCAGGGAATTGGATGCTTTGGCTTCTAAACCGTACTTGACCGGGCCGTTGTCGCCAATTTTGGTGTAAACCGGTGCGCCGGGCTTGAAGAGCTGATTTCTGTTTTCCGGCTTCAGCAAAGCAAGATTGGCTTCGTAATAATGCTTTACGCTGTCAATGCGGCTGAAATAGCCGTCAAATTCATAGCCCTTGATGACGAATTCCTTTACCTTGGGCTGCAAGCAGTCACGCACCAGACTGTACTGATTCTTGCTGGCGGCATCTTTTACCAGTTTGCGCAGAAAATCTTTTTTCATGACAAACATATCCAGGCTGATTTTGCATTCGCCGGACAGCAGCGGGTCAATCAGGACTGCCGTAACACGGCCTTCTTCGTCCATTTCCAGAACATCCACACAGGAACCGGATTCTTCGCTGTATTTATATTTGCCGTATACAACCGTAATATCGGCTTCTGTTTCCATATGCTGTTTGATGACCTTTTCAAAATTGATATTGGCAACATAATCGCAGTCCGAGAGCACAACATATTCACATTTGGAATGCTCTACATAGCTCCATACATTGTTGAGGGCTTCCAGACGGCCGCGGTAAACGCCTTCGCCCACGTTCTGGCTGAACGGCGGCAGAAGATGCAGACCGCCCTGTTTTCTGGCAAGGTCCCATTCGCGGCCTGTTCCCAGATGGTCCAGCAGAGAGCCGTAATTCGATTTTGTAATTACGCCTACCTGCGTAATGCCGGAGTTTACCATATTGGACAGCGGAAAGTCAATCAGTCTGTATCTGCCGCCGAACATGATAGAACCCATTGTTCTTTGCTTGGTTAATTCAATTACGGTCGAGTCGTGCAGGCTTGCAAACACCAGACCGAGTACATTATTATTTACACTCATATCAACAGAGCCTCCCTATGATTAGATGATTTTATACATTTTCAGAGATAATTTCCTTGGGCTTTACTACGGCTGTGCCGGAAACAGTGACATTATGGCCGACCACTGCAATGCCCCAGTCTTCCCGGTTCTGGATTTCTTCCGGACTGATGCCGATCTTTGCACCGGATTCTACTGTGCAGTTTTCGCCGACAATGGCATATTCTACCACTGCGCCGGATTTGATGACTGTGCCGGGCATCAGGATAGAATAATTGACTACTGCGCCCTCTTCAATCGTAACGCCGGAGAAAATAATAGAGAAATCTACCTTGCCGCTGATATTAGAGCCTTCTGTAATCATAGAATTTTCAATCTGGGCAGTTTCGCCGATATACTGCGGCGGCATGTTGTTATGGCGGGCGTAGATCTTCCACTTGGGATCATACAGGTCAAGCGGAACAGAGGGGCTTAACAGGTCCATATTTGCTTCCCACAGGCTGTCCAGTGTGCCGACATCCTTCCAGTAGCCGTCAAATGTATAGGCAAACAGGCGTTCTTTATTTGCCAGCATGGACGGGATAATATCTTTGCCGAAGTCCTTGGAGCCGGTATTGGCATTTTCATTTTCAATCAGATATTTCTTGAGTTTCTGCCATGTGAAGCAGTAAATACCCATAGAAGCAAGTGTCGATTCCGGTTCCTTGGGTTTTTCTGTAAATCTGACAACGCGGTTTTCGGCATCGCAGGTCATAATACCAAAACGGGAAGCTTCTTCCTTGGGGACATCAATAACAGCAATGGTGCCGTCAGCCTTGTTTTTCTCGTGATATTCCACCAGTTTGGAATAATCCATCTTGTAGATATGATCGCCGCCCAGGACAATTACATATTCCGGATCATAGCGTTCGATAAAGCGCATGTTCTGATAAATGGCATTGGCCGTGCCCTGGAACCAGTCTGCGCCTTCTTTGGTCTCGAACGGGGAGAGCACATGCACGCCGCCGTACATTCTGTCCAGATCCCACGGCTGGCCGTTGCCGATGTATTCATTCAGCACCAGCGGCTGATACTGGGTCAGTACGCCGACTGTATCAATACCGGAATTAGTGCAGTTGGACAGCGCAAAATCAATAATACGATACTTGCCGCCGTAAGGAACGGCCGGTTTTGCAACGTTCTGGGTCAGCGCATATAATCTGCTGCCCTGACCGCCTGCAAGAAGCATTGCAATGACTTTTTTCTTAGCATTCATAAAAAATTTCCTCCTAAATCCACAGAGCAGTTTTTTTGAAATCCCGTCTGCTCTGAATAATAATTTTATTTGTCTGATGTTTCTTCTGTCTGTGCCGGCGTGTCAGTTTTTTCTTCCGGGTCAGATTCTGCCTGTCTGCGTTCCTGTTCTTTGCGTTCGGCAATTTCGTTGGCAAGTTCGGCAAGGGATTTCTGTTTTTTGGGAACACGCTTCAGATACAGGACAGACAATGCCGGGAGTGTCAGGGAAATGCTCTGGTCAAAACCATGCATACTGAAATCCAGCGTTTCATATTTTTCTTTTGCAAGCCCCTGACCGCCGAATTTAACATCATCTGTGCTGAATAACAATTCATAATCATCATCAAACGGCACGCCGATTTTATAATCTTCGCGGGTAACGGGAACAAAATTGCATACAGCAATGATTTCGCTGCCGTCGTCGGCAATTCTGCGGAAGGCAATGACGCTTTGTTTATAATCATCATGCGAAATCCAGCTGAAACCGCTCCAGGAATCGTCATTGTCCCACATAGCAGCCGTATCCAGATAAAGTTTATTCAGGGCGGCGACAAAATCCTGCATTTGTTTATGTTCTGTTTTTTCCAGCAGTTCCCAGTCAAGCTGTGTCTGGAAATTCCACTCGTTGACCTGTGCAAATTCCTGACCCATAAACAGCATTTTCTTTCCGGGATGCGCCATCATGTAGGCAAGAAATGCGCGGTAGGAAGAAAACTTGTCCGTTTCATAGCCGGGCATTTTCCGCAGCATGGAGCACTTGCCGTAGACAATTTCATCATGCGAGATAGGCAGAATGTAATTTTCAGAGAAGCAGTAGAAGAACGAGAATGTCAGCTTGTCATGATTAAATGCTCTGTAAATCGGGTCGAGTGACATGTATTGCAGCATATCATTCATCCAGCCCATGTTCCATTTGAAGTTGAATCCCAGTCCGCCGATATCAGTCGGCTTGGTGACCAGCGGCCATGCTGTGGACTCTTCTGCAATCATCAGGACATCAGGATGCTTTGCAAATACAGATTCGTTCAGATTCCGGAAAAATTCTACAGCTTCCAGGTTTTCATGGCCGCCGTTGATATTGGGAGTCCATTCGCCGTCTCTTCTGTCGTAATCCAGATAAAGCATAGAAGCAACGGCATCGACGCGCAGGCCGTCCAGATGGAACTGCTCCAGCCAGTAGCAGGCACTGGAAATCAGGAACGAACGGACTTCTCCCTTGCCGTAGTCAAATACACGGGTGCCCCAGGATTTATGCTCCATTTTTTTGGGGTCGGTATATTCATAGCAGCAGGTGCCGTCAAACTCGTACAGACCGCAGGCATCTTTCGGAAAATGTGCCGGAACCCAGTCCAGAATGACTCCGATGCCGCCCTGATGGAACAAATCAATCATTTCGCGGAACTGGTCAGGCGTACCGTAACGGGAAGTCGGCGCAAAATAGCCGGTTACCTGATATCCCCATGAACCGTCAAACGGATATTCCGTCAGCGGCATAAATTCAATATGCGTGTAGGACATTTTCTGCATATAGGGAATGATCTGTCTGGCAAATGTAACATAATCCAGTACAGTATTATCCGGGTTGCGTTTCCAGGAGTCCAGATGCACTTCATAGATATTCATCGGACTTTTATAAACAATCTGTTGTTTTTTCTTTTCCAGCCAGGCATCATCATGCCAGGTATAGCTGCTTTCATAAATTTTAGAGGCGTTTGCCGGACGTGTTTCAAAATGATTGGCATACGGGTCACTTTTCATCAGAATTTCGCCGGAACGAGTTTCAATGCTGTATTTATAGGCATCGAACTGTGCCAGATTCTCAATGACAGCTTCCCACACGCCGTCAGCAATCAGTTCCATAGGATGTGTTTCTCTGTTCCACTGGTTGAAGTCGCCTACAACAGAAATGCTGACGGCATTGGGTGCCCATACACGGAAACGATGTTTGGTTACGCCGTCCTCTTCAATGGCGTGTACACCGAAAAATCTGTAGCTTTCACTGTTTTTCCCCTGATAGAATAAATAAAGAGGAAAGTCATTCGGGTTTTCTGTTTTATTCGTACTCATGAAATTCTCTGTCGTTACTGATGCAGACGGCAGTATATCAGCCGTATTCTGCATTCCTTGTTCAACGTGCCCAAATATCAGTAAAAATTTTTCTGATATAAGCTGGCATGGCACTCCGAAGGCGTAAATTCCCCGGTAACGAACGGGTACATACTGCCGCGGCACAGCCGGCGGCAATACCAGTAACTTTATCCTTTCTTGCTTGAATTTGCCAATCGTCTGGTTTCATGTGGGGCATTGGCGGCAGGTGCCTGTGACCAATGACAGTAATTGCATTTGTAATCCCCTGCGTCCCCAATTCTATTTTAACAGAAAATTAAAAATCTTTCAAGTATTTTTATAAAAATTATAGCTTTGTATAATTCTTGATGATTGCTTTTGTGCATAGTGCACTAAAACTGATGCCAAATTTTACCGCAACCCCACGCTTGAGGCCGAATGCTGTCGTTTGGTGCGCTTCTGCCGGCGGGCAGGCTGTGCCGTCCGGCTGTGAATCCGGGCTGTGATGACGGTCATGTCATCCGTAACAGTGCCCCCGTGAAACAGCGGAGCTTTTTCAAAAATTTCTTCCAGCAGCTGACCGGGTTCCGGAGTCTGCGAAACAAGCTGGCGGATATAAGGAAATTCTGCCTCGCTGATGCCGTCAGACAGCATGACAATCTGATCGCCGTCCTGCGACTGCATCCGAATCCGGGAAGGCGCGGCATCCGGCATCATGCCAAGCGGAAAGCTCCGGGCAGTAATCTGCTGGATTTCTGCTTTATGGCAGAACAGTGCCGCCGCCGAGCCGGATTTGTAAAACAGCAGTTCGCCCGTATCGGCATTGAGAAATAAAATATCCAGTGTTGCAAAATTTTCTGTATTTGTCTCCGACATCAGCATAGTATTCATCAGGCGGATGGCAGAATCAACAGGCATTTCGCACCGGATCAGATTCCGGAAGGTGCGCACGGCAATCCGGGAAGCAAGCGATGCTGTACTGCCGCTGCCCATGCCGTCAGAAATAACAAGATACTGATTCCCGGAAGAATCTGTAAAGGCATCGGCATGGTCGCCGCAGCGTTCGTATGCCGGCGCATTCTGGCTGCGGACGGCGTATTCCAGCGAACAGGCAGGAATTTCATAAAAACAGTACCGTGTCAGATGCCGCCCGGCAATCGGAAACGCTTTCAGATCTTTTTCCAGATAACGGCTGAATAATTCCTGCACGGTGGCCAGCGGAAATTCTTCCTGGGCAGAATAGATTTCTGCCGTATAGCGGCCGCTCCGCAGACGGCTGACAAAACAGCCTTCTTCCGTTACGGCACAGCGGAGCAGAATGTTTTTCAGCACAGCCGTTTCGGTATCGCAGAACTGTACCGCTCTGCGCCGGGCGGAATCTGCCGTGATATGTTCCAGAAGACCAAGATATTCCAGCAGAACCTGCCTGTTTTGCAGCAGACTGGCATTCTGCATCTGCCGGACAGTCCGTCTCTGGGCAAATACATGCAGACTTTCGGCGATATGCTTTTTTTCCGGACAGTGCTCCAGCGTTTCCGGCATGACCGACGGCGTGTGCAGAAGCTGTTCCAGAGCCTGTGCAGTCTGTTTTTCATGATGCTTCCAGCACTGCTCCCGGAAACGGCATTCCGTGCAGAGCGTTTCTCTCACCTGCCGGACAGGATCCGGCGGCGCATTCAGCGTCAGATGCCGCATAACGGCAGAAGTCTCATCCCGAAGCTCTTCCAGAGCCTTGCTGAGAAAAATTTCCTGCTGAATCATCTGCCGCTGTCCGGAAGGAATCTTTTCCGGAAATGAAAAAAAATTC
The DNA here is from genome assembly GCA_002373165.1 of Ruminococcus sp. UBA3665. GTDB lineage: Bacteria > Bacillota > Clostridia > Oscillospirales > Ruminococcaceae > UBA3855. The sequence continues at coordinate 19,154 of DFJS01000088.1, forward strand.
CGGAATTCTGTCCGGCAGAATACGGCGTACAGCGTACAGGAAAGAATCAGTTCTGCCAGAACCCGGATGATGCCAATGCTGCTGTCCAGTACGGCACTGCTGAAAAGCTGCATCAGGAAGCAGACAGGAATATAAAAGGCATTCGGAATCTGATACAGAAATCCGGCAAGCATCGCCGTGACCGGAAGAAACAGCATCGGCATTCCAAGCGGAACACTGCAAAGCACTACGCCGCAGGCCGTCAGTGCGCCGCAGAGTGTGCCTGCGGCCTGCCGGAACTGCCGCGCCGCCAGAAGAGTTACCGTCATGCCGAACACTCTGCCCGGATTGCAGAATTCCAGATCCAGTCCGCATAAGGCCGTAATCAAAAGAAGATAGCAAATCGCATAAGTAAAGCTTTTGCCGGCATCCAGCCGGATTTTTCTGTTCTCCCGGAAGTTCTGCACGGCATCGGACAGAAAAAAAGAGGCCGCGCCGATCATGAACGATTCCAGAATATACAGCGGCAGTCTGCCGCCGCCCCGGAACAGAAGATCTGCCAGAATTCCGGCTCCGATACAGGTAACAGATGTCAGAATGCCCGATATCCAGGGCTTATAATTATCATAGAAAAAAATCCGGATGCACAGCAGTGCAATCAGACAGGTCAGCAGAAACTGCATTTCTTCCGGCGCACCCTGAACACAATAGGACAGCAGTCCGCCCAGCAGAATGCAGAAACTGTACAGCGGACTGCATATTCCGGCCAGTGCCGCCGCCAGCGGCGAGACAATTCCGCTGACCGTGCCAAGCGAAAGCAAATAGCCTCCGCCGGTCGCAAGCATACAGCATAAGGGCACCTGAACCCATTCGCTCCGGATTAATTTTTTCAGCATCATCAACCAGCTCCCAGCATATAATTATGATATATCATGATTATAGCAGAGAACCCCTGCGAAATTTGTCGAAACAGGATGTTATTTCAAAGATTTTTTAAAAGAAAGTCAGTTATTTCCTGCGGATTGCCGCTTTTCCGGATATTTCCGGATTTTTTGTTATAAAGTCCAGTCTTTTTGTGTGAATTCGCCGCGCTGATATTTCAGGTCTGTCAAATAAACCTGAATTTCATATTTCTGATTATCAATTGCCCGCTGGATGAAATCATCCAGATTTTGGGCGTGCAGATACTGCGGAAATGTCCGGATATAGTTTTTGACTGTTTCGGCGCGGTTATCGCAGATCAGCCGGAGAATGGCTTCGTCAAAATTTTTATCAAGATATTGATAGATTTTTTGATTTTTTGGCTGTTTCAGAAATAATTGATACAGAATTTCATCTTTTTTATATTCAATGGCACAGGCAATGAAATCATCCAGATTCTGTTCAGTGGCAAACCGCCGGAACGATTGCAGATAGTTCATGACATAGTTTACCTGATTGTGCTGAATTAGGCTTTTGAGAATCTGACTGAAATTTTCCCGGATATACGCATTGATTTCTGTATTATCCTGATTCAGGAGAAACATCTGGTACAGAACAGGATATTTGACTTCCGGACTGATATTTTCTTTCAGCGCGTTATGGATAATCGTATAGACAATACCGCTTGCAATATCCGGAAGCAGCGGAAATTCCTGCTTTTGAAGGACAATGCCCCGGCAGCTCAGAAATTCCAGTGCCTGACAGTGATAGACACTGTACCCTACAGCATCTACACTTTCCGGAATCACCAGCTTTTTCAGGCTGGAGCATTCATTGAACGCCGCAGGAGCAATATATTTCAGACCGTGGGGCAGAATCAGTTCTGTCAGACTGTCACATTCTGAAAAACAATGCTGTCCGATGTTTTTCAGCCGTTTCGGAAAATGAATCCGTTCCAGATTTTTGCAGTACCGGAATGTATAGTCTTTCAGTTCCGTGATATTTTCCGGAATTGTGATTTCTTTCAGCTGGGAACAGTGCTCGAAGGCATGATTGTAAATTTCCGTCACGCTGTCGGGAATATACAGGGAAGTCAGATCAACCGGACAGCGGACTAATTTCGTCAGTTTTGCCCCGTCATGTTCATAGAGTACGCCGTTCAGGACAGTGAAATTCTGATTATTTTTATCAACAGTAATATTCCTGAGTTTTTTGCATCCGGCAAAGGCATCTGTCCTTTTGATTTCCGTGATACTCGCCGGAATGTGAACACTTTCCCGTCCGCCCGGACAGCAGAGCAGAACGGATTTCTGTTTATCACAAAGAATACTTTCCGCGGCACTGCCGATGCTTGAAAAATATTTATTTTGTCTGTCCGCGACAACAGAAATTAAATTTTCATCTTCATAAAATACATGATAGCCGATTTTGCGGATATTTTTGGAAATTATCACATAATACAGTTCCGGATGATTATCCAGTGACCAGCTTCCGAGTTCCTTGACAGTTTCGGGAATCGTCAGCGAACCTGCACTGTGTCCTGTATAATTTTTCAGAATGCCGTCTTCAATTTTGAAATCCATAAAAATTACCTGCTGTTTAGGCTTGTTTTATCTTATCAGCAATAGCATTGCTTAATCTGACAAGTTCCGGCATGGGAAGGGCTTCAATCCGGACAGAAGGCGCAATTCCGGCATCCCGGAAGATAATCTGCATATCGGCCTTGGAAATTCCCAGATTTCCGGCCAGTACGCCGCCCAGCTGCTTTCTGCGCTGGGAGAATCCGGCTTTCACCATGCGGAAAAACACAGACTCATCCTGAATTCCCCATGGGGTTTCGGGATAGCGTTCAATCTGAATTACAGCAGAATCGACATTCGGCGACGGATAGAAGCTTCCGCGAGAGACATCGAAAAGCTTGACGGCTCTGCCATAATAAGCAACGGCGACTGTAACCGCTCCGGCTTCGCGGCTTCCGACAGGCGCACAAAGCCGCTGTGCGGCTTCTTTCTGCACCATGACCGTGATTGTCTTCACAGGAAGTCTGTCTTCCAGAAGCTTCATAATCAGCGGCGATGTGATATAATACGGCAGATTGGCACAGACAGCCGTTTCCAGTCCCTGAAATTCTTCCTGAATTACATGTTTCAGATCATATTTCAAAGCATCCCCGTGAATGATTTTGATATTCTCAAATTCTGCGAGCGTTTCATCCAGAATCGGGAATAATTTTTCATCCAGCTCGACAGCGGCGACTTTGTCGGCACGGCTGGCGAGTTCTTTTGTCAGAACGCCGACTCCTGTCCCGATTTCCAGAATGCCGAATCCGGGTTTTGCATTGCCCAGTTCGGCGATCTTCGGGCAGACGGAAGGATTAATCAGAAAATTCTGCCCCAGTGTTTTGGAAGTCTGAAATCCGTGACGGTTCATGACTTCCCGGATATAGCTTAAATCAGTTAATTCCGGCATAAGATGACTCCTCGTTCAGATTTTTGATTAAGGCTTCGGCGCATTTCAGGCCGTCCACTGCCGCGGAAGTGATGCCGCCGGCATAGCCTGCGCCCTCGCCGCACGGATAAAAGCCCCGGATGCCCGTGCTGTAGAAATTTTCATCCCGGAGCATCCGGACAGGAGAAGAACTTCTGGATTCCACGCCCGTCAGAACGGCATCCTCACAGGCAAAGCCTTTCAGCCGATGATCCATTTCTTTCAGGCCTGCACGGAGCGTTTCGCACAGAAAGGCCGGAAGATATCTGTCCGGCGAGGCAAAGACAGTGCCAGGCGTATAGCTGGGCAGAATTCTGCCGAAAGACCGGGATTCTTTTCTGTGCAGAAAATCTTTCACACAGATGACAGGCGCGGCATAACTGCTGCCGGCGGCCTGAAATGCTTTTTCTTCAATCTGCCTTTGCAGGAACATGCCTGCCAGCGGATGCGTACTGCCGAAATCTTCCGGATTGATGCCAACCAGCAGTGCACTGTTGGCATTGCGGCCGCCGCGCCGGAAATCGCTCATACCATTGACGGCAAGCCTTCCGGGTTCGGATGCCGCCGCGATAACCTCGCCGCCCGGACACATGCAGAAAGTATACAGACTTCTTCCGTTTTTCAGATGCACGGCTAATTTGTAGTCTGCCGCGCCAAGTGCTTCATGATTCCAGAATTTTCCGTACAGAGCTTTATTGATTTCTTCCTGAAGATGTTCGATTCTCACACCCATGGCAAAAGGCTTCTGCATCAGGAGCATATTTTTCTCATGCAGCATTTCCAGCGTATCTCTTGCGCTGTGGCCGAGGGCAAGAATGGCATGTTTTGTAATGATTTCCTGTTCCTGACCGCCCTGCTGATATCTGACAGCAGTCAGCTGATTTGCGGATAACACAAAATCCGTGAATTTTGCCTTGAAATGGATTTCTCCGCCGAGTGTCTGAATCAGTGTCCGGAAATTCCTGACTGTATCCCGGAGCCTGTCTGTTCCGATATGCGGTTTTGCCTGCCAGAGGATTTCTTCCGGTGCGCCGCACTGGACAAACGTTTCCAGGACAAACCGGATTCGCTCGTCTTTGATGCCTGTATTGAGTTTTCCGTCCGAGAACGTTCCGGCACCGCCTTCGCCGAACTGGACATTGCTTTCCGGATTCAGAACGCCTTTGGAACGGAATTCGCTGACATGCTGAATGCGTTCTTCGACAGGACAGCCGCGTTCCAGAAGAATCGGCCTTAATCCGGCTTTGGCGAGCGCGTAAGCCGCGAACAGTCCGGCCGGCCCCATGCCGATTACAACAGGGCGTTCGGCATGATGACAGATGGCGATTTTATATTTCTTGTCTGCAACAGGAGCGATATCTTTATCTTTGGTGCATTTTTGCAGGATTTTTTTTTCACCGGCGGCTCTGACATCCAGAGTAAACAGAAAGCTGATATTATCTTTTTTTCTTGCATCGACAGAACGTTTCCGGATTTTGATTTCCTGAATGCTCTCAAACGGAATATGCAGTTTCCGGCCGATTGCTTTTTTCAGATCAAGATCTGTATAATCCAGGCTTAGTCTGATATTTTGAATTCTGATCATAACATGTTACCTCAATTCTGATATTCATAAATTGCAAACGGCACCCAGCACACAGGTTCGCCCATACCCTGAATCGCTTGTGCAAAGCGTTGTGCATCTTCAAAACTGTTCTGAATCAGTCCGGTTTCGGGAGAAATTTTCAAATCAAAATGCCTGAGAAGTTCTTTTTCCAGACTGTTAATCAGATAGCAGAAAAATCCCGATCTGTCCGCGCCCAGAATATCATGCCCCAGCCATGTTCCGCCCGGTCTGGAGTTTGATGCCGGAATATGCAGATTCTGAATATATTCTGCTTTGGTATACAGACCAATCAGGCGGAATTCCGGCTTATCCTGAAAATAGCGGAATATTTTCCGGGCAGCTTCCGGATTTGAAAATCTGCCGTCAAGCGCAAGAACATGATTTTCAATCAGATTGGCAGTCAGATTGCAGAATTCTGTAAACGCTTCCGGATTCAGATGCAGATAATCAGCATAATCTTTTCTGACCCGCTTCGGATAATTGCTGTAAAAGCATTTTGTCAAGTCCGGCTGGTTATTGCCCAGATCATCCGTGCTGGCAGTTAAAATATATTCTGTATCGAGCCGGCAGTATTCCGGTTTTTTCACCCGTCCGGCGATGTAATACCCCAGGCAAAGCATATCATTCATGAAAATTATCTCCCGTATTAAAATAAAAACAGTACTCTGAGTGTCAGATATATCACCAGACCCAGAACAAGCATCCAGTCCATAAATGAAAGCATCAGCAGTTCAAAGTCTTTTCTGACCGCATCAAGGCGATGAATATATAATTCTGTTTCTCTGCTGATATAGTTTTTAAAAGAACGCCGGACTATAAATTTTTCTCCGCAGAAATTTGTTCTGCAACGGCTTTTCCTGCCGTGTAACCGCTCGCCCATGCCCAGTGAAGCTGATAGCCTCCGCACGGCGCATGAACATCCACGGCTTCTCCTGTGATGTACAGTCCCGGATGTGATTTTACCTGCAAATGTTCGTCCAGAGCATCTCCGGCAACACCTCCGGCCGATGCCTGTGCCTGTTCTTTCACCGTTCCCAGAACCGGAAACCGGAAATTCTGACAATTTTCAGCAAGACGAGAAAACTGTGATTGGCTTGCCCGGACACATGACATATTCGTCCGGATGCCCGATTTGTTCAAAATGATTCTTGCCAGAGGTTTTTGCATCAGACCGGAAAGCATATCTTCATAAGGCAGTCCCAGCCGTTCTCCGCGACATTTCCTAAGTCTTAAAAGGAGTTCGGAGTGAGTTAGTTCCGGGAACAGATTCACAGAAATCTCATAATCTGAAAATTGATGTTTCACAAGAACTGATAGATTAAAAATACAAATCCCTGATATCGTTCTTTCTGTAAACTGAATTTCTCCGGTTTCGGATTTGAGCAGTTTATTTTTATAATACAGACTGACAGAACCTTTCACCCGCAAGCCTTTCAGCGATTGGAGCAGTTTCTTATCCGACAGCAAAGGGCAGAGGATAGGTCTGCCCTGTATCACCGGAATATTCAGGTTTTCAAGAAGCCGGAACGCTGTGCCGTCTGTGCCGAACTTTGGCTGAACTGTTCCTCCGGCAGAAAATATCACGAACCGGGAAAGATATTCCGTTCCGGATTCTGTCAGAATATGCCAGATTCTGTTTTTACAGAACAGCTTTACAGCCTGTTCGTTACAGAATTCTGCAACGCCGGAACATTGCAGACGGAGCGCATCAAGAACAGCATTCGCGCTCATGCTGTAAGGGTAGATTCTGCCCTGTTCGTCGGTACGGCAGTATAAGCCGAGATTTTCAAAGAAAGCTTCTGCACTGCCGAAATTTTCCAGAATTCCGGTAACATCATAACTCCCCTGGTAATCTGGGGCAGAAATATTCTGATGACTTAAATTGCATCTGCCGTTTCCAGTGGCGAGAATTTTCTTTCCGGTGCGCGGAAGACGTTCCAGAATGGCAATTTTCTTAACATTCATTTCATACGCTGTCACAGCGGCGGCAAGTCCTGAGGCACCGCCGCCGAGAATCAGCAGATTAAAAATTTCTTTCATATTACTGGGCTGCCAGCGGAAGCAGTTTGCGGATAATATAACTGTTGGAACTGTCTCTGCCCTGCATATCGGAATTAACGGCAATGACTGCCTGATACTGCGGCAGGACAAAGCATTTCTGACCCCATTTGCCGCTCATGTAGAAATTTCCGTCGGCCAGTACCCAGAAGAAATAGCCGTAGGGAATCCGCTCCGGCGTTGTGACACGCGGCTGTGTAGCGGCTTTCAGCCAGCCTTTGGAACAGATTTTGTTTGTCATAATGCCCCAGCCTAATCTGGCAAGATCTTCTGTTTTGAGTTTCAGGCCGCTTGCGCCGAATACATGCCCCTGCGGATCGTATTCAAATTCATAGTCTGTAATCCCCAGCGGACGGAACAGATAATTTACAATCTGCTGGTCCAGCGGAGAGCCTTCTTCTTCCTCGACCATGCGTCCGGCAAGGTAGGCACACGCATTGTTATAGAAGAAATTCTGATGTTCCTGGCCTTCTTCCAGAGGCGTGACAGCCGCTTCACAGCAGGTTTTCAGATAATCATCATAATTTTTTCTGTCGTCGAACAGGAGCCTGTAATTGATGCCGGAACGCATTGTCATCAGGTCGTCGAGTGTCAGGTCAGAGATAGCGGCCGCACCTGTATGCAGCAGCTGGCGGACTTTTGTCTTCGGGGTAAGCTGGCCTTCTCCGCAAAGTCTGCCTACCAGCAGAGAAATCAGGCTTTTCATAATAGAATACTGCGGATAAAGTTCTCCGGTTTGTTCTGTTTCGGCGATGATTTCGCCGTTTTTCATAATAACAGCGGACAGAACCTCCGGATTTTCAGGTGTCAGAATAGTCATAACAGAATCCCTCCTAAATAATAAAATGAATTAAATTAATCTTGTTTTTCCAGTACGGCAACGCCGACCAGATCGTAACCGGCATTGACTGCCACGGCAGAACCGATTTTTACTCTCTGAACAGGCGGATAGCCCAGTTTTTGAGTTAAAATTTCCTCAGCTTTGTCAGCCTGTGCGCTGTTGATGCCCTGCATGATCAAATACGGCGAACCGGGAAGCATCACACTCAGGATTTTATCAGTCAGCTTGGGAATTACATTCTTTTCGCCGCGGACTTTCTCCGGAGCTGAAATTTTTCCGTGAGAAATCCGGATAATCGGCTTTAATCCCATCACTTCTCCGGCAAAAGCGGCAACGGCCGTCAGCCTGCCGGATTTGCGTACGTATTTCAGAGTAGCCGGAGTAAAATATACACCGATTTTGGAAATCCAGTCTTTGATATAATTCAGAATTTCATCTACAGATGCGCCGTTTTTATTCATCTCGGCGGCTTTCAGAACAGGATAGCCGTAACACATGGTATAATTTCCGCCGTCAATAATATGAATATTCATAGATTTTGCATCCGGATTTTCTTCATAAAGCATATCACGCGCCTGCTGGGCGTTCTGATTTGTTGCCGAACCGCTGGCATTGATGCTGACATAAATCAGATCAGTATAGCCTTCCTGATAACATCTCTGGAACAGCTCCAGAAAAACATAGGCTGTCACCTGCGAGGTAGAAGGCATTTCGTCAGAATGCGCCATCAGATCATAGAATTCTTCTTTGGATAAATCGCGCTGTTCCTGATAGGATTTGCCGTCCAGGCTGATGCCGAAGCTTAATAATTCGATGCCGGCCTCTTCTGCCTGTTGCAGAGTCATATCACTGGCCGTATCGGTAATGAGTTTTAGTTTTGCCATGGGAAAAAATCCTTTCTGTAATAAGTAATAAATTATTGGTTTAACCGCAGTCCCAGTTATAGAGGACATCAGAGAAATCAAGAGCTTTTAATTTTTCAGAATTAATAAAAAAGTTGCCGATGCCTACATCTCCCCAGAGAACAGTATCTTTTCCGTCTCTGGAATCGGAATCCAGCTGGAATAACAGGAAATTATATTCCGAATCTTCATCACGGGGGTCATCCTGTGTAAAATACGGATAGCCGCCAATCTGATGATTGGGATATCCGGAAGTCAGTTTGCCGTATTCATTCCAGCGAGCTTCTTCTTCCGCTTCGTCGGCATCGAAGTCGATTTCAGGGCGTTTGAAACTTTCACCGGATTCAAAAATCATACCGCATTCTTTATCGACAGGAAAGAGGGCTTCTTCGTCATATTCCGATTTCACGAATTTGGCCTGAATTTCTTGTTCAGTGACGGTTCTGTCAAGTTCCGGATAGTAGAGGATTCTGAATGTATTCTGTTCGGGATTGCCGAAATCACAGCCGTATAACTCGTCATTCTGAATCCAGAATTGCAACAGTCCGGATTTCGGGAACGGATCAAAATTTACCTGAGAACAGTCAATCTGCGCTAATAATCTAAGCTGATTGCCATCGTTATCGACCGGAAAATTTCCGTCATGAGGAAGATAGCCCAGTCCGCCGACTTTGCTTTCAAACACAGAGGGCTTTGTATCAGTTAATTTGATTCTGATACAGGGAGTTTTTTCAATCATAGTATTATCCTTTCTGATTAACAGCAGTCCCAGTTGTACAGGACATCAGTAAAATCTAAATTTTTCAGTTTTTCGGAATTGATGAAGAAATTCCCGACACCGGAATCCCCCCACATGACATGGTCATCTGCGCCGGAGCCGTAATCTGAATCTAACTGAAATAACAGGAAATCATAAGCTGTTCTTTTTTCCTCGCTTTCTCTGGGGTCACTCTGCGTAAAGAACGGATAACCGCCAATCTGATGGAAAAAATCATAAGTTTTGGTTCCGTCGTCATCTTCATCGAACGGATTCTCTTTGCTTTCGGCTTTTGAGAATTCCATGCCGTATTCGCCGAAAACAGGCATATTATATTCTTCTTCATCATATTCAGATTGGATGAATTTTTTCTGAATTTCTTCTTTTGTGACAGTCCTGTCAACTTCCGGATAGTAAATCACCCGGAACGTATTCTGTTCTGTGATATCACAGCCGCCGTATTCTTCATCATTGAGAATCCAGAATTGCAGTAATCCGGATTTCGGGAACGGCTCGAAATCCACTTGTGCGCAGTCAATTTGCGCTAATAATCTAAGCTGATTGCCTTCTTTATCGACCGGAAAATTTCCGTCATGCGGAAGATAGCCCAGTCCGCCGATTTTGCTGCCGAAAATTCCGGGCTGTTCAAACAGCAGCCTGAACTTGATGCAAGGTTTTGTATTTTCCATAAAAATTACTCCCATTCATATTTAGTCAGATTGCCCTGCCAGCTCATATACGGATAGCCCCGCTGACGAAGCACTTCATATGCGGCAATGGCGACCGAGTTGGATAAATTCAGACTCCGGAGCGTTGGCAGCATAGGAATCCGGACAGCGGTCTCCGGATGCTGAACCAGCAGTTCTTCCGGAAGTCCGGCATCTTCCCGGCCGAACATCAGATAAATATCCTGATTCTGCGGATATTCTGCATCACTGTGGCATTTCTGTGCTTTGGTTGTAAAATAATAAATCAGATCTTCCTCATGCTGCTGCATGAAATCTTCAAGACTGTCATATTCATAAATAAGCAGTTTATCCCAGTAATCCAGCCCGGCACGTTTCAGATTTTTATCAGAAATTTCAAAACCGTAAGGCTTAATCAGATGCAGAACTGCTCCCGTAACAGCACAGGTTCTTGCGATATTGCCTGTATTCTGGGGAATCTGGGGTTCTGCAAGAACAATATGCAGTTCCGGGGAATACTTCCAGCGATGAAAATCTATCATCAGGTACCGGAGAAGCTCTTCATCAGAAACTTCCCGTGTATCGATCATATGCTGTCCCATATCACTGTCCAGCATACTGTAATACGTATCGGAATGATAAAAAAAGTTCAGGGCATGAGGCAGATCCAGTCCGGTTTTTTCGGCCAGCATGGATGCAAGACGATAATACCGTTCACTCATGTAATCCCGGTATCTTGTATTGATATCATAAATATCCATAGTATTTGATTCTCCTGAATTTAAACTGTAAAATATTTACTTTCAAAAAACGTTTTTTTCGGGATATACTACAGATAAACCAATCCCGAAAGGAGGGAATTCTATTTATGAATCTGAACGCTGTCTGGAAAGGCATTTCCATCGGTGCGGCGATTGGTTCGGCCGCATTCATGATGGTAAAGACAACTGAAAACAAGAAGAAGAACATCCGCCGTGATGCGGCAAAAACACTGAAATCAGCCAAAAGTCTGGTAGATGATATTTCTTCTATCGTCATGTAATCCGGAAGCAGGGCAGAGCGTTCAGGCTCTGCCTTGATTTTTTCTGTAGCCCAGATAGCTTTCCAGAATGATTGTCGCAGCAACGGCATCGACAACAGCCTTTCTTTTTTTGCCGCGGGTGTTTGTCGTATTCAGATACTGATGCGCCGAAACAGTGGTGCAGCGTTCGTCCCACAGTGCATAGTCAAGCCCGGTGAGTTCATGAAGCAGTTCTGCAAACGCCTGACATTTTTCGGCACGTTCGCCGATGGTATTATTCATATTTTTTGGGTAGCCGATGACAAGAAATTCTGCTTTCTGTTCGATTGCCTGATCGGCTACTTTCCGGGCACAGAGATCAAAATCCTGTTCCTGAATCACGCACAGCGGCGAAGCTAAAAATTCTGATTTATCACAGACTGCAAGGCCTGTCCGGGCATCGCCGAAATCTACTCCCATAATCTTCATAGGCAGGTCACCACGGCTGGACTGTGCCGATGATTTCACGCACAGAACTGATATGATTCTGATCTAAGAAATCATTCATCTGGCTGATAATTTTAATCGGCGCATAAGGGTCTGTGAAGACGGCCATGCCAACCTGAACGGCAGAAGCTCCGGCCATCATGAGTTCAATGGCATCTTCTCCCGTATTCACGCCGCCCATGCCGATAACAGGAATTTTGACTGCATTTGCCGTCTGCCATACCATCCGGACGGCAACAGGGAAAATTCCTGCGCCGGACAGACCGCCGACGTTATTTCTCAGAACAGGCCGTCTTGTCCGGATATCAATTCTCATGCCAAGAAGCGTATTAATCAGCGAAACAGCATCTGCCCCTTCGGCTTCGACAGCTTTGGCGATATCTGTAATACTGGTTACATTCGGGGACAGTTTGACGATCAGGGGCTTTTTAGTCGCCTTTCTGACAGCGGCAGTGACCTGCCCGGCCATTTCGCACGATGTGCCGAATGCCGCGCCGCCCTGTCTGACATTCGGGCAGGAAATATTCAATTCCAGCATATGCACATCAGTAGCATCTAATTTTTCAGCGACTTCGGCGCATTCTTCCGGCGTTGCGCCGGCGATGTTCGCCAGAATGACAGTATTTTTTGTCATGAGATTCGGCAGTTCATGTTCGATAAAATAATCAATGCCGGGGTTCTGCAAGCCGACGGAATTCAGCATACCGGCCGGCGTTTCGGCAATTCTGGGTGCAGGATTGCCTGTGCGCTTCTGGCCTGTCGTGCCTTTGGTAGCGATGCCGCCCAGTTCTGACAAGCTATAAAATTCTTCATATTCTCTGCCGTAGCCGAATACGCCGGATGCCGGAATAATCGGATTTTTAAAATCTATTCCGCAGAGATTCACAGATAAATCAGCCATTACCAGAGCACCTCCTCAGCTTTGAATACAGGGCCGTTTTTGCACACATGCAGAAATTCTTCCTGATTCTGTTTTTTGATTTTACATGCACAGCCCAGACAGGCTCCGATTCCGCAGGCCATGCGTTCTTCCAGAGAGACTTCACAGTAAGTCCGGTTCCGGATACAGACTTCGGAAACAGCTTTCAGCATTGGCAGTGAACCGCAGGCAAAGACGGCATCCGCGCCTTCACTGAGAAGCTGTTCCAGCGGAGCAGTGACAAAGCCTTTGACTGCTCCGGCAGAGCCGTCTTCTGTACAGCAGATGGTGCTTGCGCCGCAGGCTTCCAGATCTTCCTGCAAAATTACCTGCTGAAATGTCCGGAATCCGCTGATTGCTGTCGCTTTTCCGCCGTAATAGGCCGCAAGCGGAAGCATCGGGGGTACGCCGATTCCGCCTCCGACCAGAATTACATGCTGTGCCTCCGGCATCAGAGTAAAGCCGTGTCCCAGAGGTGCAATCATATCCAGGTAATCGCCCTGATTCAGATCGGCAATGGCCTGAGTGCCTTTATGCTTGATGACAAATACAATCCGGAGTGTGCCCTGTTCTCTATTGATTCCGGCGATGGAAATCGGCCGTCTTAAGCCGAAGCCTTTCGGCAGAATATGCACAAACTGTCCGGGGCAGGCAATTGCAGCGATTTCCGGACAAAGCATAGTCAGACTATACACATCCTTGGCAAGAGCCTGCTTGTGAATGATAGGATATTCTCCTTGCAGATATTTCATAATTAAAAACCTCACAATTCTGTGATTTTGAATATATATCTTTATTTTAGCATAAATCTGTCAATTTGTCAATAAGCGGATTTGTAAAAAAAGAGGTTTTTATACAAAATGCATAATTCAAAAATATCAAAAATTTCCCTTGACTTTCTAAATCTGATGTGTTACAATGATAGTAAAGTATACTATTTAAATTATATTATACCAGGAGGGATTGTTATGAAAAAAATAGTATAGTTATTCAACTTTAAAATA
>DFJS01000028.1 GCA_002373165.1 Ruminococcus sp. UBA3665
TGCTGATGCTTGTCAGAGCGGCACACTCATAAAATGCGCCTTCTCCGATGTTTGTTACACTATCCGGCAGCTGAATTTCTGGCAGTGCGCTGCATACAGCGAACGCATATTTTCCGATGCTTGTCACAGTTTTCGGAATTGTAATTTCTTTCAGAGCTTCACAGCCGCGGAAAGTATACTCTCCTATTTCGGTAAGATTTTCCGGAAGTGTAATCGCTGTCAGAGCGGCACAGTTATAGAATGCCACACTGCCCAGTCTGTCCATTTTTTTCGGAAGATTGATTTCTTTCAGATTTGTACAGCCGTAAAAGGCATAGTTTTCAATCGTAGTGAGCGATTCCGGAAGACTCACGGAAGTCAGTGCTGTATAATTATAAAATGCCGATTTTCCAATGCTGGTTGCGCCGTCTTCCACAACTACTTTCAGGATAGAATCTGCCTGATCTGCCCACGGCGCAGGAGAAGTCGAAGAATACGTTGTCATATCGCCTGTACCGCTGATTGTCAGCACGCCGTCAGCAAGCGACCATGTCAGATGTTCGCCGCATTTATTGGTGTTTTCCTCTTCTTTGGCGGCATCCAGCGAAATGAAGGTGTAGCCGTATTTTTCGGCATGAGCCTGTGCTGTGGATTTGCTGTAGCCGCTGATTTCTGTACCGTCAGTGAACACATAACTGCTGTCATAGATTTCACATTCCGGGTTCAGAATGGAAATAGTCTTGATGGAGGATATTTCAAAAGCATATTGTTCTATTTTCTTTACGCTGGCCGGCAGGTCAAGAGCCGTCTGACTGGTGCAGAGATAAAAAGCAGAATTGCCGATTTCTGTGACAGTATCCGGAATGGAATCCAGAGTCATATTTTTGCAGGCGTAAAAAGCAGAACTGCCGATTCTGGTAATACCGGGTTCGAGGACTAATTTTTTAATATCATCACGAACACTTAACCAAGGCAGGGGTGTAGCTTTATAATCTGTCATTGCACCTGTGCCGCTGATGGTCAGTGTACCATCGGCAGAGAATTTCCATGTCAGATTTTCGCCGCAGGAACCGCTGCCTTCTTTGATGCCGCAGTCGGTACAGCTGCGCCATTGATAGCCGCTGCTGTCGGCTGCCCAGTCGCTCCAGTGATGTTCCTCTGTTGTTTCGTGACCGCAGACCGAACAGCGTACCAGATGAGTTGCAGCATCAATAGGCTCTGCCGTGTTGGTATGTGTCAGCTGATTTGCCTGTACTGTGACATTGACAGAATGATTTCCGCCGCAGCTGTAAGTATAGGAACAGGTATTCTCCGTCATGCACAGGATATTATTCTTGATAATGCCTCCTGTCAGGTTGGAAATTCTGGAAGTATCTATGCCGAATTGTTTTAATCCGTCGCAGCTGATTGTATCAAGTGTGAATACGCAGTCTGTGCAGGAGAAGCTTGTCAGCTTCGGGAAAATGCTGAGGTCGGGTGCCAGCAGGGTGACATTGCTTAATGTCAGGCTTTCCAGATTGGAAAAGCGTTTGAGACTTTCAAGCGGGAACAGCTGTGCAGTATTGCCGTTTCCGGTAATTTCAAGGCTGGTGACAGCATTGGCTTCGGCATCGGAGAGCACCTGATTGCCGTCGGTATCGTATCCCCGGAGACTTTCGAGAATTTCGCTGCTGAATGTCTGGGTATTGAGTGCCATGCCGTTGTTGGTGAAGGCTTTAATACAGAACAGGTTGTTTTCAGATCCGAAATCACTCCAGGAAGCATAACTGTCGGTGTCAGGATAATAAGAGCCAAAATAAGAAAGTCCGGTAAAATCTGCTGTGCTGGCTCCGGCCGGGGGAGAATAAGAATAATATTTAATAGCATTGTGGAATCCGGAATCTTTCGATGTCAGTACAACAGAAAATTTTGTTCCCTTTTTGACAGAAACCGGCGTATCCAGCTTGACAGTATGATATCCTCTATAAGGCTGTGATGTATCCTGAGAAATCGTCAGTGTGCCGTTGACAGGTGAACCTGCGGCCACATCTGTGTAGACAGAAAGCGTATAAGTTGTATCGGCATTGTAAGTCCAGAAAGATACTGCTGTGATATTTTCGTCTTTGCTGGCAGCAAACACATTTCCGGCAGCATAGCCGTTATAGATGTTATAACGGTAAGAATCCTCACCTACTGCCGCATCATACTGATAGTTAGTATCATAATTATTTTTGGGTTCTGCCTGAAAAGATGCTGCATAGTCAATAATGGCATTATCATAAGAAAGCCAGAAATAACCGTCTCCGTGAGACAAGCTTCCCCAGCTGTTCTTGCAGAGCCATGCACCGTCGTGTTCGGGTTTGGCAATACCGAAATTGTTTTTGGAAAAACTGTCATCCCAGCCCACCAGCGTGACGGCATGATTAGAGAAATAGCCTTCGCTTTCGTTATATGTAATAGGGCAGTAATAAGCTTTTCCCTGATATCCATATCCGGGATAGGCCGTTCCGTACTGTGCACCAGTGAAATAAGTATCATCTTCATAAAAGTTGATATACATTGCGCCAGAATCCATCAGAGCTTTTTTGACAGATTCTCTGTCATCTGTATCATAGAATTCTATATCCTGTACATGAACGCGGGAATTATAACGATAGGTTTCGGCAATGGAACTTTCTTTCGTAACCGCAGGCATATTTTTTTCCAGTTCCGGGCCCATCCAGGCACTAAGTGCGCTTGCGGAACGATAAGCACTGCCTCCGGCATTATAGGGGTCTTCTCTTTTTATTCCCAGATAGCGGAAAATATCAGACGAATTTGTAGAATAGTTCAGGGTAAACCATACCAGATGAGATTCTGAAAGATCCGGTTCGCCGGTAAAACCATATTTTTCTACACCATTGACAATCATATTGGATTCGACAGAGGCCAGCGTGGCATGTGCCCAGCATGTGCCTGTTGTATCCTGATCTTTCACTGTCAGGGGAATCAGGCTTTCGTCCTTAAGACTGTAAGAGGACGGGAGATTTAAAGACCTTTCGCCGTAATCCGGCATCAGGTCAGGAGTTACCTCATTTCCGTCTTCGTCTGCAAAACGAACCGGAGCTTCACCGTAGGCCGACGGCATACCGGTCAGCATATGAATAGACTGGCTGCCATCGGCAACTTCCTCTTCCTCCGCATGAACTGTCAGCAAAAATTCTGCCGGAATAAAAGACATCGACAGAGAAGCCGCAGTCAGAAACGAGAAAATCCGGGTATTGATATTTTGTTTCAAGATATCATTCCTTTCATGGTAAAATTCATAAACATTCGACATGTTATATTATAGCATATTTGCAAAATCCTGTCAAGAATGCAGAGACGGCCATCCGGCCGGAACAACAGAGAATTTTCAGCTTAAAATCCGGAAATTTTTATGAAAAAATCCGGCGCATACTCTGACAGCATGTGCCGGATGATTGATTTTTTCAGATAATTTAACGGGAACGTCTGCGTGATTTGTTTTTTCTGTCTGTAATGCGTTTGATATCGCCCATTTTTTCTTCGCTGTTCTGTTTAAAGCGGTTCATCATATCTTCAAAACTCATTTCCGATTCGGGTTTCTGAGGTTTGGGGTCCCAGACAGCACCTCTGTCGCGGTTTTGTCTTTTGGGCGGACGGGGCTTTTCTTCCTGCGGTATTGCTTTTTTGATGGACATGCTGATTTTGCCCTGTTCGTTAATTTGCAGAACCACAACTTTGACGCTCTGGCCTTCGGTCAGAAATTCGCGGATATCATTCACAAATGTATTCGCTACTTCAGAAATATGTACCATGCCTGTAATGGGCTTGGCATCTTCCTGTTCCACTTCCACAAATGCGCCGTAATTGGTAATGCTTCTTACCTTGCCTTCGTAAATTTTTCCTGTTTCCAGCATTGTTCTGAAAGAACCTCCTGTTTTTTAGATTTTTTTTATTTGTCTCGGGATGTATCATAATAACGCCGCTCGTCCGGGTAAGCATAATTTCCGGATTCGACAGCAAGCTTTTCCATATAGCGGCCGATGTCATCAGAGGCAATCAGTTCGGCAAGCTCTTCATTCTGTGCAGAAAGAACTTCAATATTTTCGTCAATCCGGGCAAGTTCCTTCTTTTTTTCTACAATTGAATTTTGTACAGTGATGATAGAAACAGTGCAGAATATTGCAAACATAGCCAGTGCTGCGCCAATCAGCATTCTGAACAGAAGCGGCTGACGGGCACCTGTTTTTTTTCTGTTCGGCATAATTGTCCCTCGCTTTACATATGAAATGCCTGTAATTTTATTATACACTTGTCAGGGATATCTTGCAAGCAGTTTTTCAGATTTTTTTTTGACAATATTATTTTTTGGCGTGTTTCACAAAACTTGCCACTAGTTTTTTACAAATCCGTGCAAAACTATCCCAGAGCCGCAGGACAGGCCGTCCCAGAATGCATTCATAAAGAACCATGCCGCACGCACAGCCAATGACATAATACATGCGGAAGTCTCCGCGGGCAAATGCGCTGGCATAGCATAAAAGCAGAAAACTGACAAAAATCAGATAAAAAATATCTTCCAGCATGACGGCTGCCCAGTGATGCGGCAGCACCCGGCGCAGCAGCCGGAAACAATCCCATGCAATGCCTGCCGGAATTCCCAGCAGTACTGCGCCCCCCAGCAAAAGCAGCTCTTCCTGCACGGTATAGAACGTTTCCGGAATCAGTTTCAGCATCTGCATTACCGGAATAATTTCCCCAGCAGGGAAACAGGCGACTGCTTGTCTTTATCGCCGTACTGAAGCGACCAGATATCGCCTTCTACAGCAAGCGAGCCTTCTTCAATGCTGATAGTATTAATATGCAGTTCCCGGCCTGTAATTGTCAGTTCGCCCATTTTGGTATAGAGTACAATTTCGCGTTCGTCAAAACGGTCAATATCTGTAATGCCGGAGACAGAAAGCAGTTTGCGGTTTTCCAGTGTGATCAGATGCGGCGTACCGGGAGCAAGTTCGGGTTCCTGTCCCATAATCATCCCTCCTGTAATCCGTTTGCTATACTGTATGCGGCAGTACGGCAGAAAATGCCGCGGACAAAAAAATATTTTTTTGCTGATTTTTCCAGTATGATTTTCAGAAAAGCTGCACATACTATCCCTGTGAGTGAATTTTTCCAAAACACTCACAGAAAGAGGTATCACCATGAACAACAGTATATGGGATAAAATCTGTCTGACACTGCTGATTATCGGCGGTATCAACTGGGGACTTGTCGGTATTTTTGAATTTGATCTGGTGGCATGGCTGCTGGGCGGTTCGGCATCTGTACTGAGCAGGGCAGTTTACATTCTTGTAGCTGTCTCGGCGGTATGGTGTACAACGCTGTTATTCCGTCTGGATGACCACGAGAATCGCAATCAGATCCATTCTGTCGGCTAGGCCTGAAAAAAATAAAATGCCCTGTTCCCGGTGAGATGGGGGACAGGGCGTTTATTTAATCAGATACATTACGCATTCAGAAGCTTTGCCAGATGGGACTTCTTTCTTGCTGCATTGTTTTTGTGCAGAAGATTTTTAGCACATGCCTGGTCAACACGCTTGATTGCGAACTTGATCACTGCTTCTTTGTCAGCAGCATTATTAGCAGCAGCTAATTCTGCTTTTTTGATGACTGTCTTGAGATTGGACTTTCTGGCCTTGTTGGCAGCAGCCTTGGTCTTGTTGACTTTTACTCTCTTCTTGGCAGATTTAATATTTGGCATTCCGGAAACACCTCCTTGAAACAAAAATCATTCAAGCGCATAACCGCGCTTTTCCGGTACAGAATAAGAAAACAGGGAGACACGCCTGTTTCCGGACGGCACGACCGTCCAAAGCACCTATACCGCACCTAAGTATTATTATAACATGATTATGCCGGAAATGCAAGCATCTTTTTCACGTTTTTTTGATAAAAATTTTTCCACTTTTTCGGCATATTGCATAATTCGGAAAGGAGATTTGCCAAATCATGAGAAATAACACAGACCTTGCACTGGAAAGCGTTTCCGGCATTGCAGAACCCTCTGCCGGATGGGAACAGCAGCACAGAGGAAAATATTTTCAGATTACAGAAATCAGAATTACAGATTCTGCCGCCGGAAAAGCGTTCGGCAAACCGCAGGGGACATATATTACGCTCTCCGGCGGTTCGCTTTCCGGGTTTTCAGAATATTATCCCGAAATGACGGAAGAATTTGCGCTGGAATTAAGAAAACTTCTGCCGGAAGAAGGGCTTGTCTTCGTGGCCGGGCTTGGCAATCAGCAGATTACGCCGGATGCCCTTGGCGTTCGCGTGACAGAAAAGATTATTGCAACCCGGCATTTACAGCAGGAACTTGCTGCGGAAGAAGAAGAATTTCTCCGGAATCTGCGGCCGGTCAGTGCGCTTGCCGGGGGCGTTCTGGGACAGACAGGCATTGAATCTGCCGAACTGATTCAGGCTGTTGCAGAGAAAATTCATCCTTCTGTCATTCTGGCTGTCGATGCACTGGCCTGTACCGCGCCGGAACGCCTTGGCCGGACAATTCAGATTGCAGATACAGGAATCGCGCCGGGCAGCGGCGTATCCAATCACAGAACAGCTCTGAACAGAGAAACGCTGGGAGTTCCTGTCATCGGCATTGGCGTGCCGACGGTCATCAATACCAGATATTTATCAGAAACAGCTCCGGAAATGACCGTTGCTCCCCGCGATATCGACCGGCTTGTCACACAGGCGGCGCATCTGCTGGGGTGCGGCATCAATCTGGCAGTGCACCCGGAAATGCACTATGCAGATATTGCTAATTTTTAAATTTCTTCTTTTTTTCATATGAGAATCAATTTTGAAAACTT
>DFJS01000051.1:0-987 GCA_002373165.1 Ruminococcus sp. UBA3665
TGTATTCTGACGTAGTTATGGAAGTCGGCAAGAAATATTTTGAACAGCTCATCGACCAGATGAAGGAAGCAAGAGGCGTAAAGCAGGACGTAGAACTCACTGCTGATGACCTCAAGGAACTGGCTTCTCAGTTCAAGGCTGAATATAAGGCTAAAATCGGCACAGATTTCCCGACTGATCCTAAGGAACAGCTGATTGGTGCCATCAAGGCTGTATTCCGCAGCTGGGACAACCCCCGTGCCAACGTTTACAGACGTGATAATGACATCCCGTTCAGCTGGGGCACTGCTGTTAACGTACAGTCCATGGCATTCGGCAACATGGGCGATGACTGCGGTACAGGCGTAGCCTTCACACGTGACCCTGCAACAGGCGAAAAGAAGCTGATGGGCGAATTCCTGACCAATGCACAGGGCGAAGACGTTGTAGCCGGCGTTCGTACTCCTATGCCGATTGCTGAAATGGCTGAAAAATTCCCGCAGGCTTTCGAGGACTTCAAGGAAGTTTGCGCTACTCTGGAAAGCCACTACAGAGACATGCAGGATATGGAATTCACTGTAGAACACGGCCATCTGTATATGCTCCAGACCAGAAACGGCAAGAGAACTGCTCAGGCTGCTCTGAAAATCGCTTGTGACCTGGTTGACGAAGGCATGAGAACAGAACAGGAAGCTGTTGCTATGATCGACCCCAGAAACCTGGATACTCTGCTGCATCCGCAGTTTGATGCCAAGGCTCTGAAGGCTGCTACTCCTATGGGCAAGGGTCTGGGTGCCTCTCCCGGTGCTGCATGCGGCAAGATTGTATTCACAGCGGATGATGCTGTTGCATGGGCTGAAAAAGGCGAAAAAGTCGTTCTGGTTCGTCTGGAAACTTCTCCGGAAGATATCACTGGCATGAAGTCTGCACAGGGCATTCTGACCGTTCGCGGCGGTATGACTTCCCATGCAGCTGTAGTTGCCCGTGGTATGGGTACCTGCTGTGTAT
>DFJS01000051.1:1044-93639 GCA_002373165.1 Ruminococcus sp. UBA3665
ACCTGCTGTGTATCCGGCTGCGGCGATATCAAGATGGATGAAGAAAACAAGAAGTTTGAACTTGCCGGCAAGACCTTCCATGAAGGCGACCCGATTTCTATCGACGGTACAACCGGTAATATCTACGACGGCATTATCCCGACTGTAGACGCTCAGATTGCCGGCGACTTCGACAGAATCATGAACTGGGCTGACAAGTACAGAACTCTGAAAGTAAGAACAAATGCCGATACTCCTGCTGATGCCAAGAAGGCTCGCGAACTGGGTGCAGAAGGCATTGGTCTGTGCCGTACAGAACACATGTTCTTTGAAGAATCCAGAATTGCCGCTTTCCGTGAAATGATCTGCTCTGATACTGTAGAAGAACGTGAAGCCGCTCTGGAAAAGATTCTTCCTATGCAGCAGGCTGACTTTGAAGCTCTCTATGAAGCTCTGGAAGGCAACCCTGTTACAATCAGATTCCTGGATCCGCCTCTTCACGAATTCGTTCCTACTGAAGAAGACGATATCAAGAAGCTGGCCGATGCACAGGGCAAGTCTGTAGAAGATATCAAGAATATCATTGCTTCCCTGCATGAATTCAACCCGATGATGGGTCACAGAGGCTGCCGTCTGGCTGTTACCTATCCGGAAATCGCTAAGATGCAGACAAGAGCTGTCATCCGTGCTGCTATCAATGTTCAGAAAGCACATGCTGACTGGAATGTTGTTCCGGAAATCATGATTCCGCTGGTTGGCGAAGTAAAAGAACTGAAATATGTCAAGGACGTTGTTGTTGCTGCCGCTGATGAAGAAATCAAGGCTGCCGGTGTAGAACTCAAGTATGAAGTCGGCACAATGATTGAAATTCCGCGTGCTGCTCTGACAGCTGACGAAATCGCTAAGGAAGCTGAATTCTTCTGCTTCGGTACAAATGACCTGACTCAGATGACTTTCGGCTTCTCCCGTGATGATGCCGGCAAATTCCTGGGCGCATACTATGATAAGAAGATTTTCGAGAACGATCCGTTTGCAAAGCTCGACCAGATTGGTGTTGGCAAGCTGATGGAAATGGCTGTTAAGATGGGCAAGTCTGTTCGTCCTGACATGCACCTCGGAATCTGCGGCGAACACGGCGGCGATCCTACTTCTGTAGAATTCTGCCACAAGATCGGCCTGAGCTATGTATCCTGCTCACCGTTCCGTGTTCCGATTGCAAGACTGGCTGCTGCACAGGCTGCAATTAACGAAAAGAAGTAATTCCCGTTTTTGTGATATTGTGATAACAGTCTATGCAGGTATGCCCGTAAGTATGGTTTTCTGATTTGGCCGGCACCGCAAGCCGGATAGGAATCCCGGAACACTGCCGTACAGCAGAAAACTGTAAAAACCGGATTATCGATTGAAATTCCCCCGTGCCGTAACACGGGGGATTTTTTTAATCTTTTTCAGTTTGCAGGGACTTGATACAAGTGTTCTGATTAAATACCAGTTTCAGATTATGACAGCCGTCAGCCTGAAACGGAATCCGGCAGAGATGAAAATCTTCATAGCTATCCGAAACAGGAATGTTTATTTCGGCAGAAGGTGCAGAATTTTCATCCAGATAAATTTCTGCTTTTGCCGGGTCAACCGGCGCGGATGCCTGAATTGTCAGAAATTTGCAGTCTGTAAAGTCGCAGTTCTGGAAAATCAGTTCATTATGCCATTTCATGCCGCGGACATGTGTCACGCCGGAAAGCGGATTTGTGAAAATTTCCGTTCCGGATTCTGTGTCATACAGTTCCGCACGGGTAATTTTTTCAAGATTCCGGGGCGGAATCACTTCGCCGGGAATATGAATCGTTTCGGCAAGCTTGATATCCGTGCAGGATGCGCCGATTAAAATATCAAAATCGCCGTCTTCCAGACAGAATTTTTCTCTGGAAACATCATAAATTTCAAATTCTTCAAACGGAATGAGAACATCAAATTTTTCTGTTTCTCCGGCTTTGATATGCATTCTTGCAAAGGCGCAGAGCTGAACTTCCGGCCGCTGAATTCTGGCTGATTTTGCATGTGCATAAACCTGAACGACCTCGTCGCCGTTGCGTTTGGATGTATTTTTGATATCACAGACTACATGCAGGCCGTTTTCTGTAATTTTGATTTCAGGATTTTCATACCCGAAATGACTGTAACTCAGTCCGAACCCGAACGGATACAGGGGAGTGCCGTCAAAATAACGGTAAGTCATTTTTGTTTTCATGATATCATAATCTTTGATGTCAGCTAAATCCTCATCCCCGGCGTACCATGTGACAGGGCATCTTCCGGCAGGATTATTTTCGCCGAACAGCGTTTCGGCAACTGCACGGCCGAGTTCCGAACCGGCATGAGAACTCCACAGAATCGCATCCGGCGCACGGTCATCCCATAGAAAACTATACGGATAACTCGAAATCAGGACGAAAATCAGCGGAATTTTGTTCAGGCTGAGTACATCTTTCAGAAGGTCTGTTGAAGTTCTCTGTTTGCGCGGCAGATAAACGGATGTTCTGTCCCAGCATTCACGGGCGACCTGTTCAGGGTCATTTCCGCCGCAGTAGATGACGGCATCACAGTCTTTTGCAAGATGCCATAATCTTCCGTTTGCGGAAGAAGCATTCCGGAATGTGAACAGATTTTTTTCTTTTGGTCTGGTTTCATGTTGACAAATCAGCTGATTCTTGTCATTCAGGCTGAATAAATTTCCGTGCAGATAATCACAGATACTATATTTTTCTGCATGATGATGCCATTCCAGACGGAGCGTTTCGGAAGTAAACCAGCCATAGACTTCCGTTTTTCCCAGTCTGACGGTACCGCCGTCAATGCAGACAAATCTTCTGGATTTGACTTCCTGTAGATTATTCCATTTATCTTCATCGTCATGCTGGCAAAGATAAAATTCAGCAGCATGTTCTTCATCAGAATCGGCAGTCAGGCAGTCATTTTCATCAATCCGGATATATTTCTGATTCGGCGCAAGAATCTTGATGATATCCCAGCCAATATCATAGATGACTTCAAAGCCTTTTTCTTCCAGAGCCTGTTTGACTGAAATATTATAGCTTGCCGTTCCGGTATACCAGTCCATCAGATTGCAGTCGGCATTCTGGCCGAATAAGCCGATTTTCCGATGTTTTTCCGGATTCAGGGGCAGAACGCCTTTGTGATTGTCAAGAAGAATCATATTTTCACGCGCCGCGCGGAGATTCAGAGCTTTATCAGCTTCGGTGTTGACATCATCAAGAGTTAAATTATCGTAAGGAGTGGATTTGTCGAATCTTCCCAGCAGAAAATGACTTTCCAGAATATTTCCGACAGCTAAATTGATATCGGCTTCGCTTAACAGGCTGTTTTCGAGAGCTTTCTGAACTGCGGCAAGAACACAGTCTGTATTATCCGTCATGCAGTCCGCTCCGGCGTATAAGCAAGCCTGTAATGATTCTGCATGAGATGCAAAAGCATGATGTGCTGTGACATTCTGTGTAAAATCTCCGCCGTCCGTGACGACAAAGCCGAGTCCCCATTCTTTTTTGAGAACATTTTTCAGATCATGATTGACGACTGCCGGCGCATGACAGATATCATTATAAGCCGTCATGACACTGTGTGCGCCGCCCTTGATGACAGGTTTTCTGAATGCCTGATAATAATATTCATGCTTCAGCCGGGGATTCAGATTGGCATTATCAGAACCGCGTTCCTGTTCGTGATTATTCGCACAGAAATGTTTCAGAGTCGGGATTGTTGCCCAGATTTTAGGGTCATCACCTTTCAGGCCTTTGGTATACATAGCGGCCATTTCACCTGTCAGGAAGGGGTCTTCGCCGTAGCATTCTTCGGTACGTCCCCAGCGAGGGTCACGGGATAGATCAACAGTAGGCCCCCAGACCATCAGACCGCCTTTTTTATCGCCCTGATTGTAATAAGCTCTGGCCTCACGGGCGGCAGTTCTGCCGATTTGGAGCATCATTTCCTGATCGAAACTGGCGGCCATGCCGATAGGCTGCGGAAAGACAGTCGTCGGACGGTCTGGTTCGCGGTTGACGAGTCCTCTTGCGACTTCGTGGCCGACAAACCATTCCGGAATATTTAATCTTTTGACTGCAAGCTGATGTGTTGACAGAAATTTAATTTTTTCTTCCAGTGTGAGACGGTTCAGCAAATCCTGCACACGGTCTCTGACGGGTAAATTTTCGTTTAAGTAATCAAACATAATCGCTGTCCTTTCTTATTTCTCTCTGTTCGAGCAGAGTATTATTTCTGGGGTCGCCGTAATCCAGATCGCGCAGAATCTTGATATACTCCAGATTCATGAACAATTGATTTTTCATTCTGGCATTCCGGCAGAAATCTTCGAGAGTATCAAATTCCTGTGCATCCAGATAGATTTTAGTCTTGAAAAAGCCGTTCTGACTGGTATAATCCGAACTGATGCCGAGCGGATAAATCTGATTTTCATATTCGATTTCAAAGCTTGCTTCCGGAGCATCGATTTTCAGGCATTCCCGGAAGAAATCAATCATATCTGCCGGACGGCACACTAAAGGCGCAAAAGATTTTTTCTTAAAGAGTTCAAATAATTTCATAAATTTCTCCTATTCAGCTACCAATGCGGCTTTTCTGCCGAGCCATACTCCCAACAGACAGCATATCACACTGAAAATCATATACAGTCCGCCTGTCAGGAAAGATTTGTTTTCTAAAAGCTGATAAGCTTCCAGCGAAAAAGTCGAAAATGTCGTGAATCCTCCGCAGACTCCCGTTTTCAGAAACAGAATCAGATTCGGCGGAAGTGAATGTTTTTCCGAAATGCCCACTATCAGGCCAATCAGAAACGCTCCCAGAATATTCGTGATAAAAGTCAGAAACGGAAATTCTGATTTCAAGGGAAGCAGGCTGATTGCATATCTTCCGGCCGCGCCGACTGCTCCGCCAAGAGCGGCAAAGAGGAATTTTATCATTTCAGAATCGCCTGTACTTCCGGAAACAGCGATAAACTCCGTTTCAGAATGCCGTGACAATGTGCAATTGCCGTGCCGTAGTTTGTCATCGGAATGCCCTGTTCCGAGGCAGTATTCTGCCGGAATTGTACGGCTTTCGGCGGAAGCATACAGGCTCCGCAGTGAACGACAAGCGCATAATCCTGCAAATTTTTAGGAAATTCTGTTCCGGAAGTCCAGGAAAATTCCGGCTGACATCCGGCATGTTGTGCAATCCAGTTCGGGAGCTTGACTGTTCCGATATCGTTGCATTGTCTGTGATGTGTACACCCCTCGGAAATCAGAACTTTATCGCCGTCCCGGAGTGAATCCAGAGCCGATGCTCCGCGGACAACTAATTCCAGATCGCCCTTGTATCTTGCAAATAGAATAGAAAACGAAGTCAGAGGAATTTCTTCCGGAACCATCCGGGAAACTTTTCCGAATGCCTGACTGTCTGTAATCACCATCCGGGGAGAAATTTTTTTCAGAACTTCCGGCAGTTCCTCCGGCTGACAGCAGACCGGAACAGCACCTTCTTCCAGAGCCGCGCGGATCATCTGCTGCTGCGGCAGAATCAGACGGCCTTTCGGAGCAGATTCATCAATCGGAATGACAAGAATTATCATATCATTTTTCTGAATCAAATCTGAAATCAGCGGTTTCGGATTAGCCGGCGGACAGACCTGCTTTGCAATTAATTCTTTTAATTCATGAATATTTTTGCCTGTTTTCGCACTGATGCAGATTTCTGACGTAGAATGCAGTTCTGTCCGTTTCAGGTCAGATTTGTTATAGGCGATGATATAAGGCAGTTTCCGTTTCTGGAATTCCTGAATTAAATTTGCATCCTGTTCGCTTTTGCCCTGTGTGCCGTCGATTACCAGAACTGCAATATCTGTTTTTTCGAGAACTTGCAGAGATTTTTCAACTCTTAATTTTCCCAGTTCTCCGGAATCATCCAGGCCGGCAGTATCGACAATCATGACAGCACCAAGCGGAAGGAGTTCCATAGCTTTGTAAACGGGATCCGTCGTCGTGCCTTTGATGTCAGAAACAACAGATAACTGCTGACTGGTGACAGCATTCACAACACTGGATTTTCCGGCGTTTCGTTTTCCGAAAAAGGCAATCTGAATTCTTTCTCCGGAAGGGGTTTGATTCATATTCATGAAAATCATCACTTCTTTCTGAATTTTAAAATATAGTTTTCTAAATTATAACATATCTGTCACCGGATTGCAATATAAATTTTCCAAAAAACGCTTGACAAGCCGGATTTTTTATGCTATAATAAGCCTGTCAATTGTATTGTATCCCTGACTGACGGGGAATAATAACAAGGAGGAAACTGAATATGAAAAAATTAGACACAAAATCACTCGTCATGCTTGGTGTACTGACCGCGTTTGTGATTATCTTTTCCACAACGCCGATTGGTTCTATTCCGATAGGGCCTCTGGTTATTACGCTGAACATCATCCCGATTGCGCTGGCAGCAGTTACGTTAGGCCCTGTAGGCAGTATCATCATAGGAGCTGTATTCGGACTGTTCAGTTTTTTGCAGGCGGCAGGCGTAATTCAGGGAACCGGCTTTGCACACACGCTGTTCAGCATCAGTCCATTTGCGACATTTGTACAGTGTGTCGTTCCGCGTACACTTGACGGACTGTGCGTAGGCTTCATTCACAAGGCAGTATCGAAATTCAACAAAGAAACAGCCTGCTTTGTAACCGGATTCTTTTCTGCATTTCTGAACACAGTCTTTTTCATGAGTTCTCTGGTTCTGCTTTACGGCAATACGGAATATCTCCAGGGACTGATTGACGGCAGAAACATTCTTGCATTCATCATTGCATTTGTGGGCATCAACGCTGTGACCGAGATGGTATCTTCTACGATTATTACCGGAGCAGTAGGTGTGGCACTCCAGAAGGCAAAGCTGGTGAACACATCCGCCGCACAGGCATCTTAAATTTTTAAATCAAAAATAACAGCTCTGAAGTCTCAACGCTTCAGAGCTGATTTTATTTTTTCTGATTCTGGGCAATCTGGTGTATGTAATTATCCACATAGCTTTGATTCTGCGGAGAAAGCTGTGTATAAAGTGCGAGTGTATGAATCAATTCGCGGTCACTTCTTGTTGGTTGGGAAAGTGTCTTATATTTTGTAATTCCGGCGAGGTAGTCCAGAGAAACATGATAGAATTTTGCAAGAATGATTGCTTTCTCGAACGGAATATCTGTTTCGCCCCGCTCATATTTTCCATAATGATTAGTAGAAACGCCGATTATATCGGCTGTTTGTTTCTGGGTCAAATCTGCATCTTCTCTTAAATCTCTTAATCGCTGGTATATCATGCTGAAACACATCCTTTCTGTTTTTATAATAGCATATTATGAAAACAAGTTTATTTGGAAAATGCAGATTTTTATTCGGAAAATATCCTTTTCTTTCCTGATTGAAATTTAACTTTTTGTAAAAAAGTGTACACATATTACATTATATCAGATATCATTTCAAAATAAATAATTTCCATTTTATAGAATAGATTTTGTCACATTCTGCACTTTTATGTGATATAATGTAAAAAATAAACTAAATAGAAAGGATGAAATTCAATGAGTTTATATGATAGAATTCGTCAGCATCACAATGAAGACAAAGGAGCAGGTCAAGGAACTCTTTATAATAATGGTCATCAGACATGCTGTGTATGTAATAAAGAGTTTTCTCTTGGACAGCTTGAAATGTGTGTTTGGTGTGATAAGTGGGTATGTACAAGACATGTGAAGTACAAAGATGATGGTATGGGAAAAGATATTCCATGTTGTCCTAGTTGTGCGCATAAAACTAAAAGTTTTTATAAATAGTAATAATTTTTTAAAAGGAGGGATTTTATGCTTATTGAGCTATTGGCAGTTTCGGGAGTTTTCTTACTTGGTAATTTCATAGAATCATGCGGAGGCAGTTATTATGGGAGTACAGAGGATGAACTTACTCCAAAAACTGAGGAGGAAATTGAACGTGAAAAACACATGAAAGAAAGATTATCGAATCTTAATAATAATGCTATTGCAAGAGAAAATAAAGCGTATGCAAGTAAAAAGTTCCATACTCCAGAAGAAGTAGAAGAACATAAAAAACGCATAGCCGCTGCAAACAAATTTGGAAATTATTTGAAATAGTGTTATTAAAAACTCCGGAGCTTTTTCAAGTTCCGGAGTTGCTTTTTTATTGCTTCTTCTTTTTGAGCGGCGGAGTCGCCTGACCTGTTCCGTGTCCGGATACGCGCAGACGGTTCAAAGCTCTTTGCAGTTTCAGGTTTGCCCGTTCCAGACGGTCGGGTTCATTCTGTGCGGCTTCGATCTTGGCCATAGCATCCTGACGGGAACGCTCTGCCCAGTCGGGGTCGATTTCCTCTGCCCATTCGGCGGCTGTGACCATCACAGTGGTCTTGTCGTCCGAAACTTTCAGAACGCCGCCGGATTCGGCCGCAATTCTGATTTGTCCATCAGGGAGCTTGATCGTCAGAACGCCGGTTTTCAGAATCGCCGCGTAGCGGATGTGCCCGGCCAGAATACCGACATCGCCCTCGGTAGTTCTTGCAGTCAGCTGAATGACTTCGTCATCGAACAGTACTTTATCCGGGGTGAGAATCATTAAACGATACGTATTCATGATGTCACCTTATTCCTGAATGGATTTTGCCTTTTCGACAGCTTCGTCGATTGTGCCGACGAACAGGAACGCCGATTCCGGCAGGTCATCATGTTTGCCCTCGATGATTTCTTTAAAGCCTCTGATTGTTTCTTTGAGAGGAACGTATTTGCCCTGCATACCTGTGAACTGTTCGGCAACCGAGAACGGCTGGGACAGGAAACGCTGTACTTTACGGGCACGGAGTACAATGCGCTTATCTTCGTCAGAGAGTTCGTCCATGCCCATGATTGCAATGATATCCTGCAATTCGTTATATCTCTGCAAGATCGTCTGGACGGCGCGGGCAGTTTCATAATGTTCATGGCCGACGATATCCGGGTCTAAGATTCTGGAAGTACTTTCAAGAGGATCGACTGCCGGATAAATACCCAGAGAAGCGATCGAACGGGATAATACAGTAGTAGCATCCAGATGGGCGAATGTCGTCGCCGGAGCAGGGTCTGTGAGGTCATCGGCCGGAACATAAACGGCCTGTACGGAAGTGATAGAACCTTTCTTAGTAGAAGTGATTCTCTCCTGTAATGCGCCCATTTCGGTAGCGAGAGTCGGCTGATAGCCTACAGCAGAGGGCATTCTTCCCAGCAGAGCCGAAACTTCCGAACCGGCCTGTGTGAATCTGAAAATATTATCGATAAATAACAATACATCCTGACCTTCGGTATCGCGGAAATATTCTGCCATCGTCAGGCCGGACAGAGCTACGCGCATTCTTGCGCCGGGGGGTTCATTCATCTGACCGTATACGAGAACAGTCTTATTCAGAACGCCGCTTTCCTTCATTTCGTTATAGAGGTCATTGCCTTCACGGGTACGTTCGCCGACTCCGGTAAAGACGGAAATACCGCCGTGCTGATTTGCAACGTTGTTGATCAGCTCCTGAATCAGAACAGTCTTTCCGACTCCGGCACCGCCGAATAAGCCGATTTTACCGCCTTTCAGGTACGGCGCGATCAGGTCGATAACTTTGATTCCGGTTTCGAGCACTTCGTTAGAAGCAGTTTGTTCTTCATAGCTGGGGGCTTCGCGATGGATTTCCCATTTTTCGGCGGTATCGGGAGTGGGTTTTTCGTCGATTGCTTCGCCGAGCAGATTGAACATTCTGCCGAGAGTTTCTTTGCCGACCGGGACTTTAATCGGCGCGCCGGTGTCGACAGCATCCATACCGCGGACTAAGCCGTCCGTACTGCCCATAGAAATACATCTGACGATATCATCGCCGATATGCTGGGCGACTTCAATCACGAGCTGTTTGCCGTTATTATCGACTGTGATTGCATTAAGCAGGCGGGGAAGCTGGTCTTTGGGGAAGCGAACGTCCACGACTGCGCCGATAATCTGCACGATTTTACCAATATTCTGCATGATAATATCCTTTCTATCAGTTTTTGGAAATTTATGTTTCTTGTTATTTTATATTCCTGAGATAAATCAAGATTTTATTTTATTTTTTAATTGCAGGGAACACTGAAGTGCTGTCACTTATTTAAATACTCTAAAAATATGGCGGCAATATCTTCTAGATTTTTATAACTGAACCCATTCTGGCGGCTGAAATAGTTATGTTATATACATTTAATGCCATCCAATGTAAACAGCTGAATCTTATGATCCTTACAGTTGCCTTTTACAGTATCTGTTTCAATAACAATATTGGGATACAGACGCTTTATGATCTCAGAAAACTTGCTTCCATTAAAAATAACACCTTTTATATTCTTATTTTTCGTTATAAAATCCCAAATTGATTTCATCCTTTCACTCAGGTACTTGTCTGCTTTTTAGGTGTTTTCTTAAATTCGTGGGAAGGATACGGAATAATATCAATATTAATAAGATACTCAAAGAATACATCAAATTGCTTATCTTTTGGAATTTCTTCATTGATCAGCTTGCTAAGGTAAGGCCGGAGGCAATTATAATACGAATAATCGGAATTTTTATTTTCTAATTTAATTTCTGATTCAATTTTTGAAATCAGTGTAAAGAATTCCAAAATAAATTTATGGTAATTATCGACAGATCCTTTCTTTATTTCTTCCTCTCTTTTAGAAAGCTCCTCTTTAAAGCCAGGGTTCAAAGAAATAACTACATACTTTTCTTTTTTATCTTTATAGTTTCCGACAATATAAGTGGGCAGATAATCATTTTTGAATCTGAATTCTGGATTTTCAGTTACTCCAAATAATTTCGACATGTCGTCAACCTTTTTTTTATATTCTTCTTTATTCTCATAAAACAGTCTAAAATCATCCCACATGTCTTTTTCCAACAGTGTCAAATTATTTCCGAATTTTGCCATAATTTCTTTTTCCAATGCTGTCATAGCTAAGTTTCCTCCATATAATTATTTTTTTAGCTGATAGCCGTAAATTTCGGATTACCATATAAAAGGCAATAATCTGTATTTTACTTTCTTTTGATATTCCTCATAGCCGGGCAGACCGTCTTTCAGAATTTTTTCTTCGTTCTGGATTCTCTTGATGATGATAACCGGATAGAATAAGAAAATCACAAACGAAATCAGAGAACCCAGTATCAGCGGAACAGACAGAAACATCAGAATCGTTGCGGTATACATCGGATGACGAATGATGCCATATAATCCGGTATCGATAATTTTCTGATTTTCCTGTACTTCAACGGTTCGGGAAAGATAGGTATTTTCCCGGAGCACTTCGGCATACATGCCGTAACCCAGCAGAAAGATCAGAGAAAACAAAATCACAAACCAATCGGAGAGCACCAGCCACTGAAAACGATAATTCAGCCCGGCAGTCACGAATCCGAGCAGAAATATCATTCCGCTGAATGCAACGACTTTTTTCTGTTCGGATTCTGATTCTCTGGCATTCAGGCGTTTTTGCAGGAGTTCCGGATTTTTTATCATCAGGACGATTCCCATCATCAGCATAGGGAGAAATAACACGCCCATGAAAATCCAGCCGTTTTTGTAATGCAGAGTTCCGGCAGGAAGGAACAGCAATGCCGAAATCAGAACAAATCCTGTCAAAAATTTCGTGACTGCCTGAATGAATAATTTCTGATTTCCGATCATGTTAATCTTCTTTCAGAAGAGGCAGAATCAGTTTGCAGGCAGGACAATGATAAGTTTCTGCCTGTGAAGCGGAAAGAAGCATCTTTGAGAAAGATTTTCTCTTGAAGATATTTTTCTTTGCTTCTTCTTCAGAAGTAAAAGTCAGAATCATCTGACCGATGCCATTTGTGGAAAGAAAAATAGAATTCCCGGTTTCCATTTCCTGACTGCATTTCGGACATAACATCATAATTTCTCCTTATTGCTGTGCATTTGCACCGCTGACAATTTCAGTTAATTCCTGCGTGATTGCCCCCTGACGCGCTCTGTTATACTGCAATGACAGATTGTCGATCATTTCAGTAGCGTTATCAGTTGCATTTTCCATCGCAGTCCGGCGGGCGGCCTGTTCAGAAGCGAAAGATTCGACAATTGCGCCATAAATCAGGCTTGCGACGTACCGGGGAACAAGCTTGTCGAAAACTTCTTCCGGAGAGGGTTCATATTCGACAGCACAATGTCTCGGATGCGTACCGGGCATTTCGTCCAGCGGAATGACTTCCATTTTCTGTGCGACCTGCATAATCGGCGAAACATAGTTTGTAAAGACGATTTCGACCGTCTGGAGCGATTCATGCCGCTTATAAGTATTCAGAATCAGTTCGGCCATATCCATTGCAAGATAGATATTCATATGTTCGGCGATATGATCATAAGCTTTCAGGATTTTGACATCCCGGTTCTCGAAATAATCAACAGCTTTCTGACCGATAGGCATGACGATAGGATTTCCGCCCTGTGCCTTGATTTCGTTGATTCTTGCCTGTGCAATTTTCAGCACATTGGAATTGAAGCCTCCGGCGAGGCCTCTGTCTCCGGCGATGACAATCAGCAAAGCCGCACCTTTTTCCGTCCGCTTGCGGACAAACTGCGAATTAAAATAAGGATCTTCGGCAGCGATTTCAGCCATGAGTTTATAAGTGGCCTCGAAGAACGGCTGTGCGGCTTCGGCGCGGTCTTTAGCTCTCCGGAGTTTGGAAGAAGCTACCAGTTCCATTGCCTTTGTAATCTGCATGGTACTCTGAACGCTGTGCATCCGGCGTTTAATATCTTTCAGATTTGCCATAGAGCATCACCACTGTGTATTGAATTCCGTCAGGGCTTCGCCGAGAGCAGTTTCATTTTCTTTTGTGAGATCTTTTGTATCCAGAATAGATTGCAGTACTTCCGGATGACTTTCCTGCATAAAGACTGCAAGCTTTTCCTGATATTCCTTGATTTTTGCAACCGGAATCTGATTCAGATAGCCTTTGGTGACGGCATAGATAATGCAGACCTGAATTTCTACCGGAACAGGGGAATTTTTATCCTGTTTCAGAACTTCTACAATGCGTTCGCCCATTGCAAGACGATTTTTAGTATCTTCATCAAGATCAGAGCCGAACTGGGAAAACGCCTGTAATTCTCTGTACTGCGAGTAAGATAATTTCAGCGAACCGGAAACTTTCTTCATGGCCTTGATTTGTGCGGCACTTCCCACACGGGATACGGAAATACCCGGATTCACGGCAGGACGAACGCCGGCATTGAACAGATCAGTTTCCAAGAAAATCTGGCCGTCCGTGATGGAAATGACATTTGTCGGAATATAGGCTGATACGTCTCCGGCCTGAGTTTCGATAATCGGCAGAGCCGTCAGCGAACCGCCGCCGTAATTTTCGTTATAACTGCAAGCTCTCTCCAGCAGTCTGGAATGCAGATAGAAGACATCACCCGGAAATGCTTCACGTCCCGGCGGTCTCTTCAATAACAGAGACAAAGCACGGTAAGCAACGGCATGTTTGGACAGATCGTCATACACACACAGAACATCTTTCCCCTGATCGAGGAAATATTCACCCATCGCACAGCCTGAATACGGTGCAATATACTGTAACGGCGCGAGTTCGGAAGCCGTTGCCGATACAATGATAGTATATTCCATTGCGCCGGCTTTCCGGAGCGTTTCGGCAACGTTGGCGACAGTCGAACGCTTCTGTCCGATGGCAACATAGATACAGATAATATCTTTTCCCTTCTGATTGATAATCGTATCGAGTGCGATTGTTGTCTTGCCGGTCTGGCGGTCGCCGATGATTAATTCACGCTGGCCGCGGCCAATCGGAATCATAGAATCGATTGCTTTGATGCCGGTCTGCAAGGGCTTGTGAACGGATTTTCTTGTAATTACGCCGGAGGCGACTTTTTCAATCGGCGCACGTTTGGCAGTCTGAATGGCTCCTTTGCCGTCGATTGGCTGACCGAGTGCATTCACAACTCTGCCGAGGAGTTCGTCACCAACCGGAACGGACATAATTTCGCCTGTTCTCTTGACGGAAGAACCCTCTTTGATATCTTCATCAGAACCCAGAAGAACTGCGCCGACACTGTCCTGTTCGAGGTTGAGTGCCATGCCGTAAACGCCGTTCTCGAACTGAATCAGTTCGCCGGACATGCATTTTTCGAGTCCGTGAATGTTGGCGATACCGTCTCCGACAGTGATAACCGTACCGACATCAGAAAGCGAAATCTGTGCATGATAATTCTTAATCTGTTCTTTGATAATACTGGATATTTCATCCGGTCTTAAATTCATAGAGAAAATCACACCTCTTTCTCATAAAATTATTTTTGATTTGATAAATCAGAAATTTATTTAACTCATCAATTATTTATTATTGTACATACTTGACATCGTTTGTCAAAGGCGATACATCAACGTACAGTTAAAATTGTTCGATAAGACATCTTACACGGTCGATAACTTCATCAGCCACTGCATAGGGGTTCTCGCCCTTGCAATATATTGCAAGTATCGCCTTTATCTCCTCGTCAGTTAATTCTCTATCAACTTCCATAGGTTCGATTTCATCAGGATAGAATGCAAAACTCCTGTCCCCGACGATAAGTTCTCTTAGCGACTCACAATCCATAAACAGGGTATATCCACAATCATCATCGTGGATAAATCTCACATTCTCCGGCAGACGTACTCTTTCAAGGCTTCTACATGATGCGATACTCGCAATAGTGTTGATCTCCACCACACTGTCGGGGATGTAAAGTTCTTTCAGGCTTGAGCATCTGAAGAAAGCATCGTTGCTGATTTTTGTTACGGTGTTGGGTATTGTAACAGCTTCAAGCCCTGAGCAGTAACTGAAAGTACCTTCGCCTATTTCAGTGATACCATTTGGAATATCTACCCTGCGCAGTGCCGGACTTTCGGTAAAAGTTGCACAAAGCTTGCCGCATAGACTTTCCGGCAGTACCACTTCTTCAAGCTTATTACAGAGGGCAAATGCAGAGTTGCCCACAATCTGTAAGCTATCGGGACATATAACTTTGATTATGTCATTATCCTGAAAAAAAGCTTCTTCGTCAAGCACTGTAACGCCATCAGGTATTGTGACCACTTCGGGTGATCGGCTTATTTCATAGCTTTTCCGGCAGACGACGAGTTTTCCGTCGTACACTTCCGCACATTTTTTCAGGAACACTGTATCCGCAGATTTCACGACCTCCACATCAACACTTCCGGGTGTTTTAATGAACTCTTGATTATTCTTCTCAAGCATCATTACCCTCCTATATATATTCCGATTTAGCTTTACATTACTGCTGTGCAAAAGCCTTGATTCTGGACTTGATGGAATTATCCATTCTGGTATCACCGTACTGGACAATCATGCCGCCCATCAGGGAGCTGTCAACAGATTCACGAAGCAGAATATTTTTATTTAATTTCTGCTGTAATTTTTCTTTCAGGGCGATTCTCTGCGAA
This sequence comes from Ruminococcus sp. UBA3665, assembly GCA_002373165.1. Lineage (GTDB taxonomy): Bacteria > Bacillota > Clostridia > Oscillospirales > Ruminococcaceae > UBA3855. Next base: position 16,610 of record DFJS01000051.1, read on the forward strand.
TCTTCGAGCGGAACGGCAGAAATCACAAAGACTTCGGCAATCGAGAATGCTTTGTAATAAAGCTTGTTGAATGCATTCCGGATATCAGAAATCCTGTTGATTCTGCGCTTCTCTACCAGAAGACAGAGAAAATTTTCAGTAATGCCCTGTTCTTCGCCGATGATTTTTCTTAATACAGAAATTCGTTCGGATAAATCCAGCGTCGGAACATCAAGAAGCGAAATCAGCTCCGGATATTGCAGCATCAGATCTGTAACCTGATTCAGTTCCTGATAAATTTTCTTTTCCTGATGTTCCTCCTGCGCCAGGAGAAACAGGGCTTCGGCGTACACATGACCGACTGTCTGCTGTGTCATGACTGTTCACCTATTTTCTGAATGAAATCATCAATCAGGCGTTCATGATCGGCCTTATTGATTTCTTTTTCCATAATTTTTTCAGCCAGTTCCATAGCCAGATCAGAAATTTCGCCCTGAAGTTCTGTCCTGGCAAGATTCTTTTCACGTTCTGTTTCCAGAGTTGCTTTCTCACGGACGGCCTGTGCCTCATGACGGGCTTTATCTAAGATAGAATCGCCCTGTTTCTGGGCAATTTTTTCCGCACGCTTGATGATAGAATCTGCTTCTTCTTTTGCACCGGCGATAGCCTGGGCATATTTTTCCTTATCAGCGTTTGCAGAATTCAATGCATCATCAGCTTTCTGATAAGTGCCGTCCACTTCCTGCTGACGCTGTTCCAGAATGGCATCAATGCGCTTGAACAGAATCATCTTGAATGCAAGAAAAATCAATCCGGTATTAATCAGCGTGAATAAGATGGTACCGACATCAATTGATAAAAAATCCAATGTTCTGCCTCCTGTAGAGATCAGCCGCTGACTTTGTTGATGAACGGATTGGCGAACATCAGCAGCAGGGCAACAAGCAGACCGTAAATACCGGTCGATTCCGCAACGGCGCAGCCGATGAACATAGTTCTTGTTACCGCGCCGGAGCTTTCCGGCTGACGGCCGATTGATTCGCAGGCTTTGCCGACGGCATAGCCTTCACCAATACCAGGGCCGATACCGGCAATCATCGCCGTACCTGCACCAAGGGCAGATGCGCCCAGTACGATAGCTCTTGACAGTTCTGTGTAATCCACGTTATTTGTTTCCATAATAAGTACCTCCAGATTATTTTTTAATAAATTTTGTTTATGCCTCAGCATTGCCGTCCGCATTGGAAATATAGACCATTGTCAGCATAATGAAGATAAATGCCTGCATAAATCCGCTGAACAGGTCAAAATACAGGGACATCACTGCCGGGATACCGATAGTCATGAACGCAATGCCGATTTTCGCTGTAATCACAGAGAGTGCATAATATAACAGACTCGTGATGACCATGCCGCTTACGACATTGCCGAAGTGACGAAGACTCATCGAAACAGGAGTTGCCACTTCACTGAGAATATTAATCGGCAGCATGACCGGAACAGGGTCAACATAGCCTTTCAGATAGCCGCCGAAGCCGTGGGTTTTGATATTTGTCCCGTGAATGAGTACAAATGTAATCAGTGCCCATGTCAGAGGAACGTTGAAATCCGCTGTGACCGAACGCAGTCCCAGCATACTGATCAGACTGCCCAGAATCGAGAAGGTGAATAATGCTCCGATATAGGGCGCGAACCATCGCCAGCGTTTGCCCATGGTATCTTCTACCAGACCGTAAACGGTCTTGACTGCCCATTCCGCGACTGCCTGCTTTTTGGAAATATTTTTTGTTTTCAGATCGCTGGTCAGCCAGAGCAGCAAAAGCGTTACTGCAAGGATAATCACCCAGCTGAGGACAATCGTTTCTGTCAGATTGATTGTCACGCCGCCAAGATCGAACGAGCAGACAATTTTAGGACCGCTGACATCCACACCATCGGGAGAACCTCGCAAAAAATCACTGATACTCAAAAATAAATCCCTCCTGCCTTAAAATTTTTTGGATTTTTTGTCCGTGCGAAAAGATGCTATGCCGAATAAAATTTTCGGATAAAGAAACGGCAAAACTGCTGTCACAGCACTGACGTGTTCAGAAATCAGCCCGGCGGCAATCACTGCCGAAGCAATCAATACCCGGATCAGATAGCCTTTGAAATCTCTGGTTTTGCCGTGATAGACGGCATTCAGGATACTCCTGCGGAGCAGCAGCAGATTGCACATGATACCGATACTCCCCAGCAGCAGACCAGTCAGCACGGCAATGCGGAATTTCACAACAATCAAAGAAACGATCCAGACAAGCAAATCCAGAACAATTGTTCCGACTGCTGCAAAGCGCAGTTCCCTGTGCAAATCTTCCTGCATTGCTTCACCTCATTTCTATCTGTTCGCACAATATTAATTATACTATGATTTGCCGGATATGTCAAGAATCATGAGAAAAAAACAAAAATAAATTATTTTTTCTATATGAAAAGCTGACTGTAGAATCTACAGTCAGCTCCCAATCACAATATAATTAATTAATAATATCATTCTAGCATATTTTCCCGGATTTGTCAATATACAAAAAACAAAATCCTCTGCACGAAATACAGAGGATTTTGTGAAAATTATACTTCAATTTTGCCTTTGCGCTTGACATGCAGGGCACGGTCGCGGATTTCGCCGACTGCCGGATTCAAAGCCTTGACAGGATAGGTTTTATCATCATCCAGTTCGGGCATTTCAAATACAGGAAGCAGAATTTCCAGCTGTTCGCCGGATTCGCCGCCTTTGGCAAGTTCCGGATAAAAATACGGGTTGGGAATCATTGCGCCGTTGCGAAGCAGAGCAATTTCGGCAGTTTTGGGATCTTTGGCATGTTCCAGCACCAGATCGCCGTTTTCGGAGAAATTAATATGCACAAAGCGGGTATTCTCCTGTTTTTCCAGATTTTCGACACTGGAAGCAATTTGCAGATACAAGGCGTTATTATTTTCACGCTTGGCATTCATGCGGGATTTGAATTCTTCCAGATTCTGACGGAGTTTTTTGTTTTCCGTCTGGAGAATATGATACTGCTGTTCGGTAGTATGCAGTTTTTCCTGTAATTCGGCCTGTTTCTGTGTTGTCTGGATTGTCATTCTGTCCATTTCCGATTGCAGCTGTTCGCTGCGTTCCAGTGCATTTTCCAGTTCTGCGCGGAGATCTTCGTTTTCTTCTGTTGCTTCTTCCAGCTGTGCGCGGATTTCGTCAGCAGAACTGCCGTCGAATGCATCCAGTTCGTCATTGGCAGACTGCTGGGCTTTGAGAGCTTCATTTTCTTTCAGAACCGTTTCCAGTTCAGAATGCAGTTCCTGATTCTGTGCATTGGAATCGTTGAGGTCTGTCTGGATTGCTTTGATCTGATTGGCAGCATTCAGCAGAGCCGTGCGGAATTCGTCATTTTGTTTGGAAGTGCTGTCCAGCTCTGTATAGAGCGAATCGATTTCTTCTTTGTCTTTCTGCTGTTTTTCGAGAGCCTGGGATAATCTGGATTCCAGTTCCTGTTTTTCCTGCACCAGTTTTTCCTGAGCTTCTGAACCGGAGGCCTGTCCGGATTCCAGATCTTCCTGAAGTTTCTGTGCCTGTGCCACGGCAAACCGGAGCTGTTCTTCCAGTTCCTGTTTTTGCTGTGTCAGCTGTTCCTGAGCGGATTTGAGAGAAGCAATTTCCTGATTTTCGCTGTTTTGTCTGCTGGATATTTCCGTAACCAGATCGTCAATCTGCTGGGAGGCATCTTTTAATTTTTCTTCCAGCTCCTGTTTCTGGGCGAGTTCAGAATGCAGAGTTTCCAGTTGTTTTTCCAGATTTTTCTTTTCGGCCGCTTCGGCAGTGAGAGTTTCCACCTGTACAGAAGCATCAAGAAGCTGGTCTTCAAGTTCCTGTTTTTCGCGGGTGAGCTTGATTTTTTCAGATTTCAAAGATACAAGCTCCTGACTGTCAGAATCCTGTTTTTGAGTGAATTCTTTCTGTAATGTTTCAAGCTGGGCAGAAGCAGTCTGCAATTTTTCTTCCAGCTCCTGTTTTTCGCGGGAAAGCTTGATTTTTTCAGATTTCAGAGTGATAAGCTCCTGACTGTCAGATTCCTGAGAAGCCTCCAGCCGTGACTGGAATTCCTGTGCCTGGGTGACAGCAAACCGGAGCTGTTCTTCGAGTTCCTGTTTTTCCTGCGTGAGTTTTTCCTGTTCGGACTGGAATTCAGAAAGCCGGGAAGTTTCAGAATTTTTCTGGTTAGTTAATTCTGTAATCAGGTCATTAATCTGCTGATTGGCATCATCGAGCTGTTCTGTCAGATTCTGATTTTCGCCGGAAAGCTTTTTATTTTCTGCCTGTAGAGCATCCAGTTCCTGACTGCCGGATTCCTGAGAAGCCTCCAGACGTGACTGGAGTTCCTGAGCCTGGGTGACAGCAAACTGGAGCTGTTCTTCGAGTTCCTGTTTTTCCTGCGAAAGAGTTTCGAGCTTCTGACTGCCGGATTCCTGTGCAGAAGCAAGTTCAGAACGGAGCGTCTGCACCTGTTCGGCCGCGGATCTTAATTTTTGTTCCAGATTCTGTTTTTCCTGCGTCAGCTGTTCCAGTTCCTGACTGCCGGAAGACTGTGAGGCGGCAAGCTGTGCGCGGAGTTCGGCAATCTGGGATTCTGTTTCTTTTTTCTTTGCAAAAAGTTCTTCCCTATGTTTTTCACGGAGAGCCGCGAGTTCTTCTTCATGAATTTTATGATCATGTTCGATTGCCGAACGAAGTGCAGAAATTTCCGTTTCAGATTCTTCCAGGCTGGAAGTATCATTCTGCTGACTTGTGATAAGCTCTGTGCTTAAATCATCAACCTGATGAAGCGCATCTGCAAGCTGTTCCTGCAATTTCTGGTTTTCAGAATGCAGTTTTTCCTGTTCAGCCTGTGCAGCGGCGAGCTGTTTTTGAATTTCTTCCGTATCAGAAATTTCAGAGGGTTTCTGATTCAGTTCTTCCCGGAGGTGAATCACCTGCTGTGCAGCATCTTTGAGTTTCAGGCGGAATTCTTCATTCTGTGCCCGGAGGGTTTCCAGTTCATTGCGGAGTGAAATTTCTTCTTCGCTGACATCGCGGGAGGGAATATCAGCTTTAGCCTCCAGTTCGGCACGCAGATTTTTAATCTGACTGTTGGCATTTTCCAGTTCTTTCTGCAAGGCAGAAGCATCGGCAGAAGATTCCGGCGGATTGGCCAGTTCTGTGCGCAGTTCCTGAATCTGCTGTCTGGCTTCTGCAAGTTCCTGAACCAGAGCGGCCGTATCCGGGTTTTCGGATGCAGTACTTGTCAGAGCCTGTGTCAGGTCGTCAATCTGGGTCTGGAAATCGGCGTTTTGTTTTTCGGCTGTTTCCAGAGCGGCACGGAGAATTTTCTTTTCCCGTTCGCTGGTATCCAGTTTTTCTTCCATTTCAGAAATCGGGACAGAATTGGCAGAAGTTTCGGCAAGCTGATCAGAAAGCGATTGTTTTTCCTCACGGAGCAGTTCCATTTGTTTGGCCGCGCCGGCGAGCCGGGTGCGGAAATCGTCATTTTCATTCAGTGCAGAATCCAGATCTTTCTGGATTTCGGCAGCGGTCTGTCTGCCTTCTTCTAGAATGCGTTCCTGTTCTTCCCGCAGTTCGGTTACTTTTTTAGCAGCATCGGCGAGTTTTTCACGGAACGTTTCATTCTGAGCCGTCATCTGGTTTAATTTTTCGCGGAGTTCTTCATTTTCTTCTGTTTCAGAAGCCTGCATTTCGTCGCTGCGGGTCAGGCCGTATTGAAGCTCTTCGCATTTTTTTTCAGTTTTGGCCAGAGTTTCTTCCAGCTGTTTTTTATCCAGCCGCAGTTTGCCGCAGCTGTGTTCCAGGCGTTCGATCTGTTCCCGGAGCGATTTTTCTTCTGCGGAAACTTCCGGTTTTGCCTGTGTAATTTCAGCGGCCGCTTTTTCAGCGGCCTGCTTAGCTTCCTTGGTTTCTTTTTGCTGAATTTCCAGCTCTTCATAGACTTTCTGATATTTTGTCTGAAGATTCTGGTATTTTTCTTTTAATTCTTCATATTCTGCCGAATTGCCGTCTGTCGAAACATCGGGATTAAACCCGGACCGGCTTTTTAATTTAGTACCCAGTTCTTTATTTTTACTTTCCAGCTGTGTATTTTTGTTTTTAAGCTCCCGTATCTGCTTTTTCAGACCCTGATTGGATTTCTGGTTTGCCTGAATACTCAGCAGCAGGAAGACAATTGCCAGCATCAGCACAGCAATGATAATAATCAAAACTACTTTATCCAAAATAATTTCCTCTTTTCCTGACTGTAGAGTGAGTTAATCAGCGTTTGGCAGAAGGACAAGTTTACCTTTCTTTTCCAGCTGGATGCCGGAATCGCCGGCGGACATTTCGGCAGGCTCGACAGAGCTGAGACTGTACTGGATTTTCCAGTCTTCCTGGAGGCCTTCGATATCGAACAGGTTATTCAGGGGGCGCACACTGCTGGTAGTTTCCATGCCGGAAGTAAAGCCCTTGTAATAATGGGGGTTGGGGTAGGCCTTGTTGTCGATGACTACAATCGGCGCACCCTTGGCAGGCATTTCGGAAAGATGCAGCTTGGTGCCCAGAAGCATTACGTTCAGGAACTTGGCATCTTCGTGCTTGTCTACTTCCAGAGAAGAAGTAGAGAGCTTGAAGGCAATGTCATCAACGGGAGTTTCTTTTTTTTGGATATCAGAAACGCGGAGTACAGCATCAGCAGCCGGAGCTTCGGGAACTTCCGGCACTTCCTGGGGCTGTGCAGGAGCTATGGCAACGCCGCCCTTGGCGAGCTGTTCTTTCAGCGATTCGATTTCTTTGCGCAGTTCTTCCGTATCCATATTGGACTGTGCTTCGATCATAGCTTTTTGCTGAATCAGCTGCTGCTTTTCAATTCTGAGCGAATCCAGTTCATGCTGCATCTCGTCATAGTCCAGACCCATTTTTTCAAACTGTTCCTGAATAGTAGGTGCATCAGATTTCTTTTCAGTTTTAGAAGCTTTTTCCAGTTCTTCATTCTGTTTCTGGAGCCATTTGTTTTTATTGGCAAGCTCGCTGCATTTTTTCTGAAGAAGAACGGCTTCCTTGCTTTTTTCCTCCATCTGCTTGAGCTGTTCTTTCAGCTGTTTGTTGACATTCTGGAGTTCGTCAACTTTATCTTCCAGTTCTTCTTTTTCTTCGATGAGTTCTTCCATTTCCTCATCCATTTCGTCATCATCACTGCGGCTGGGGCGTTCCCGTTTGGCAACGCTCTGATTTTCGAGCATTTCCAGCTGTTCTTTCAGAAGCTGGCGTTCGTTGCGGAGGTTATCCACTTCTTTGAGAAGCTTTTCGTTTTTCTCGTGCAGAATTTTATTGGCCTTAGCCTGTTCCGGCTGTTTCTGCTGGAGTTCGTCCAGCTGGATTTTCAGCTGGTGATTTTCGGCGTTCAGGTCATCTACTTCGACAGCGAGTTTTTCGCCGTCTTTGTCATGAGCAGGATTATTTTTCACATCTTCCAGCTGTGCTTTGAGTTCTTCCACTTCTTCCAGCAAGTCCTCATTTTCCTCGCGGAGTTTTTGATTGGCGGCATTCTGTTCCTGCTGCTGGGCGATCAGTTTCTGTACTTTTTCGTCTCCGGCCCCGCCTTTCTGGAGTGCCTCAAGCTGTTCCTGGAGTCTGGCTTTTTCAGTTTCCAGACGCTGCATTTCTTCTTTCAGTTTAGACTGTTCTTCTCCGCCTTTTTCCATATTGGCTTTTTGTTCGTTATAAGCCTGGTACCAGCGGTAAGTTTTGCCTTTTTCGTTCTGGAGTTCGGCAGTAGCAGCATTCAGGCTTTTCTGGAACTCGGCCATTTTGATTTCACACTGCTTGACGTGCTTTTCGTAAGTACTGGTGAGGTTTTTCCATGTCTGGAGTTCGCCGTAGTACTCTCTTGATTTGTTGCTTTCTTTAAACTGGTCGGTATAAAGCTTGACAAGTACGTTATACTGACCTTTTCTGTCCTGTTTTTCCATGATGTTCAGGCACTGGGCGGCCATAGAATGAATGCGGTTGACTTGGTCCTGTGTCAGTTCCATAATAAATTCCTCACTTTAATCTATTGATATATTGCTGATGCTTACAGCAGATTGTGCTTGGCTTTGGCGGTCAGAATTCTTCTGACACTTTCGTCAATGCGTTCTTCGGAGAGCTCGCCGCTGCCTACAGCTTGATAAACAGTCTGGAAGGCATCATCCAGATCGTCCGGCATCAGGACAATGTCGGCACCGGCCTGGAATGCCAGCAGAGCCGCTTCTCCGGAAGAATAATTTTCGGTAATCGTATTCATATTATGGGCATCTGTAATAACAATGCCGCTGAAATTCAGGTTGGTTCGCAGCCAGTCAGTAATGACAGTTTTAGAAAGATCAGAGGGCAGGTCGTCTTCTGCACAGCTCATAATCTGATGGCCGACCATGACAAAATCGGCACCTGCTTCGATTCCGCCCCGGAAAGGAACAAAATCCACAGTATCCAGTTCTTCATAAGTCCGGTCAATATAAGCAGAGGCATCTTCATGCGTGTTGCCGTTTTCGGCACCCAGTCCGGGAAAATGCTTGAGAGTTGCGCTGACCTGGCCGGAATTCTGGAGTCCCTGCACCATTGCAGTGACCAGATCCGAGACAACGGCAGGATCGTCACTGAAAATTCTGTCCTGCAATTCGTTATTAGGGTCAATATAGACATCTGCAACCGGAGCAAAATCCAGGTTAAAGCCGAATCCTGCAATATCTTCGGCAATATCCGTACCCATCATAAAGACTTCGTCTTTCTGGTTGCGGTCGCCGTAAGCAGCCATGTCTTCGTAAGCAGTAGTGCCCAGGTTATCGGCCACTCTGGCCACAGTGCCGCCTTCTTCGTCCACGGCAATCCATAAGCCGATATGATGATTGACACTCTGTACATGTGTCTGTGCATCGGCAATCATTTGTGTGGTCTGTGCTTCGCTTTCCAGATTCTGTGAGAAATAGATAATACCGCCGACAGGCTTTTCTTCCAGAGCCTGTTTTGTCATATTGCCTGTCTGGATCACAGTTGTCACAGCATGATTGACAAGTGTCTCCGGAGTTACGATAAACATCTGATAAATTTTATCTTCCAGTGTCATTTCCTGCATTACCTGTTCGGCGCGGAGCAGGTTTTCATCAGCAGGGGCTTCGGTAACGGGTTCGGGCATCGTTTCCGGAGCCTGTTCCACCAGTTCTTCCGGAGCAGTTTCCGGGACAGTTTCTTCCGGTCTTGGCGGAATTGGCACAGCAGCACTTTGTCCGGCCAGTTTTTTGCGCTGCTGATAGAGTGTAAACATTGCCGTAATCAATCCGGCACTGATAAAAATCAGAACAATCAGAATGACAAGTTCACGGGTTTGTTTTTTCTTTTTTTTCTTGGATTTTGCCATGCAGATAATTTCCTCCTGTAGCTTGAATTTAAAAAAACAGGCTGCACAGCTTTTATAGATTTTACAAATACTTTGCAAAACTGAACAAAAAGCTGTGCAACGGCATTTTTTTAGATTTACCTTATTTCGTTTATGCGCAGCATGCGTGTTGCAGCAGCCAGAACCAGATTTGCTTTGCATTTTATTGCAGTCAGCAGAGTTTTATTTCCGGTCATTTTCAGAATGTTTTATAAATTAAGTATAACACATTCTGATAGATTTGTCAATGTTTTTTTAAATCCTGAATTGGATTTGTCAATTTTCACAAGTTATATTCTGAAAAATTGTTGTTTCTGATATGCGGCTTTTGTCCGGCAGAGTCAGCAGATCCAAAGCCTTTTTATGCTTTCTCTGAATTGTGCGGACTTCAAAATACATTGCCTCGGCAATCTGTTCGTTGGTCTGGTAGGCAAGATATTTTCTGTCCATCACGGCCTGGAGCTGCAAATCCGGCAGAGTTTCAATAGCAGTGCGGATTTCGTCCCGTATGCCGGCAAGAAGAATCAGCTGCTGTCTGGTTTGCAGTTCGATTTCCTGCAAATGCCGGTAAAGTTCGGCGCAGTCTTCAAACGCTTCCAGCTCCCGGATTAAAAGATCATCCCGTTTCCGGACACAGTGCAGTGCCTTTAGTTTGTGTTCGGCTTTTCTGGCGCGGGAAAGCCAGCGGATTTTTTCATTCTGCATTTCAGTCATGAGATATCATGCTCCTTTCACTGATAGCGTGAAAAAAGGGAAAAATGTACAGTTTTGTACAATTTTTAATAAAATATACAAAAAAATATATTGACTTTGCAGTGGAAAAGTGTTATAATAAAATTACTGAATTTATATTTTCAAGGAGGTTTTTATATGAGAGTCAAGAAAATACTGGCGGCGGTCATGGCAGTTTCTCTAAGTATTTCCGGCCTGGCCGCAGTAACCGGCAGTGCAGAAGCTTCTGCTTTGCCCGCTGTGTTCGGCGATGCGAATAACGACGGAATTGTGAATACTGAGGATGCAGCATGGATTCTGAAATATGCAGCTGACAAAGGTTCCGGCAAGTTCAAAGGTACATTTGCTGAATATATGGGCTATGATGCTTCCAGCAGCATTTCTGACGGCGGCGAAAAGCTTGTGATTGCTTCCTGGAATGATAACGATCTGAAAAATATGATTGAAGTGTTCCATGAAGATTATCCTGATGTTACAGTGGAATATATCAACTGCGGCGCACAGAGCGGCGGCGACGCAAGCGTAAAATATCGTTCGTTCCTCAACAGTGACGAGGCTAAGGGTGTCGATCTGTTTATTGCAGAATCCGGCTGGATTCTGGATTATATCAATGATGATAATTATTCTGTACCGCTTTCGGAACTGGGTATTACAAAAGATGATTTTACAAATGCTTATGATTATACTGTAGATATCGGCACAGATCATAACGGTGTGCTGAAAGGCGCAAGCTGGCAGGCTGCTCCCGGCGGCTTCTGCTATAATACTACCATAGCAAAAGATTATCTGGGTATTTCTTCTCCGGAAGAAATGCAGGCCGCTATCAGCGACTGGGATAAATTCCAGGCAACTGCTGCCAAACTGAGCACGGCAACAGACGGCGATATCAAAATGACGGCTTCTATCGACGGCATGTGGCAGTGCTATGCGACTTCTACCAATGCGCCGTGGGTGATTGAAGATCAGATCAATACAGAAACTCCCAGAGCTTTTGCCGAAATGCTCCGTCCGTATATCGAAGAAGGCTATATCAACCCGTATGTATCACAGTGGGATGCTACATGGAAGACCTTCGGCAAAGAAAACAAGACACTTGGCTATTTCTTCTCCACCTGGTGCCTGACATCGGGTACACAGCTGGAAGAATGCTGCGGTACAGACGGCAACTGGAATATCGTAGTCGGCCCTCAGGAATATTTCTGGGGCGGTTCCTGGCTTTGCGTATCGCCTAACTGTGATAATAAGACCGAAGCTGCACAGTTCATCAAGTATTTTACATCTGATGCCGAGTCTATGGAAAAATATGCACTTTCTTCCGGCGATTTTGTCAATAACAGAACCGTAATGGAAAAAATTGCTTCCGGCGATTATTCTAATCCTCTGCTGGGCGGTCAGAATCAGTTCTCCGTGCTGAAAGATGTAGCCAATAATATCAAACTGAATGAAATTATTACGCCGTATGACGAAAAACTGAAACTCAGCCTGAAATATGCACTGTATTCTGTTGCAGCCGGAGGCGATTTCAGTACAGATGATGTCATCAGCGAATTTTTGGTTCAGGCAAAGGAAAACGTTCCCGCGCTGTTCCCGGAAGAAGAAGTGACCGAAACAGATGCTTCTTAACTGAATCTGTCATAAAAAAGCCGTGCAGAAAGAATCTCCTGCACGGTTTTTGTTATGCTGTTTCAGGTGCGGAAGTTTCCGGCTGTTCCGGTTCGGGAGTCTGGATTTTTTCCTGTACAGAAGGCAGATCAGATGCTTCTGCCGGGAAAAATCCGGCAAGACGCGGATATTTCTGCATTTTTTCCGCGAATATATCATAGGCAATGCAGATGCCGTAAGCCGCAACGGCAATCATCATGACAAAATAAGAAAGCGAATACTGCGATTTTGCTTCTGAAAGCATATGATACATCACGCCGCCCAGAACAACCAGCGGCATGGCAATGCTGAAAAAATTATCCTTGTTTTTCACACAGCGGATTACAGCCAGCAGACAGCCCCAGAAAATCAGCTGTGCATAGAAATCCATATAGGCTTTGACTTTGGTTACGCCTTTATTGCATACCCAGTCGGAAAGCTTTCCCTTGTCTTTGTACTGCGCACGGACGGTATTATTCCAGATACTCTGATAAGTTGTCTCGTTCCACTGAGAAACAAATTTTCTGTAAAAGAAATCTTTTCTGTACTGCGGATTTTCTTTGAAATATTCCAGACGTTCTTTCAGCAGAGTTTCAGAATATTCTTTCATAGCTTCCTGATTCATATCCAGTTCTTCAAATTTAGTAGTGGTATAAGCCCCCTTGTACCAGCCCGGAGCGCGGAACCCTTCGCACATGCCCATGGCAATCCAGGAAACATAGGGAATGGAATCGCCAAGTTCTGTTCCGCTTTTTTTCTCGTAATAAGAAGTCACCACTGGAAGAATATTCATTGCCAGAATGACAGAAACGGCCATATAAGCAAGATCTTTCAGGTAATTTTTTCTTTTCAGCATCTGAATCAGGGCAAGAATCAGCATGGCAATCATGACGATATAATTATTGCTTTTTATCATAACTGCCAGCATCAGGCAGACCGCCGAAACCGCCGCCATCCAGATTTTATTTTTCCTGAAATACAGAATTTCCAGATACAGTGCCCATGCGGCAAAGGAAAAGCCCGGAATAATCCCGTAAGTGAACGTGCAGAAAATAACCGGCTGTGCGCTGCATGTCAGAAGCAGCACGGTCATGTGCCGGATGCGCTTATCTGAAAAAACAGTATCATTAATCAGAACCAGAGCAAGATAAAGCAGTGCCAGAAATACAACGTTGATCATCTGGATAAAAATAGTATCTTTGGGTTCGCCGAAATTCGCAGTTGCAATTCTGTAAAAAATATCGTTCAGGAAAATATAGCCCAGCTGGAACGGGTATTCTTTCAGGTAATTTTCTGACATGGCCGAATAATCACCTTTTGAAAAATTCAGTGCATCTTCCGTGACATAGGCAGAATCGAACGTGGGCTTGACCATCGAGGAATTTACCCAGATAAAACCAAGCACAACCGTCCAGACAGCAAGAAAAATCATCTCGGATTTAAGAGAGAATTTTTTCATTCTGGGCAGAATCAGAAAACAGATTATGCCAAATACTGCCAGCATAATCAGATTAAGCAGCAGATCATCCTGATAGAAAATAACAGATTCCTGTGCTTTGAAAATACGGATGACAACACTGTCCACATCTTCGCCGTCTCCGATTGTCTGCATACCTGTCGTGGACAGCATACTGGCAGCACTCAGCAGACCCATGATATAAATCATCAGTACGCTGATGACAATTCTGGCAAAAGATTCAAATTTTGCCGCAAATGTTTTTGACATGATATTCATGCTTCCTTTCCTGAAAGTAATAACAACAGTTCTATGATAGCATAAATTTAAAAAAAAGTCAAGATTATGGTATGAAATTGCACAAATTTCAAAAAAAGCCGGAACAGCTGCCTGTTCCGGCTGAATAGATTAAGCTTCGCTGGCAGTGGAAATTTCTGTGATGACTTCACTCAGCAGATTGGCCGGAAGCGGTTCATAACGCAGGAATTCCAGAGTAAAGCTGCCCATGCCTCTGGTTACCTGACGCAGATACATGGCAAAATCATGCATTTCACGGGCAGGCACTTCGGCAGTGATAGTTGTTTCGCCTTTTCCGGCAGGGTTCATGCCCAGCACACGGCCGCGGCGTTTGTTGAGTTCGCCCATGATATCGCCGGTATTTTCATCCGGAGCCGTGACATTCAGTGTGCTGATCGGTTCCAGCATGACAGGGTCAGCATTTCTCATGCCTTCTTTATAGGCGATGGATGCGGCCATTTTAAAGGCCATTTCCGAAGAATCAACAGGATGATAGGAACCGTCCAGCAGAATCGCTTTCAGGCCGACAACAGGGCATCCTGCAAGCACACCTTTTCTGACAGATTCCTGAAGACCCTTTTCTACAGCTGGGAAGTAGTTTTTCGGAACAGAACCGCCGAATACTTTTTCTTCAAAAATCAGTTCGTCGCTGACACAGGGTTCAAACGCAATCTTGACATGACCGTACTGGCCGTGACCGCCGGACTGCTTTTTATGCTTGCCTTCGGCTTCTACTTTTTTGCGGATTGTCTCGCGATAGGCAATCTGCGGAACGGAAAGCTCTACTTCTGCGCCGAATTTGGATTTCAGCTTTGCCACAGCAATTTCCAGATGCTGTTCTCCAAGGCCGCTGAGAATCTGTTCTTTGGTAGCCGCATCCTGAACATAAGTCAGAGTAGGATCTTCTTCTACCAGTCTCTGCATACCGCTGGAGATTTTGCTTTCATCGCCCTGATTTCTGGCCTTGATTGCCATAGAATAGCACGGGTGCGGAAATTCCGGCATTTTTGCTTCGGCAGCATTGCCGGGTGTGCAGAGCGTATCGCCTGTAGAGGCCGAAATCTTGACAGCAGCAACAATATCGCCGGCTTCGGCAGATTTGATTTCAGTCTGTTTCTTGCCGAGCAGTGTGTAAAGCTTGCCGATTTTTTCATCTGTACCTGTTCTGGAATTGGTAACAGTCATATCAGGAGTAATTTTGCCGGACAGGATTTTCAGATAAGACATTTTTCCGACAAACGGGTCAGCCACGGTTTTGCATACCAGAGCGGCCAGCGGAGCAGAAGCATCGCATTTGATTTCGCTGGGAACTTCGTCAGCGGCAGGCACCAGCAAGGTAAATTCTTTCAGAAGCATGTCAATGCCGGCCAATGTAGCAGCAGAGGTGCAGACAACAGGTGTAATCAGGCCTTGATTCATGCCGTTGTGAATGCCGTCGATGAGTTCTTTCTGTGTAAACGCTTCACCTTCAAAGAATTTTTCCATCAAAGCTTCATCTGTTTCGGCGACTGCTTCGGAAACCGCAGCAACAAGGCCTTCCAGACGGTATTCTTTTTCGGCAGTGCCGATATCTGTAATTTCAGATTCTACCGCTTTGCCTTTGGCATCGTAAGTGTAGGCTTTCATTTCGATTAAATTTACATAAGATACAATCTGTGCGTCTTTGATGACAGGAACGACAACCGGGCACACGGTAGGGCCGAACACAGTTTTTAATTCTGTCAGAACGTTGTAGAAGTTCGCATCTTTGTCATCTGTTTTTGTCACTGCAAACATCGTCGATTTTTTCATTGCTCTTGCGGCATGATAAGCTTTCTTTGTACCGACACGCACGCCGGATTTTGCCGAAACTGTAATTAATACCGTATCCGCAGCGGCAATGCCGGAGAGTTCTTCGCCTGCAAAGTCCAGAATACCGGGAGTATCCAGCAGATTAATCCAGTAATCTTCATACTGAAATCCTGCCAGAGCCGTGGAAAGCGATGCCTTGCGCTTGATTTCTTCCGGGTCGAAATCGCAGACAGTAGTACCTTCGGCGATTTTGCCGTGACGGTCAGAGGCTCCGGCACAATACAGCAGAGCTTCGGCAAGTGCGGTTTTACCGGAACTATGATGTCCGGCCAGTGCAATGTTTTTGATTTTGTTTGCCTGAATCTGGTTCATAAAAAAATAACGCTCCTTTTCTATAGAAAAATAAAATTTAAAAATATCCATGCAGTTGCCTGCTGATGTTCAGAACGATGATAAACTAATATTTATTATAGCATTAATGTCAGGCTTTTGCAATGCAAACAAATGAATTTCTACATAATTTATATATATGGCACTTAATTTTTGTGCAATACTGACAATGATTCTGAATATTGTGCCGTTTGCACAAGAAAACAGTTTTTTCTTGACAAATCCTGAAAAATATGTTAAAATAAAACATAATCATTCTATACTGCGAGGTAATTATTTATGAGCAATATGTTTTTTTTAATCAAAAACGGCGTAGTTCTGGGCTACAGAGGGTACGATACAAAAATCATCATTCCGGCAGAAGCGGTTAAAATCGGCGATAATGCCTTTCAGAATCATCCGATTATCGAAAGCGTGATGATTCCGGAAGGTGTAAGGCAGATCGGCTTTTATGCGTTCAGCGGATGCCGCAGACTCCGGGAAATTGTCATTCCGAAAAGCGTGAAGAAAATCAATAAACATGCATTTGATCACTGTGATGCGCTGAAAGAAATTACTTATCACGGCGTAACATTTTCGGCAGATGACAAAATCAGAATCGAAACAGTATTCCGCATGATTGATACCAAAGATCTTTCTGTGCTGGAAGAGCTTTCCTCTTCGCTGAAATATAAATATCTGTGGAGCATGTTCTCGGCAGAGCCGGAAGAACAGGAAATTCTGGCGGCAATCAAGAAAAATTTTGTCAAGATGTTCAAATTCCTGATAGATGAAAATGATATCCGCACGGCTGAAAAAGTCCTGAAAGAAACAAAGCTCGTCAACAAGCGCAATCTGGAAAGCATTACAAAATATGCCGATGAAAAACAGAATGCCGATTTCCAGAATCTTCTGAAGGCACCGCAGGAAGAAATATAATTCTATGAATGCTTCTGACGAAAACAGAATTGCTGCCTGGGGAGCAATAGGCGCATTTGCTTGTTTTTCTCTTGCATTGCTGATACTGACGATGTTACAGGATATATTCGGCACTGCAATTGCACCGGAAGTTTATCGGAAAATAATAGGAATACCAACATTTTCAGGTCTGATTGCCGGATTTGCAGGCGGCTTGATTTGTCAGATAAAATTCAGCCGGATGAAAAAATTCCTCCCGGAACAGGAAATGAAAAAAATTTGTCATAAAGAAATCACTTGTCTGTCAGTCATTACTTTGACTGCAATAGTGCTGTTCGTCATGACTTGCTGTATTCATGTATTTGAAAATACTTAATATTCTGAATCATAACAGGCTGATGTATTCTGCAATACACCAGCCTGATTTTTTATGCTTTCTGTTTCAGCAGAGCCGCCGCCCAGCCTTCTTTTTCCTTGACTGTGATTTTCTCGAATCCGTGCTTTTCCAGTTCGTTCAGAACTTCGTCAGCCCGTTCTATGATAATGCCGGAGACTATCAGATATCCCGTTGATTTCAGAAAACTTCCGAACAGCCCGGCCATAGCAATTAAGACATCGGCTACAATATTCGCATAGATCAGGTCATAGCCTGTGCCGATTTTCTGCCTTAATTCCGGATTGGAACAGATATCGCCGCAGTAAGCCCGATAAGCTTCCGGACGGATGTGATTTTTCTGTGCATTTTCCAGAGCTGTCCGGACGGAATTATCTACAATATCGACAGCACAGGTCTCATCTGCGCCCAGCAGCATTGCACCGATAGAGAGAATGCCGCTTCCGCAGCCAAGATCCAGAATTCTGTCATGTTCTTTCAGGACAGATTCTGAAAGCTCTAAACATAGTCTTGTTGTGTGATGCTGTCCCGTGCCGAAGCTGGAAGCCGGATCGATTTCCAGAACTGTTCTGTCAATTGTTTCCGGAAGCGGTTCCCAGGATGGTTTGATATATAATTTTTCGCCCACAGGGAAGGGCTTGAAATACTGTTTCCAGTTATTAGCCCAGTCGTCTTCTTTTACATTATTGCAGGACAGTGCCAGACTCCCGAAGAAAGCAGCATCTTCGCGGTTTTTGAGAGTTTCCAGCAGATTTTTCACACTGGCGAACTGTTCCGCGCCCTGGGCATCATCTGGAAGATAAAACGTCACACTTGTATCACAGGAGGAAAGCTGCATCAGATCTTCATCGATATAATCCCATTTTCCTTCTTTATCATCGAGAAATTCCTGAAAGCTTTCTTTATCCTGTGTGACGAAGCCCTTCACGCCGGAATCGGTCAGCAGAGCACACAGAATTTCCAGAGCAGGTGTTTCCGTGATAATTTTTACTTCAATCCAATCGGTCATAATATAAGTTTCTCCTTTTCATGACAAGAACCGCCGTTCAGTGCCGGACAGCGGTTTCTTGTCTGGAATTCAGATTTTTTTTGAGAAAAATCAGAGTTCGGCAAAGTTGAGGGCAATCCAGCCTTCATGGCCGTCGTACAGTACTTTGCCCCATTTGAAGTCTTCATCGACTTCTACCACATTCAGGGAAGTGTTAGCCGGAATTACAGTCAGAATATCAGAATCTGTAGTAGCATCTTCCCGGAGATTCAGATCGGCTTTGACTGTAAATCTGATAGACATGAAAATATGCTGCTGTTTGATTTCTACCAGTTTGGCCTGTGCCTGTTCTTCCGGAATATAGATAGATTTTGTGCCGGGTGTTTCAGAAATTTCTCCGTCAGTCAGCGGAGCTGTTTCGGGAGCATCCTCAAGAAAGACAATTTCAATCAGGCGATCGGAAGGAATTTCTTCTTCTTCCAGTTCGATACTGATGGGATCAATCAGCATTTCGGGATGAACTGTTTCCATAGGGGCAACAGTTGTGGGATGTGCAGTAGTAGTAACGGGAGCTTCTGTCGCAGGAGCGGCTTTTGTTGTGATGATGATTTCAGCAGTTTCGGCGAGCGGGGATGCAGTGGCCGGAGCCTCGGTTGCAGAAGTCGTCGTTGTCGCAGCAGAAGTGGTTGTGGTCGTAGTAGTCGTAGTAGTTGTTGTGGTGGTAGTCGTAGTCGTTGTAGTAGCCGCGGAAGAAGTTGTTGTCACAGCCGCTGTAGTCGATGCAGGCGCAGAAGTTGTTTGCTGTACGGCAGTTTGTGTCGTAGTTTCCGGCGCAGGGGTTGCCGGAATAACAGGAGCTGTCTCCGGAGCTTCTTCATATTCATAAGAATTGCTGATTACAGGCAGTTCCTGTTCTTCATCCTGAGAAGTGCCGGAAGAAGAATTCCTGCCGCGGAATAAACGCACCTGTGTCACTTTATCGGCAGGATATTCGCTGAACAGTGATGTATTCTTGCTGCCGGGATCCATCATAGTAACTCTGGAACCGCTGACAGAATCCACAGCGACAAAATGCATACTGTTTTTGCGCCATACCTGGAGCATGACATAATATCCCTCATCAAGATAATTTTTAATTTCCTGTGCTTTTTCTTCCTGAGTAGTGCCGTGCAGTCTGTTATCATGACTGGCATCGTATTTGAAATCAGGCGCATAATTGGACAAAGTGCCCCAGTACAGAATGCCGCCTTCACCAAAACCGCCGTTATGGTTCAGAAAATCTACCAGTACGCCGGGATTGAAGTCTTCGCTGGTAACAGAACCGGACTGTACCATCAGAATGGCAGCAGATGTCACGGCACAGCCGGAGGCAGCAACCGTATCATGGCTTGTTCCAAGATACATGCTGCTCCAGCTGCTGTTGGTTTGCTTCCAGCTTTTATAGTCTTCAGTAAAGGCATAAATCAGCTGATTTCCTAAAATGGCAGCACTCATCACAACGGATAAGACTGCACCTGCCACGGCCAGTTTGTGTTTTAGAAAGTACATGGGAATTCAGAACTCCTTTCAGTTAAGCATGAATTTTAGATTTTTTTCGGTTGGCTTTTGCCTGCTGTTTGCGCAGCTGTGCCTGTTCTTTCAGGAATTGGGTGCGTTTTTCGCACCAGTCCTGATAAAATCCGGCAAGCTGTGCGGCAGTCACACTGCCGGAAACGGCAGTATGGCTGTAAAGCAGAATATCGAGGTGATCAAACAGCATCGGTTCCGGATAGAACCGTGCAGAATGGTTAGCAAGTTCACGGACAGTCGTACTCTCAGGCAGATGTTCCAGAAGGCGCATCCGCCGGAAAATAGCGGCTGCGCTGTCAAAAGCCTGCATACGGAGTATCCGTTTGCGGAAAAAGGCTTCCCGGATGTGCGGCATGGAAAAATAGGCAATGCCTGCCAATAAAGCAAATACAAGCATTGCATATCCCCAGCGGATGACGTTCTGATTTTCGGCCTCGGCATCTTCCAGCATTTCCATGCTGGGAACAGTCGGCTCGAAACTCATCCAGCCATAGCCGGAAATATAGA
This sequence comes from Ruminococcus sp. UBA3665, assembly GCA_002373165.1. GTDB lineage: Bacteria > Bacillota > Clostridia > Oscillospirales > Ruminococcaceae > UBA3855. The sequence goes on from DFJS01000051.1 coordinate 36,721, forward strand.
CTTCCGGAAAAGCATGGGCATCGCGGGCTTTGATGACATAATTGCATTCCCGTCCGCGGAAGTTTCCGGCATACATCTGGTTCAGATTATAGCCCTGCACATAACGCGCCGGGAGTCCCAGGCTCCGGCAGAGCATCACCATTGCCGTAGCGTATTCATAGCAGACTCCTGTTTTGCTTTCGGTCAGAAAATATTCTGCATTCGAGCCGGCAGGCTTCTGAAATGCCTGATCATAGACAAAACCGGCATCCAGAAAATAAGTTTCAATCGCTTTGGCCTTATCGAAATCCGAAGTCAGGCCGGAGGTAATTTGTTCGGCCAGATTCCGGATGATTTCGCTCTGCATATCCTGTTTTTGTGCAGTATCCAGATAAGTATAAGCATCGCTGCATTCCTGCCGGATGGTTTGCAGAAGCGCGGCCTGTTCCGGAGCAGAATCATGCAGTACTTCCTCTGCCTCTTCCAGCAGAGCCGGATAATCCGTGCCGGAGAGTCTTTGCAGAATCGGCTGTACGGCACTGTAACGGGCATAAGTATCGGAATAATACTGCATCAGATTCCAGTCGCGGATATTATTTCCGTATAAAGTTCCGGTAACAGAAATTGTCAGCGGACTGGTGGATTGTACCGAAGCATAGGCTGTCCGGGAAGGGGAGGGCATAATCTGCATCGGATAATACAGCGGACAGATGGAAACTGTCCTGAGTTCCTGTTCGGGAAGGGTAATTCCGGCAAAATCAGAAAGATGATATTTTTCAGCAAATTCTGCATTTTGTGAAGCGGCATCCAGAATTGCCTGCAATCCGCTCCGCGGCGCATAGGTCATACTGCCGGACGGATAAGCCTGATCCGGATAATCATAATCCCTGTTGACAGTCCAGCTGTCATCGGACTGATAATAAGAATAAGTCTGTGTTCTTAACCGGAGAGCTTCCGGAGAGGAAACATAAAAAATAGTTCTGGTATTATTGGACGTGCTGACGGAATTATCTGTTGTATCTGTAAACATGCTGATTGCATTCATCAGCACATCAGACCATGTGCTGTAGGACATGGCGTTATCAATAAATTCACGGTCGGCACTGATTTCCGGCTTCGGGACAATTGCCGCAATGATGGAGAATGCAAGCACATACACGGCAATAGACATACTGCCGTGAAAGCTGGGGATGTACCGGACAGTTTCAGAATTATTGATCTGACGGCAGTAAATCATCAGAAGAAAATAGCTTGCCAGAAGAATAATGACCAGTATTGCCGGCATATGAATGCCTTCCTTGGCATATAAGCTGAGCGGAATCAGCATAATCAGAAACTGCATACTCATTCTGTAGCGGATTTTGGAAAAATAATACACTGCACTGGTCAGAAAACCAATCATCAGCAGATAGATAGAAGCCGTATACCATGCGGAGAATGTCACAACGCTCTGCGGAGTCAGAAACCAGACCATAAAGCTGATAGGATAGTCCTGCTGTCCCCAGTTTGTCATCATGCCGACAATTTCCAGCCCGGCAAACATGTAAACCAGATAAGTCAGAGGGCCAATCCACTTGTGTCTTGCGACAAAGTCATAAAAGCGCATCATCAGCCAGCTGATCAGCACAGATATGATAGTGTAAAACCAGGTCATTGTATCATGATAATAATACATGACAGTTGTCACAAGAAAAACTGCATAGAGCTGAATCGGGTCGCCGATCAGCTTTTTTAAAAATATCGCAGCAGGATGCTGTGCCAGCTCCTGTAATTTATGCCACAACGGCAACACCTCATTTCCTGTCTAAAAAAATCAGAATCCGGATTTATTTTTTCAGATTCTGCATGGAGAAATCTTTACCAAGCGTCCAGAGCGCATCAAAGCCGGAAAGCAAAGCCGTATCTGCATCTGCCGGGCATATTCCGCACAGATAGCCGGAATTTTTTAAAGCAGCTGCTTCCGAAGCAAGAGCGGCATCAGGATGTGAAGTATAAATCAAATAAGCTCCGGCTTTTTCCTGCAAAGCAGCCGGGTCAATGCGGTTGCCGTCATGGACGAAATCTGCCGCGGCAATTTCGACAGCCGCCTCCCGGACGGCATCTTCATTTTCCAGAATCAGTGTTTTCCAGGACTGCTCCGAAGAAAAACGAATGGTACAGGGAAATCCCTGACGGACAAGAAGAATCAGAAAGCCAAGTGCACCTTCCATCATGATTTCACGATATTTCAGGCCAGTGACAGTATCTTCCGGCTGCAAATCCAGAATCACAGTCGGCCGGACAGTGGCAGCAGCCTCATCCATACGGACAAGAAGCTTCTGACGTTTGGCGGACATCTTCCAGTTAATGCGCTTTAAATTATCGCCGGGCACATATTCTCTGTGAATATAGCCGGGCATGGCCTGGGCTGAAAATGCCGCGGCCGATTCTTCTTCTTCATCATCCTGTGTCAGGATAATATCACTGACAGTATGCAGAATAACAGCCGCATTGGTCAGCGACGGAATTTCCGGAATTACGCCGATTTTAACCGCTTTCGGCAGATTTTTGACAGGAAAGCGGAACCAGCCCAGATAATCATAAACTGATAATTCCGGTACGGAAATCCAGCCGCAGCCGGCATACTGTGCAGTCAGTTCTTCCGGAATTTCCAGCGGTTCTTCTGAAGTCATTGCGCTTTGAACAGGCCGCTTGTCCTCCTGGAGAAAATTGGCATCTGCCTGTATCCGGCACCGCAGAAACGGCACAGGCAGGCGGCCGTCAGCTCTGACAGTGACTTTGGCAGTGAAACTACGGCCTTTTGCAAGATACGTCGGCGTATTGAGTTCGGCTGTAATCTGCCTGGCGGCGCGGTAACTCAGCAAAACAGAAATCAGCGGCGCAAGAAGCAGAAAACTCCAGACTACTACGCCGATATCGCCGTCCAGATAATTTGTGAATACATAGGCCATGCCAAGCATCATCAGCAGACCAAAATAAAATTTAGAGCGTTCCAGCAGTGCGGATATTTTTTTCATAAGCCTGCATCCTCACGCCTGCGCCGGAACAGGAATTGTTTCCAGAAGTTTCTGCACAAATGCGGCAGTCGAGCCAAGATTGTTGCGGCCTTTCGGAGAAAGCAGAATTCTGTGTGCCAGTACAGGAACAGCCAGTTCTTTGACATCATCCGGAGTAGCAAAACTTCTGCCGTGCACAAAGGCGGCCGCACGGACAGCACGGTAACAGGCAATACTGCCGCGGGGGCTGACACCAAGTGCCGCCATATCGCTTTCACGGGTTGCCCGGACAAGAGAAAGAATATAATTTCTGACAGGTTCAGAAACCTGAATGGCATTGACTTTCTGCTGTAATGTGCTGACCTGACGGGTAGAAATCACTGCTTCGGAAATATTGGAAATCGGATTGCCTTCGCCGTTGCGTTCCAGAATGGCAAGTTCTTCTGAAAGCGTAGGATAGCCCATTGAAATTTTCATGAAGAATCTGTCCATCTGTGCTTCCGGAAGATGATAAGTTCCGTAAGTTTCCACAGGATTCTGCGTGGCAATTACCATGAACGGGGAGGGCAGAACATGAGTCTGTCCGTCAAGGCTGATCTGATGTTCCTCCATAATTTCCAGCAAAGCGGACTGCACTTTCGGGGAGGCACGGTTGATTTCGTCAGCCAGCAGAAAATTACAGACTGCCGCGCCGGGACGATATTCCAGCGAACCGTCTTTGGGATTGACTACGGAATAGCCGGTAATATCAGACGGCATAATATCCGGGGTCAGCTGAATTCTGTGGAATTCGCCGCCCACGGAACGGGAAAGCGCGGCAGCAAGCTGTGTTTTGCCAACGCCGGGCACATCTTCCAGAAGAACGTGGCCGCCGCAGAGCATGGCAATGACTGCCTGTAAAATCGTATCGTCCTTGCCGACAATGACTTTGCCGACGCTTTGTAAAATATCCTGAACTTCTTTCTGCATTGGAAAAAATCCTCCTTTTTTATTATAACATAACTCTTTGGATTTGTACAGTAAAATTTTGAAAAAATTTTAATTTTTTTTGAATTTTTTAAAATTTTTTCAGACGGCTTCTAAAAAGAACCGGATTGCCCACGGAAGACTCTGCGATTCCCAGATTTTTAAAATTTCAGAATCCGGATTGCCGGTTCCGTAAGTCCGGCATAATTTTTTAGCCGGATCTAGCATCAAAAGCGCATCACAGGCAAAATGCTGCTGATAAAATTCTGCATCCGGTTCGCCGTCTTCCGGAAACGGATGCAGAACAATGGCGCACTGTATTTCTTTTTCTTCCTGTAACGACTGGATTTTAGCAGAAAATTCCAGCAGTTCAGATTCTGTAAGAGTCCCTGTTCTGTCCAGCACGTAAGCCGGAAGCTTTTCGCTTAACGGAAGAATCTGATTCAGGGCATCTGCATAATTGCCTTCTATCAGCTGATAAGTCGCTCCGGAAAGCGTTACGGCAATTTCCGTCTGCGGCATGGCGGCGCGGTATCTTCCGGCAGTGTAGATGACATCCCTGTTGGTATCGTTATTGATCAGTACAAGAAAACCGTCCGGAATGGCCGGATCACTGACAGTCTGATAATAAGCTTCGGCAAACTGTTCCGGCGAACTGCCGTTCAGAGCATCGGTAATCACAACAAAGGCATTCGCCAGCCGGGAAGAAGCAATCCATTCCAGATAGTTATTATGCAGTTCTGTTTCGGTTTCTGTCAATGCATGGCATTCGTCATAGATATGCTGATGTTCCGCATCCCGGAATAAATCCGCACGTTCTGCAATGGAAAGCGGCTGAGTTTCTGTTTCCTGTTCAGTTTCTGATGCCTGTTCCCGGATCACTTCCAGTTTTCCGGAAACAGGAGCAGTTTCGGCATCGTGACAGCCTGTCAGGAACAGAACAGGAATAAAAAGCATCCAGAAAAATTTCCGCATAAGTCCTCCTTACTGGGCAGGTACTGCCGCGGGGGCAGAATAAACCGAATCGCGAAGCACACGGGTATTGGCATCGAAATCTACCTGAAGCACGGACTGGCCGTCAATATTGGCCGGCGTGTAAGTGCCGTCCGCAGGAATCTGAATTTGTGTAATGTCATAACTCATGACAAACGGTACCCGGAGCGACAGAAGATATAATTCTGCATCTGTCATATTAGTGCCAAGATGCGGCATAGCAGAGGAAATCAGCTTAGGAACAGCGGCAGCCGCTTTGGTTTTGGCACTTTGCAGCAGCTGTGTCATGACTTCACGCTGACGGGAAGTGCGTTCAAAATCGGCGTTTCCGACATAACGGATTCTGGCATAGGAAAGTGCCTGTTTGCCGTTCAGAATATAAGTACCGCCTTTCTGGATAAAATCCGATAACGGGTCATCTCCGGCAAGCGCATTCACTTCGCTTTGCAGGATGACATTCAGGGCACTGGCTTCTTCGTCCGAAAGATTGATTTTTACGCCGCCGAATGCATCGATAATACCGGCAAAGCCCATAAAGCTGACAACACAGTAATCATCAACCCGGATTTGATAATTCTGCTCCAGTGTATCCATCAGCAGTTCTGCGCCGCCGTAGGAGTAGGCCGCATTCAGTTTGTTATACCCGTAACCGGGAATTTCAACATAAGCATCCCGCATAAAGGAAGTCAGATAGATATTCTTGGTTCTGGAATTGAGTGAAAATAAAAGCATAGTATCCGAACGGCCGCGTTCTGCGCCGATATCACGGGTATCTGTGCCGATCAGCAGGACACTGCGGACATAGCCGGCATCCAGTGTGCCGGAGGTAACGGCGCGTTCTCCTCTGGGGAGTTTTTCCAGCTGACGGATCAGCAGAAATGAAACGGCCGAATAAATAATAAAAATAATCAGAACAAAAACCAGCAGATGCCGGATCAGCTTTTTCAAAAAACCGCCTCCATGATGATGATGATGTGTTTGTTTTTTGGAATTGGACTTTTTCGGTTTTTTGACGGCAGTCTGTTTGGAAGAAGCAGGAGAACCGGACCCGGAAGATTTTTTTTGCGCCGGGTGGGATTTCGCCTGATTTTTTTTCGCCTGTTTTTTATGGGAAGAAGCCGGACGGTCATATTCTTCATAGGCACCATAATCAGAATTTTCTTCCGGATAAGCAGTTTTTTCCTGAACAGGCATTGTATCATAAGGGATTTCAATTTCCTGTGTAGGAAGTTCGTCAGAAATTTTTACTTTTTTGGGAACAGAAAATTCCTGTGTCCGGACAGGATTCTGTTCTGTCCTCTGCAAGGCCGGCAGCTGGGAGGTGCGGAATCCGTACTCTGTGCCGGCAGTCTGCCGGGGTCTGGGCAGATCGGCATTGCTTCTGTTCTGCGGAGTATCGTTCATGAAACAGCCTCCTTTCAGAACATGCGGCGTATGTTGACGCTGAGAATTGTAATCAGCGAAGTGACACACTGCAAAATAATCATCCATCCCGGCGTGACCCCTACATGCAAAAGCGATTCCATCAGCACCAGCACCAGCCCGATCAGCATCGTGACAGCCTGAAGGAAAATTCCGGCCGAAGCCGCATTTTTTATAATCTTGGAACAGGCAATCAGCCGCATGATATTGCTGAAACTGTTGGTACATGCCATAGAAGCACTCATTTCTTTCATAGGTGAAGTTTCTTCCTGATAAAGATTCTGCATCTGGAACGGCAGAATTTTAATCATATCTTCCGGAATTTCAAATAATTCAGCAACGCTGGAAAGATTGATAATCGGGTCAACGCTGTGGATAATCAGGGCAATATTGCGCTTTAAAGCCTGCTGTACCCAGAATTTTATATTTTTGTCTGCCTGGAGTTCTATGACAAACAAGGCCGAAAGATTTCCCGAAATGGAAAGATAAACAGCTTCACGGTCTTCTCCTGTCAGTTCGGTTTCTTTTGTTTTGGAGGGAAGGCCTTCGATTCTGTGCCGGATCATCAGTTCACGGGTGCCCAGCAGGACGCGCTGGTTGTGAATCCAGCCGCATAAGCCGAGCGAATCTTCATAAACATAGTTTTCAATCGGGTACAGACGCTGTTCTCTGCCCTGTGATACTTCGTTGAAAATATGGCTGAATGCACTACCGGCATACCGCGCAAGACTTGCCGCGGCAAGCAGAGTTTCTTCCGTTTTGACGTTGGAATACATCTTAACGCCGCGCATCTGGACGGCACCTTCCGGAAACATGGAAGAAGCATCGATGACAATCGAATTGGTGTCGTAAAAATCATCAACACTCTGGTAGCCCAGAAGCAGTGCGCCGTGAGGTGTAAGCTTTCTGGAAGCATTGAACAGCGGCAGATTGACAACAAATGTAATGGCCGCTCCTCCGGCTGCGACTGAAAACATCGAAAACAAGCCCAGTGCATAGCCGATTCCGCCGCCTTTGAACAGTGCCAGCACAAGCGAGGCAATCAGAGAGAAAATACAGCTTGCCGGTGCTGCATAATGGCAGAAATAATCTGCAAGATCGGCAGAATAAGTATATTTCCGGAAGTCCTTGAGAGAATCTGTCTTTCGTACAGCCGCAGTTACCGGAAAATCATTCAGCACGCCTCTTGCGAGTGCTTCCGCATTTTTTTCGTTTTCAATAATATGCATACCGTAGCAGTCAAAACGCCCGGCAGCAGCTTTCAGATTAGTTTCTTCACGGTCGATAATCAGAAGCTTGCCGATTGTATGCAGCAGCAGGATAAAAATTGCACAGGGCATAAAATGCCTTGCCAGTCCGTGATGGTCTGCACCAAATATGCCAATCAGAGAATCCAGCATACAGGAAACCCATGCCGTCGCCGCCAGACTGTCCGTATCTGCCCGGAACTGCACCAGACGAGTCAGGCCGTTGCGGAGCGCAGGCACACAGACCGATGCGGAAGCCAGCCCAAGCAAAAGCTGCATCAGGCAAATCAGGGATTCCGGAATGCTGTTCAGCCATTCGGATGCAAATGCATACCGGAGTGACAAAAATGTGCTGATGACAACCGCAAGCATCAGGCCGCCTGCACGGAACGCGACAGCACTCCGGAGTTCTGCAATATCCGAACGGATATCGGCAGTTTTTTCCAGTTTCATCATGTCAGAAATCTGCTGACGGCGGCGGTTTTCTTCCGCGGCTTCTTCGGCCGTGCGGCGGATGGTAACATCCAGAGAATCGGCTGTCAGTCCGCCGCGTCCGGACGAGCTTAAATTCATGCTGGTGCGCTGTGCACGGGGAGCCGGTTTGACATCTACCGGCTTGACAGGGTCCTGCTGAGGCACGGCAACAGGGATAATATCACGCAAATCCAGCTGGAGTGTTTCTGTTGCCATTGCCGTGACATCGTTCTGTCTTGAAAAGCGGCGGCGTTTTTTATATTTTTTGGCATCGTGAATCTGCGTATAGGCATATTCCCCTTCGGGGCGTTCTTTTTCATAAGTATAATTTTCTTCCGGAGCCTTGCCTTTTTTCTGATTTTTTCTGTTTTTCTCGGCTTCTCTTGCTCTGGTAGAATCGCTCATCCGGCGGATTTTAGGTGTATCATCATAAACCGGCTCTGAAGGCTTCTGCGTACCGGAAGGAGCGGTACTGCCGGAACCTCTGGCAGGGGTGCTGGATTCGATAAAAGAAACGGTAGTACGGCTGGATTCCAGTTCTTTCGGAGATTTTTCCGGCGGTTTTTTGAAAACCAGCTTTTCTTTCACGGGCTGTTCTGTTGTTTCGGAGTTCTCTCTTTCTTTTTTCATGTATGGCGTTCTCCTATCTGTGATTGATTCGCTGTCTGACGATTTCATACATAAAAATGCCGGCGGCAACGGAAGCATTCAGGGATGTAATTTTGCCCATCATAGGCAGGCGGACAAGAAAGTCACATTTTTCGCGAATCAGGCGGCTTATGCCGCTGCCCTCGGAGCCGATGACAAGTGCAGCAGCACCGTCAAAAGCAGTATCGGTATATAATGCGCCGTTCATATCTGTGCCGTAAATCCAGATGCCGTTTTGTTTTAACGTATCGATTGCCGCGGCCAGATTGGGAACCCGTGCAACAGGAAGCCAGCTTGCCGCTCCGGCAGAGGTTTTGTAAACTGTAGGAGTCAGCATGGCACTGCGGCGTTTGGGAATGATAATGCCGTCCGCACCGGCTGTTTCGGCAGTGCGGATAATTGCTCCCAGATTATGAGGATCTTCAATGCCGTCACAAAGAATCAGAAACGGCTTTGTTCCTTTTTTGGCAGAAACGGCCAGCAGATCTTCCAGCGTGGCATAAGAGGCACATGCCCCGAACGCAATGACACCCTGATGCACACCGCCTTCGGCAAGCTGAGATAATTTCTGTTCACTGACTGTTTTGACAACAGCACCGGACTGCACGGCAAGTTCGCGGATTTCTCTGAGACTGCCGCCGTTTCCGGCAAGCAGGACAGTATCTATCGGCTGACCGCTGCGGAGTGCTTCGCGCACAGGATTCCGGCCGATGATCATATTTTCTTTTTCGGGCATACTATTCACCTTTCTGCATACGGATAATTTTAATTTTATTATTATTATAGCATGGTTACATAAAAATTACAAGTACTTTTTGCGGTTATGCGAAAAAAATTATTTCTTCATGGGCAAAAATACATCCATAGACCAAAAACGCCGGCCGAGACTGCCATGCCCAGCAGAAAAAGAAAGCATCCGTGCATTTTTGCGGATTTAGGTTCCGGGCGGAAATAGTCCAGAGTTTCCATCTGTGCCGCCTGGAGGGGGACTTCTTTGACATCTGGTTTAAGATATAATACAGCGCGTTCAAAATATGCACTGTCCGGGCGGTTGATCTCAATTACTTTTTTGTTGACACCTTTAATCATATAGCATCTGCCTGCCTTTCTGAAACGGATACTTTCAGCATAGGCAGAATCAAAAAAATTATGCAGAAAAGCCGGTAAAAAATTACCGGCTTTCGACATAAAATTTTTATCAGGGTCAGGTTCAGTGATATTCTCCTGCCACATCCAGCAGAGAGTTGATGCCGTCACTGGAATTCAGCGTACCGGTTACCCAGCTGCTGTAAGGAATATGACTGCGTTCATCTGCGGCGGCTTTTCCGGCAGAACAGTAGCCAACATAGTTGGTAGTAGCAGAATCGGCGGCAATGCTGCCTGTGACAATATAATTATGAATATAAATCGTCCAGCATTTTTCCGATGCGCCGGAAACAGTTCTGTTCACATCGCGTACAATTCTGGCAGCAGAAGCTTCGATGGCATTATCATGATCTCCCTCTACGGTAAGATTACTGATAAAAGCCTCTGCCATATTATCATTTGTTTTATACTGAAAATGACCGTTTTGATAAGAGACAATCAAAGTACTCTGTAAGCCGCTTTTGGAAGCAGCGGTACTGTTGAGACGGTCAGCGGCAAGGAACTTCTGCGCTGTTGTCTGTGCCGCATTATATACCATTCTGGCATCAGAATTAGCTGTTTTTACGCGGGACTTCCAGTAATAACCTGTCATGGTAGGTGCAAGGATTGCCGCAAGAATACCGATAATTGCAATGACAACAATCATTTCCGTCAGAGTAAAGCCTTTTACTCTTTTGCTTATTGTTTTCATATATATAACACCCTCTCAAAGAAATCGATTTATTTCACATTCCGTTCATGGATTTATAAATTAATTATAACATTTTTTATAAAAAAAGTCAACATATTCTGCTGTTTTTTTCACTTCACGGCTGCCAAAAAAACAGCCTGATTTTTGTCTATAATTTTAGTCCCACTTTCCTGTTTCAGCAAAATGGATTGCACTTTCGAGCGTGCAGGAATCTTTTTTTTCATTGTTGACTGTGGGATAAGTTCCCCAGTAAATATCGCCTTCTGATTTGCAGTAGCAAGTTGCAGAAACAACATCGTATTTAATTTTCACAGCCCATTTTTTGTCCTTTGCGCCGCTGTAATACTGATAAATATATTTGCAGATTGTTTCGTTATAGACGGTATCATCTTCAGAAGAAGGCGTTCCGGACAAAGAATCATCATCAGTATAAATGCCATTCGGGATAGGTTTGGTGACATCCTGCTCGCGGCAGGCGGCCATGCCGGCGTTATACAATGTCTTCGCAGTGGAATTAGCGGCAGAAAATTTAGCTTTTGTAACATATCCGATCATGCTCGGCACAAGAATAGCAGCTAAAATGCCGATAATTGCAATGACAACAATCATTTCTACTAAAGTAAAGCCATTCAGTTTTATGAATTTTTTCTCTCTTTTCATATTCGGCACCCCCTTATTAATAGTGCAGAAAGTATGGCATATATTTAGTTCATAATATATTATAGCACAAAGTTCATAATTTGTCAATAGTTTTTTTAAAAAAATATCAAAAAACAATTTTAAAAACAGTTGCCAATCCGCTTGCAGAATGCTATAATAAATAATATAGAACAAAAAAGGAGATTGAATGATATTATGAAATCTTGGGTTTGCAGATTTGTCAGTATGCTTCTGCTTGCCGGAATATGCTGCCTGACAGCAGGCTGTTCCAGAGAAGAGGACGACGGCACAGGTTATGGGTTTACCTGTACCATTCCCGGCAATCCGGAGTGCCTTGACCCGCAGTATACCGATAACCCGAACGCACAGATTGTGATTGAAAACATCATGGAAGGCCTGCTTCGGCTGGATGAGACAGGCGCAATCCTGCCGGCCGGCGCAGAAAGCTATACTGTTTCGGATGACGGTCTGTTTTACGAATTCCGCCTGAGAAATGACTGTTACTGGTTCTCGGCCGGCGCAGAACAGAAAGATGCCAAACCTGTCACGTCACTGGATTATGTTTTTGCCTTCCGCAGACTGCTGAATCCGGAAACACGTTCGCCTTATGCAGAAGAATATCTTTGTCTGAAAAATGCCTCTGCCGTGAAAAACGGTCAGCAAAAGCCGGAAAAATTAGGCGTTTCTGCTCCGGACGGCGCAACGCTGGTATTCGAGCTGGAATATCCGGATGCCGATTTTCTTTGCCTTCTGGCACAAAGCTGTGCAGTGCCCTGCAATGAAGAATTTTTTCTCTCTACAAACGGCCGCTATGGGCTGGATGACAGGACAATCCTTTGCAACGGCGCATTCTGCCTGACAAAATGGGCGTATGATGCTTACGGCAGCGGAAATTTCCTGACATTCCGGAAAAATACTTCTTATTACGATGCCGGCAATGTTTCCCCCAGCAGTTTGCAGTTTACTATCATGCGCGGGCAGAAAGCAGCCGATGAAGATTTTTCACAGGGCAATTCTGACAGCATCCTGACTGATACGTATCCTGTCAATTATTTGCAGTCTGAAAAATATACTGTCAAAAGCAGCTGCACCAAAACTCTGGGTCTGATTTTTAATCCGGAAAATGAAATCCTGAAAAATAAAAAATTCCGTCAGGCTCTGGCGTACGGCATCGACAGGGAAGAGTATGCCCGGATGCTCGGCGGCAGTTTACAGCCGGCAAGCGGCATTATTCCTCCGGCAGTGCAGATGCTTGGCAGATCTTACAGAGAACTCTGTGCAGACGAGCCGCTTTCTCTGCCGTATTCCCCCGGCGAAGCCGCCGCTTTATTTGACGAAATACTGCCCTCTGTTTCGGCCAATGAGATCAGTACGCTGAAAATTCTGCTTCCGGATTCTTTTTCTGATACAGAAGCCATTCTCTCTATCTGTCAGGAATGGCAGAATATTTCCGGCCGCTATATCGGAATTGACCGTGTTTCGTCATCCGAATATCGAAACAGGCTCCAGTCCGGCGATTACAGCATCGCCCTTTACAGCTTTGCAACGCCGCGCAACAGCTGCTATGCGGCAGTACAGAGTTTTGCTGCACAGGCCGATCTGTTCGGCACAGATAAAAAAATGCTGCAAGAAGTGCTGAACTCCCTCTCCGGAAACGAGCCGCTTTCTGAAAAAGTTGCTCTTTACGGACAGGCAGAACAGAAAATTCTGGAAACACAATGCTTTATTCCGTTATTTTACCAGAATCTTTATCTGATTTATACTTCTGATAATACTGATATTTTCGCCCGGCCGTTCAGCCATTCTGTTGATTTTCGCAATGCTAAGCATTTTGGCTGAATCCGGCGTGAAAATTTTATGAATTCTGTACAAATTTGAAAATAGCTCTTGATTTTTTCTGCATTCTATAGTATAATATAAAAAAACAAAATTCAGGAAGGAGAAGCTCATGGAAGAAAAAGATTATACCCCGGAAATTTTTACACTGACAGATGAAGAAGGCAACGAACAGGAATTCGAGCTGATGGATATCATGGAAGAAAACGGCACTGTTTACTATGCACTGGTGCCTTATACAGAAGATCCTGACACTATGATCGAAGAAGATACTGAACTTGTCGTTCTGAAAGTCGGCGAGGAAAACGGCGAAGAATTCCTCTCTACAATTGATAATGATGAAGAATACGAACGCATCGGACAGATTTTCATTCAGCGTATCAGTGAAATGCTGGAATCCGATGAATAAAATTTAATAATTTACTGCCTTGTACGGGTAAATATAGCTATTATAATCCAACACTTATATTCAGGGAATCCCATGCTCTGACTTAGGATTGCAGACCTCCCTTGCAGCATAAGAATAAGTCTGCGAGGACGTTGGGAGCGAGAGAATTTCAGGCGGATACCCACCTTGCGGAGACGCTTGGTTTTATTCTCTATATGACGGCAAGGCGGTTTATTTTTGTCACAGATAAGCCGGCAGTTTTTTTGTCGGCTTTTATTTTTTCCGAAACAGGAGGATTTATGAAATTACAGCGTTCTGAAAATTTCGATTGTGTGATCCGTTATTACCCGGCAAGTCAGGAAAAAGTGCTTCATCTTCCGGAAGGAGTACAGATTCTGACACCAAATTCGTTTACTAACAGTCCGAATCTTGTTTCGGTTTTTCTGCCTTCTTCACTTCTGGAAATCGGTTGGGAAGCCTTTCGGGAATGTGCTTCTCTGAAAGAAGTTTCTCTTCCCGATGGCGAATGTTTCATCAGCCAGGATGCTTTTGCAGAATCCGGCGTGGAAACAGTACACATTCCGGCAAATTTCATTGCCATGAAAACCAGCAGCGGCCGTCCGCTGAATGAAATCAGTCCGCAGCCTCTCCCGCGCAAGCCGGCAATGCCCGTGCATTTGCCGACAAATTTTGAAACTATCTACGATTATGATGCAGAAGATCTCTATGATGAAATAGACAGATATGCTTTTCTGCGCGAGGAAGCCGAACATGCATGGGAAGAAGCCGATAATGACGGCTATTACGAAAGCCACTGGGGAATGCCGCGCCGCTGGGAATATCCTGTCCTGCCGCAGTATAAGGCACCTTATGTGGGAATATCATTTTTAATAAATATGAAATATCTCAAATCTGTAACTGTTGCAGAAGAAAATCCATATTATGCCGTTTTTGACAATGCTCTGTATGATAAAGCATTCCGCCGGATGCTCTGCCTGTTTGCAGGGGCAGAAACGCTCCTGATTCCGGCATCGTGCCGGGCTGTCTTTGGTATTTGGGGCGGCTCCTCTTTGTTTCCTTGTGATCAGCTCGGCGGATATGCATTGAAAGAAATCTCTGTCGAACCCGGAAATCAGGTTTATTCTGATTTTGACGGCGCATTATATAATAAAGATCAGACACAGCTGATTGCCGTCCCCAGAATGAAGAAAAATATCAGTTATCCCGGTACACTCCGCACCATCGGCTGCAATGCCTTTTCAGAAAGCGTCATGTCAGAATTTTACATTCCGGAAACAGTCACGCAGATTTTGGAATATGCATTTCCTCCGGAAAGTCTCCTGTATTTTCCCTGTCATGACAGAACATTCCGCTGTCAGCTGACTCTCTGGGTTTATGATGATTTCTATGTGCCGGAAGATGAAGTGGCAGACGAAGTCCCACCGATTCTGGAAGTCATCCGCGCCGAAAATGCAGAACTTTGTCTGCCATTGTTCCATAAAATTTCAGAAGTATATCAGCAGCAGCTGATTCTTGATCTTTGTGACAGATATGCCGGAAATCAGGAATTTCATGAGGAACTGCTCCGGCAGGGCAGAACTATAGCAGAAAATTTTCTTAAAAATGGAAATATTCCGGAATTACAGCATCTGCTTGCTTTGAAAGGCCTTTCCCGTGAAGATGCTTCCGCACTGATTGCAGAGGCCAATCAGCAGGAAAGATTTGAAATGCAAATCATGCTGATGCATTATGTTTCAGACCTGTCCGGAGAAAACCCGGTTATTTCGATCCGTCAGAGAATGGCACTTTAAAAAAACAGTACAGGAGAATCCTCCTGTACTGTTTTTTTATTGCAGTGTATTGCCGTCTTTGTCATAGAACGAATTCATAAGAATCAAAATCAGATCAATCAGAGTACCAAATCCGAACAGTCCCCCTGTGCACAGCCACAGCAGTCCTGTCCCGAATTTTCCGGTATAGAATCTGTGAAGGCCGCCCAGTCCGCAGAAGCCAAGCAGACACATCACCAGCGCAGGCTTTTTGTGATGCGGCACAGCCATACCCGGCGGCATTACACGGTTATACTGATTCTGATAAGCTCTTACAGGATAGCTGCTCTGCGGCATGGGATTCTGAACCGGAATCACCGGAGGAATTTCTTCTTCTGCCTGACAGCGGCAGTAAGAGCAGACTTTTTCATCTGGTGCAAGATTGGCACCGCAGTGTTTGCATATCATAAAAACAACTGCTACTCAAAATATGGACAAACATACCCATATTGAGAAAATTCCTGCTTCAACCTGTATGCTTTTGATAGTGACAAGTCACTGTCTACTCACAAGTTCCTGTACAGTCCACAGGCGTAAATTCCCGTATAGCCTACGGTACATATCTACCATTGCTTTATGATGCAATTTGATAGATTTGACAATCTCTCAAATTCAGACTTGCGTTGAAATTTCTGTCTGCTATATAACCGCATTCAGAACAAGTATAAATTCTGTCTGATAATTTCAAATCCGATTTGATGCAGCCGCATTGATGACATAGTTTGCTTGACGGATAAAACCTGTTCACTAATCGAAGTTCAATGCCATATTCTTTGCATTTTGAAGTTATCTTTGTTCTGAAATCAAAGAATTTCTGTTGTGCAATTGCTTTTGAAAGATGTCTGTTCTTCATCATTCCCCTGATATTCAGATTTTCAAGTGTGATCCACGCTGGCTTGGTTTTCACCAGTTCAGAAACCACTTTGTTGATATAGTCAGTTCTGATACAGTCAAGTATGTGATGAATTTTTTGTACTTTCAGCGTTTGTTTACGGATATTCTGCCGAGTAGCTCCTCCTTTCAGGTTATTTGGTAATTTTTTCAGACTTTCGTATTTCCTCGAAAGTTTTCTCTGCTGTCGTTTCAGACTTTTTTCAAGTTTTCTGATATAAGCAGATTTGTTACTATTTGCAAAGAATCTGCCATCTGAACAGACTGCAAATTCTTTCACATCTAAGTCAATGCCAGTTCCAAAATTGTTCAGAACAGGCTTTTCCGGTTCTGGTTCTTCCACCAAAACAGAAACATAATATCTTCCTGCTTTCATGGAAATTGTACCGCTTTTTATGACATATGTTTTTAAATTTGACGGAATATAGCCTTTTTTTCAGTCTTATCCAATCCAGAGTGGGGATTCTGATTCTGTGCCGTTCACAGAAAATAGGCTGTGTTTTTCCATTCCTTACAAAATACATTTTTACATCAGAAATTCTTTTCTTCTTCCATCTTTGGAATTTAGTTCTGTGTTCAAAAAAGTTTCTGAATGCTCTCTGGGTGTTCATGATGCTCTGCTTCACGGATTTGCTGCTGACTTCCTGAATCCATGAAAATTCAGGATTTTGCGGAAGATATTCATGATTCAGCCATTTTGAAAAGTCATATCCTGAAACAAATTTTTCTTCTTTTTCATAGATTTCTTTATTATGTGCAAGATAAAAATTATAGACGAATCTGCACACACCAATTGTTCTGTGAATGATTTGCTTTTGGTTAGGTGTAGGGAAAATTTCGGTTTTATATGCTTTCAGCATATTATCACCTCTTAACACTTTTTCTACATTGTTTATACTTTCCCCTGATATCGTATCAATTTTGTTTGAGATATTCCTGAATCTGCTGTTCCGTACGGAGCACTTCCTGGCGCAGTTCCTCAGCCGACATGCGATAGGCACCGTTTCCAAGGATAATCATCTGTTCGGCACCGTCGGAAGTGGCAACGCGGACGCGATGTTCCCGGCTCAGGTCATGAGAAATGCGTTCGATATAAGTATCAGCTGTTTCGGCCTCTTTGGTATAGACAACATGGATATTTCTTCCGGCTTCTTCGATGCTACCGGGATTGCCCTTGACTTTATAGGCATCGAATACAATAATTAATCTGCACTGCCGCATTCCCTGATAATTGCTTAACTTGTGAATCAGTTCGGCGCGGGCGGAATCAAGACTTTCTTTCGACAGCTTCTTGAGACTTTCCCATGAGAAGATAATATTATATCCGTCAACCAGCAGATATTCATCGCCTTTGGGAACAGGCACGGCTTGGGGCTTGCTTTGCTTTTCCGTGTGGAGTACATGATTTTTATCCCGTTCGTCATGCTGAATTTTTCCGTAAGTCTGCTCGAAAATTTTCATGAGTTCCTCATCCTGTGCCGGACTGCCGGTATAGGCCTGCCGGACAGGCCGGGAAACAAGTGCAGGGGATAATTCTTTCTGCTGTTTCAGGGGGCTTTCTGTGTGCATATAATTCGGAACATCGTTCCATTTGATATACATGCCGGCACCATGGGAACAGAATACAGAATCCGGAGTATTTTCAAGATCGGCTTCCGGCTGATAGCCGAATTTTTTTATTACTTCTTCCGGATTCACACACGGCGCATAACCGGAGGGAATGCAGGAGAGCGAACCTCGGCCGCGTGTGTATTCCATTACCTGACTGCGGTAAGTCATCATAGCCGCCGCCGGAGCTTTGCCTTCCAGAAAAGAAAATTCTCCGAACGTTTCGGGAGCTTTCAGTTTTGCGCCCTGCATTTGCAGGTCTGAGACGGCTCTGCCGAGGCAATCGGCCGGAATTTTCAGCCGGAATTGATAATACGGCTCCAGCAGAACAGATTCTGCCTGCATCAGCCCCTGCCGGACGGCACGGTAAGTAGCCTGACGGAAATCGCCGCCCTCGGTATGTTTTTTATGGGCGCGTCCGGCTATGAGAGTGATTTTCATATCCGTAACAGGCGAACCCGTCAGCACACCCAGATGCTGTTTTTCGGCCAGATGCGTGAGAATCAGTCTCTGCCAGTTTCTGTCCAGTTCGTCTTCCCGGCAGATGCTGGAAAATTTCAGTCCGGAACCAGGTGCTCCGGGTTCCAGCAAAAGCCGTACTTCGGCATAATGCCGCAGAGGTTCATAATGCCCCATGCCTTCGGCAGAATTCCGGATCGTTTCTTTATAGGCGACTCCGGCGGCTTCAAATTCTGCCGGAATGTCAAACCGTTCTTTGAGAATATGCTGGATGACATCCAGCTGAATTTCACCCATTAATAAAACATGGATTTCCTGTAACTGTTTGGAAAAACTGACATGCAGTTCCGGGTCTTCCTGTTCCAGTTTGCGGAGTGCCGTCAGCGCATGATGAAGGGGGACTGTTTCCGGCAGAATGACGGAATACTGCAAAATAGGCTCCAGCAGCGGCATTTCGGAATTTTTTTCAATACCAAGGCCTTCCCCTGCATAAGTCCGGGAAAGTCCTGTCACAGCACAGGTCATTCCCTGAAAGACTTTTTTGGCCGGCTGGAATTTTGCGCCGGAATACAGCCGGATTTGACTGATTTTTTCCTGCCATGCCTCGCCGTTCTGTGCAGAGCCTTCCAGAATATCCCGCACCCGGAGACAGCCGCCTGTAATTTTCATATGTGTCAGGCGATTGCCCTGTTCATCTTCTGTGATTTTATAAACTTTTGCGCCGAATTCCGGGCAGGGAACAGGCGGCAGTGTATATGTTTCCAGAAGAGTTAAAAATTCTTTGATTCCCTGCGATTTCAGTGCCGAACCAAACAGACACGGAAATACATGCCTTTGCAGAATTGCCTGTGCAATTTCAGAAGTTTCAGCTGTTTCTGTTTCCAGAATCTGATCAAGAAGCGTTTCGTCACAGGTTGCCAGAGCATCATAAAAATCAGAATTCTGTTCTGTAAAATCAACGCAGTTTTTATGCAGATCGCTCTGTAATTCCTGCATTAATTCTGCTCTGGATTTCAGTGACAGATCCATTTTGTTGATAAAAATAAAAACCGGCTTGTGACTGTGCTGCAAAAGTTTCCAGAGTGTCTGCGTATGACTTTGTACGCCTTCCGAACCGCTGATGACAAGAACAGCATAATCGATAATTTGCAGAGTGCGTTCCATTTCTGCCGAAAAATCCACATGACCGGGCGTATCCAGAAGCGTAAAATCAGTTTCCGGCAGCGGTATCCGGGCTTGTTTCGAGAAGATAGTAATGCCGCGTTCCCGTTCCAGCATATCAGTATCCAGAAATGCATTTTTGTGATCTACACGTCCTAATTTCCGCAGAATTTTGGCCTCAAACAGCAAT
The DNA here is from genome assembly GCA_002373165.1 of Ruminococcus sp. UBA3665. Classification (GTDB taxonomy): domain Bacteria; phylum Bacillota; class Clostridia; order Oscillospirales; family Ruminococcaceae; genus UBA3855. The sequence goes on from DFJS01000051.1 coordinate 56,305, forward strand.
GCTTCAGAAAGCGTTGTCTTTCCGGAATCAACATGTGCCAGAATTCCGATGCTGAGTCGTTTCAATTCCAAATCCCCCTTGTTCAGATCTTTCTATTATTATAGCACAGAAAGTTCCGGAATGCAAGAGCTTATTCCGGAAACTGCACATGTCCTGTCTGAATTTCATCAGGTGTCAGGGGAATATCATAATCTATGATAACATCGCTGTAAATATCCGTAATACGGAAGGTAAACGGCCCTGCGCCAAGTTCCATGCTTTCAAAATAATTATAATTTCTTCTGGGGATTTCGATAAATTTTCCTGTTTTGTCCAGATATTCCAGTTTTGTAATAGGATAGCGATGGTTGCGCACCTGTACGCCGCACCAGAATTCGCTGCTGCCTTCTTTATATTTATAAGAAACAGGCGCATTGGCGGCACTGTCAAGCGGAATGATTTTCCAGGTAACCGGAACACGGCCTTTTTCCGCGGGTGCAATCAGCGGAAAGGCATCTGTATATAAATCCAGATCGCCTTTTTTGCCTTCCGGAAGCAGATCTGTTACCAGAACATGAATTGTTCCGGATTCTCCCGTCACTTCCAGATAAGCTCCGGCCAGACGGGCAGTATGATAATCTTCCAGATTCATGGCAGTAATCCAGTAATCTTCTTTCGAGATAGGGTCAAGCATGGCACAGCCGCCTTCATAGCCGCCGCCGTAGAATGTGGCATCGCCGGAATGAACTGTTCCTTTAGGTTCCAGAATATCTTCTTCCGAGGGCAGATGCTGTTTTTTCAGCAGAAGCAGATCATATATATTAACCTGATTATCATGATTCAGGTCATAGGCAAGCGAAACGGGTTCTGTTCTTTTCAGAAGAGCATTCTGTAATTTCTGTACAGAAAGCTGTTCGGCATCTGCCGGGACGGCGTGCAGGGCAGAAATCAGTACTGCACAGAAAGCGGCAATGCAGCCGGTTTTTAATTTTCTGTAAATCTTCATAAAAAAATCCTTTCTGTCATAGAATAATGCGGAAAAAGCTACAGCGGCAATGCTGTAGCTTTTTGAAATTCTGCTGAGGAAAAACAGATCAGCCTTTTTTTCTTCTGAAAGCGGCATCCAATTTTGCCATTTTTTTGCGTTCGGCGGCCTCTTTCTTGAGTTCTTCTTCCGAAACACTGTCATCTTCATTGACAGAAGGTTCTTCGTCATCCACGAAATTTTTAAGACGGTTTTTGAACGTTGATCCTGCGGCTTTGGCCGGAGCGGTGCCTGTCTGGGAATAATAACTGGACTGCTGATAGGCAGAAACCTGCTGGCTGTGTGCGGCCGGCTGGCTGACATACATGCTCTGGGGAGCCTGACCCGGCTGCATATACATACTCTGGGGAGCCTGACCCGGCTGCATGTACATACTCTGGGGAGCCTGACCCGGCTGCATATACATGCTCTGGGGAGCCTGACCCGGCTGCATGTACATACTCTGGGGAGCCTGACCCGGCTGCATGTAAACGCTCTGCTGACGCATATACATGCTCTGCTGTGCCTGCTGTGCATAGCCGTACTGCGACTGCTGTGTCGCATAGCCGTACTGCTGTGCATAACCGTACTGCTGGGGCTGCGGCTGCGCATAGCCATACTGCTGCTGCGGCTGACCGTATCCGTAAGGCGGCTGCTGCGGATAAGGCTGTGCATCCATTGTCTGCGGAGCGGGATTATCGGCAAGTGTCTGCACCTGTTCTTCTTCCTGTTCTTCCGGAGGTTCTGCGGCTTCAAAACCAAAATCTCCGTCTGCCGAAAAACCGCTGAAATCATTTGCAGAAGCAAGCGGATTCTTGGGTGCCTGGTTCATTGCAGCAGGAGGTGCGGCGGCCGCCGGAGCAGATGCCGCAAAGCCGGATGCCTCTTCTGACGGAGCATCGGCTTCCTTTTGGGCTCCGATTGTCAGCGGAGCAGCAGTCTGTTCGCCTTCTTCCGGAACAGAAAGCTCGGATGCTTTTACAATCTTATCCGGAGCAATAAATACTTCTGTTTCTTTATTATCCGGGTTTGCACGGTACAGCAGCTGGAAGCAGTCCTTACAGGGCTGGCTTACCTCCATTGTGCTGAAAGAAACTGTAATCAGTTTTTCCACCTGTGTTTCTCCGGATGGAATCATCGCCATAATTGCATTGAATTCCGGACAGGAGCGCATTACTTTTCCGCCGCTGACCTTTACGCTTGTTACGCCGGCATAGACTGCCTGTTCCTTTGCCGTAACAAGTACGCAAAGTTCAGAGTCACTGCCGGAAACCAGCTGGGGTTCAATGCTTTTGATCTCTTCTGTTAATTTCACAGCAAGATCATAAAATTCTTTGGCTTCCATAAAAATACCTGCCTTTCCTTATTTTTTGTAATGGATTTAAAAATTATGCCTGACTGAAGAAGCAAGGTCTGTCCTTGCCGTTGGCTTTAGCGTTATAAACGGACATGATAGCATTCTCAAGAAGAGTTTCTGTGACTTTCCCGTCATGGGGATAAGAAACAATGCCATAGCTGGCTGTAATAGAAATTGCTGTTCCCGGTACGGAAACCGGTTCAGCAAACATTTTCCGGATCTGTTCAGTCATATTGAGGATATCTGCTTCTGTAGTATTTCCGGAAATCAGAATGGCGAAATCATCACCGCTGGTTCTGGCGCAGATATATCTGTTTCCGCAGTAGCCGGAAAGCCGTTCGGCACAGGCTTTCAGGACAGTATCACCGACTTCTGGTCCGAAGCTGTCGTTTACGCCCTTGAAATTATCCAGATCCATATATACCACTGTAAATGCTGTGTTCTGATTGATGCATTCGGTCATTTTTTCACAGAAATAAGAAAAATTATACATGCCGGTCAGTTCGTCCTGATATGCAAGTATTTTTAAAGCCGCATCCTTTTCCTGCATCAAACGGTTGGAATCAATCATCTGTTCGTACTGGTTCAGCAGTTCCTGATGCTGCTGTTCGACTTTTTTCAGGAAGAAGTAGATAATTGTCAGAATGCTGGCTGATACAGCAGAAGTCAGAACACCGACAATAGCCATTTTGTTTCCTGTCAGAACTCCCATAGTGGCTCCGAAAATATTGATAGCCGTGAGTATGATTGCAACCCAAAAACCCGTTTTTTTATTGGTAAGCACAATGATTGTTGTAATAATTACCTGAATTTCTGTTACAATGCCCTGATAAGTGGCCATTCCGCCGGTCAGTCTGGTCATAAAAGTGGACAGGAACATAAATGCCAGTGTACAGATAACAAGAATGGCTATGTTCAGCCCTTTGGTTTTTTCTTTCATAAAATTACCTCGATATTTTTTATTTAAAAAACAACATCAGGCACGGCTGAAGAAACAGAAAGTATTTTTTCCGCTGCCTTTTGCTTTGTATACAGCCATAATGGCATGTTTCAGGAGCATATCTGCCGTTCCGCCGTCACGAGGGAATGAAATAATCCCATAACTGGCAGAAAGATTGAATTTCTGCATGGTTACAGTAACAGGGCTGTTGATCACAGCGCGTAACTGTTCAATCAGAGAAAAGATTTCGTCTTCTGAATGTTCACCTTCCAGAAATACGGCGAATTTATCACTTTTCATCCGGACACAGACATAACGGCTGCTGAAAGAAGACTGGATACGTTCTGCATAAGTAATAATTGCCTGATCGCCTGCTTTTGGCCCATGAATATCATCAATCTGTTTAAAATTATCAATATCAAAATAAATTACATGAAAGGGTTTGCCGGCCTGAATTGCTTCGTTGATTTTCAGCTGCATATAATGTGCATTATGCATCCCTGTCAGCGGATCCAGATAGGCAAGCTTTTTCAGCATATCGTCTTTTTCCTGAAGCACACGGTCAGTGTTTTTGAGTTCTTCATACTGCCGGCGCAGTTCTTCATGCTGTACCTGATTTGTTTTCATGTAAAAATAAAGAATTGATGTCAGAATAATGGTAATAATATAAATCACAAAGCCAACAGAGGTACCGTGAGACTGGAGCATATCAAAAATTTTATAAACCACCAGAAAACCGTTCATGATAATGACACTGAGATAGCCTGTCCGATGATTGGTCATAACCAGTACAACACAAAGTGCAACCTGTACCTGTGCAAGAATGCCTTTGTACATTGTTGCGCTTGTAGAAAGCGAAACCATAAAAATTGTTGCAAACAATACAACGCAAATAATAAGAACTGAAAGCTGTAAAGTCTTATTTTTCATTTTCTTACCTCGATAAAATTCTTGAATTTTATGCCTGACTAAAGAAGCAGGGTCTGTCCTTGCCGTTGGCCTTGGCATTGTAAACGGCCATAATTGCACTGTCAAGCAGTGTATCGGCAGTTTTGCCGTCGCGCGGATGCACAACAATGCCATAGCTTGCCGTCATGGCAAGATTAGCACCCTGTACGCTGACAGGTTCGCCAAACAGACGGCGGAGCTGTTCAATCATGTTCAGAACATCTGCCTCGGTCTGTTCTCCGTTCATAAGAATGCAGAATTCATCGCTGGTTCTTGCACAGAGATATCTGTTTCCGCAGTAGCCGGAAAGGCGTTCTGCATAGATTTTCATAGCGGCATCGCCGGTTTTGGGGCCGAATGTATCGTTAATGCCCTTGAAATTATCCATATCGATGTAAATAAGAGCGAACGGAGTTTGCTTTTGTGAAAGCTGTTCAATCTGTTCGCGCATGTAGTGGATATTATACAGGCCGCTCTGACGGTCATGATAAGCCAGTGTTCTGAGAGCTTCGTCTTTTTCCTGCATCAGGCGATTGGCATCCATAATCTGTTCGTACTGTCTGGAAAGCTCTGCACGCTGATTTTCGCTTCTTTCCAGGAAGTAATAGATAACATACAGCATCAGGATAGCAATAATATCAATTGCAACGCCCTGCAAAGCAGTCACCTGTCCGCGCAGATAACCCATCAGAGCCATCAGTGCGGCAAAGCCATTCAGGGCACAGCCTGCGATAAAGCCTCTTTTCCGGTTGGTAACAACCAGTATAGTAGCAATGGCAATCTGTATTACCGAGCCGATACCAACATAATTGCGCAGTGAATCAGGCAGCAAGGGTCCCATAAGAAGATACATGATAAGATATAAAATAATACAGATTACCATTACTATAATATGTTTAGTTTTATTTTTTTCTTCCATAATTACCTCAAATCCTTTTAATCAGCTTGCATCTGTCAGCCGGATTGTTCCGGCTGACAAAATACAGGTTTTTCTTGAATTAGCTGAAGAAGCAAGGTCTGTCCTTGCCGTTGGCCTTGGCATTGTAAACCGCCATAACAGCATTATCAAGCAGTGTTTCAGCATCGCCGCCGTCGCGCGGATGCGATACAACACCAAAGCTTGCTGTGACTGCCAGTGTAGTCATCTGGGCAGTAATCTGTTTTCCGAACAAAGTGCGCAGCTGTTCTATAATATTCAAAACATCTGCTTCGGTCTGTTCGCCGGACATCAGAATACCGAATTCGTCGCCGTTGATTCTGGCACACAGATATCTGCGGCCGCAGTAGGCAGTTACGCGTTCGGCGTAGATTTTCAGGGCAGCATCGCCGGTTTTAGGGCCGAACGTATCGTTGATGCCCTTAAAATTGTCGATATCTACATAAATGATAGAAAACGGCATCTGAAGGCCGATTGCTTCATCGATCTTTTCGCGGAAATAGCGCATATTATACATACCGGTCAGGGCATCTGTATAAGCAATGGCGCGGATTGCCTCATCTTTTTCGTGCATGACACGGTTGGCATCCATTACTTTTTCATACTGCTGGCTCAGTTCATGGCTTTGCTTCGCGCTGATATTCAGATATGTCAGAATAATGGACATTGTAACAATATTAATCATCGGCGTGAAAATACCCGGCAGACCAGTAGGAGAATGCGAACGGAGCACAGAAGTAGCCGCACTCATGATACTCATAAAAGAAAGAATGCAGGCAACAATAAAGCCTCTTTTGCGGTTAGTCATAACCATGATTGTATTCAGTACAACCAGCAGAGAGGAAAGCACACCCATATATGCCGAAAGTGCATCAACCTTCAGCGGACCCATAGCAAGAAATATAATCAGGTAAAAAACAGCACAGATCACCAGAACTACAATATGCACGGTTTTGTTTTTTTCTTTCTCTTCCATAGTATACCTCAATCTCCGGTTTGAATCATGCTTATTCTTCTACAGCAAGATTCGGGTTTCGGCGGAGTTTGTTTTTCAGACGCTGCTTGGCAAGCTTTGCCTGCTGTTCGGCCTTGCGCATTTCTGCACGGGCCTTGTTCTTCTCCACCTGTCTCTTAAGAGCCTCTGCGCCGTCTTTGACAAGCTGCTTGTCAAAGATGCAGGACAGCGAAATGTCATCCTGTGTACCAAAATTAGTACGTTTTGTCAGGTTGCGGACAACAATCTTGTCAAAATCCGGCATATGTTCCAGATGGCTGGCAATGATTGTATGATAGTCCAGAAAATCTTCACTGCTGCGGAATGATGTAAATAAACCGTCGGTCGATACAAATACCGCCATAGGAATTTCCATCATGTAAAAACAATTGAACATATCAATTGCGTTCGAGTTACTCATAGAAGCCGTCATGTTAGCCGGTGCAGATTCGTCATCTACAATCGGCATTTCTGCTTCGCCGTCTTCGTCCAGAACAACAAGACTTCCGTCACCGATCTGCATTCCGAATACATAGTCTTTGCCCATTACAACGGCAATCAGCGTTGTACCGTAAATCGATTCCATCTTGATGGCTTCCAGCTGTTCGTCCGTAAACGGCGCACGCTCTTCATCCGTAACAGGATTTTTTCTGTAATGCTTGGAAACTTCACGGTTCCATCTTGAGATAATCTGCTTTTCAATCTTGCGGATGACATCTTTGGGATTCTCCATGAAACTTTCCTCGAACTCCTCCGGGTCTCTGTAAAAATTACGCACAGTACGCAGAGTTGCTCTTACTGCGAGCCGGGAACCGACATCGCTTCTGAAATGCTTTTTGCTGCCGTGACCGTCAGCGACAACTGCAATAGAATATGCTTCGGTCGACTGAAAATTAGAAAAGTCCTGGCAGACTGTACCTTTCGCTACGTGGCTTGCGCCAATGACGGAGTGACAAAATCCTTCATACATAGCGAAACACCTCCTTTCCCTTTCGTTACCAATTGCATCTTACCAGCCGGCATCAAAGGGAACATTGTCGCCATAGCCTTCGGATTTGATGATTTCCTGAATCTGCTGCCCCAGCATTTTCTGCTTGGTTTCAAATACGTCTTCCATGCCCAGTTCGTGGCCGGAGTCATCGGAGAGCGTCATGCTCTTGCTGCCGATCTGTGAAGAGGTAACGGCAATGACTTTGATCAAATGCGCCAGCTGTCCGCCGGAATAGGCATGAACTACAGTATCTTTGGTGCCTGTAAATTCTGCCAGCATGTCATCGTCGGCTTCTTTGCCGATGCCCAGTGCAGTTTTTAACCCGTATTTATACCAGCTGTTCTGCTGGAGTGCTGCCAGACCTTCTTTGTAATCGTCGGACGGATAGCCGTCTGTCATCAGAAAGATAACAGGCGCAAACGACAGGGAAGGAGAATTCAGAAAGCTGTTGCGGGACATTCTGATATTCAGCTCTTTAAATGCCGCTCCCATGCTGGTTACCCCGTCCGCACGGAGTCTTGTCCATTCAAACTCTTCAATCGAGATAGGCTCTGAATACATCCACATAACCGAAGTAGAGAATGTCAGAACCGCAATCTTGACATCCGTATCAGCTTCGCCGACACGTCGGATTTCCGGAATGAGTTCTTCCATAACAGCATTCAGCTCGCCCATTTTGGTGCCTTTCATACTGCCGGAAGTATCAATCAGGAAGAAGATGACAAGACTTTTTCTGGAAACGCCCGTTGCATTCAGCGGATCGTCATCATCAAAATTCATAAAATCATCGAAATCGTCCAGCCCGTCGCCAAAACCGCCGCCGAGGCCGCCGCCCAGATCGTCGTCGAGTCCGTCATCGAAATCCAGATTGTTATCCAATTCTTGATTCATAGTTTTCACCTTTTCTTATGCTTATTTTTTGCCGGGAATCAGTCTTCAATTTTGGCAGTAATGCCGTCGCCGAAGTCAATTTCCAGCTTTTCCCATAACGGGAAGCCTTTTCCGGACGGGGCGGCATAGAAATTGCCGTCGGGCATTTTTACACGCCACGATTTGCCGGAGCTGTTCTTGACACCCATCATGCCGGGACGCAGCTTGTTTTCTACTACCTCCCCGGTGACAGTTTCAAAATCGTCAGAATTCTTGACAGTTTCACATGCATAGAATTTGTAGCCAAGATACAGCGGCACACGGTAATCCCGGTTGTTGAATTTCAGGCTTGCAATGTAGTTGCCGCATCTGGGACACATAAAGAAGTTGGGGTTGTCTTCTGCCTTGCGGAACATGGTTGTGAAATTGGTTCTGCCGCAGGTGCAGGAAACAATCTCGGAACGCAGGCGGATAAATAATTTCTGCCATTCGTTTTCAATAATTCTCTTGTTCGGGTCAGAAATGCCCACAGTAAACGAGTGGATAAAAGCTTCACGCACATACGGCGGATAAATCTTCCAGAATTTAATAACATTGTCATGAATGCCGCGGACAGGTCTGTTGGAAGTATCATTCGGGTCATAGACAAACACAGCATTGGAACCGTAATGCTTTAACTCGGAAGTTTCTGTCAGGCAGATATCTTTTACAACTTTTTCGCCTTCCATGGGGTCGCCTCTGAACAGCAGCTTGAACAGAACTACCGCAAGAGAATATTTGTCGGTCTGTACGTCCGGCTTTTTCAGGCCGCGCACCACTTCCGGAGCCATATAGCCCGGCTTGCCGCCAATACCAAAGTTGCTGCCGTCCGGCGCAATGTTGTCGCAGTCGCAGACAAGAATATCGCCTGTTTTGATATTGATGAAGAAACCGCCGTCGTTCAGGTCCTGGTAGCTCTTTCCGGCTCTGTGCAGCTGACGGAACGCGTTGACAATATTAATTACTGCCGTTACCATAGCATACAGGCTCTTGAACTGAACAGGCACTTTAATTGCCTTGCCGGTCAGCGGATCGACATCCAGTTTGTAAGTGTTCAGAATATCCACAAACGAGTCATAGCCCTGCGGACGCAGATCCATCAGATAGCCGAAATTATCCGTGCCGGCAATCTGTTTTGTCAGATATTTCGGCCATAAAAACTTCTTGCTGGGTGCGCCGTCATTGATATTGCTTGCAATATTCTGGCGGAATGCCTTGGGATTGCGCATTTTGTCAATATCATACCATTTGAGCGCGTAATCCATATTGTTGAAATCCACCAGGTATACAATACCCTGACCGCCCTGTCCAAGAACTTTCTTGACTCTGGCAGCACCGCCGTATTCCATTTCGACATACTGCCCGATTTGCAGTTCAACCATATTTGAACTCATCCCTTTCTAAAACTAAAATTATAAACAGCACAGCGTTTTCAAAAATCAGAATAAGCCGCCTTTGCTGATCAGTTCTGTTTTAATGCCGTTTTCTGTGCAGAATTTATAGGCATAAGATTTGTCATAGCATTTTATTGTCAGGTAAGCACACTGTTTGAAAGCATCTTCTGCAATCTGTTTTACACTGTCCGGAACAAAGAGCTTGCGCAGGCTCTCACAGCCCTGGAATGCGCCGTTGCCAATGCTGAGGAGTGTGTTGGGCAGTTCTACAATTTCAAGATTATGGCAGAACTCAAACGTATTGTCTGCAATTTCTGTTACGCCGTTAGGAACGTTGATTCTGGTCAGCTTTCCGCAAGAACTGAAGGCACCTTGTTTGATAATGCGCACACTTGGCGGAATAGTAACAGATTTCAGACGCTTGCACTCAGAGAATGCATAATCGCCGATGGTAATCAGCGTTGCCGGCAGTTCGATTGTCTTCATAAAGCTGAAGCCGTCAAAGCAGAAATTATCCAGTGTGGTATAGCCGCCCGGCACTTTTACATTGCCGCGCAGTCTAGAGCGTGCCGCATCGGATGCCGCAAAGATAACGGGGTTTTCTTCCGGCTGTGCCGGCGTAATAGCGGGCTGAACCGGAGAGACAGGTGCTGCTGCCGGGGCCGGCGGAATTACAGGCTGCGGCACAGGCTGCTGTACCGGGGGCGGCGCATAGCCGGCCATCGGCGCGCCGCCAAACGGATTCGGGGCTGCCGTATACTGCGGCTGTGCCGGGAATGCCTGGGCAGGAGCCGCAACGGCACCCTGTTCCGGCATAGTTGTTTCATAGTTCCAGTCAAGCAGATAAGTAAAGCATACCATGACAAATTCTACTGCACCCTCTGACAGGAACATTTCGTTCATCATATACTCTTTTGCTTTCATTTCGGCAATATTCTGATTATCGCTTCTTCTCATCTTAGTCAGTACGTCGCTTTTTACAACGTTTTTCAAAAGGCGGCGTTCTTTCTCATATTCCGGAATAAAATCGTTCATTAAAGAAACAAATTTGTCCGGGTTGTTCAGAATGTCATCTCCGAACTGCTGAACCATGCCTTTGAGTTTCTGACTGACAGCGATAGTGTTTTCAAAGCCTGCTACATTGACCATAAAGATATATCCTCCCATTCAATATTTTTGCAGAACCGGATTCCGGAAGAATAAACCGGAATCTTGTGAAGTCAGTCTGCCTGTTCGCTGTATATTTAATACACATTTATTAAAATTATAGCATGTGTTCACCGAATTGTCAATAGATTCTGGATTCTTTTTCTGAATTTTTCCGTTTCTCACAAAAAAACAGAATAAAAATATTGCATATCGCACCAAAGAAAGGCCGCCGGAAAAACCGGGGGAAAAAATAGACAGAATTTATGTTTGATTTTCGTCATATTTGGCACTTGTATTTCTGTAAGAAATATGTTATAATAAATAATGAATATGACTGCACGAAAAAATTTGTGCATTTTTATCATAAAATGACATTGCGAGGAAAGGAGGAGTGAACTATATGAGAAGTATAATAAGAAAAAAAGTTCAGCGCATTGTGCTGGCTTTTCTTGTGCTTTCTCTGAATCTGCCGTCGGCAGGCTGCTCCCGAAAGACAGAAAACAAGGGCGAAATTGCATTGATCTGTAAAGCACAGGGTGTACAGTTCTGGGATGCTGTGAAAGTCGGCGCGGAAGACGGCGGCAAAGAACTGGAGTATACAATCGCATACCAGGCAACTGCTAATGATACTGAACTCACCGCACAGATTAAAATGGTGGAAGATGCTATCGACCGCAATGTGGGTGCTATTGTCATTGCCCCCAATGATGTGGACGGCCTGAATGTAACGCTGGATAAAGCCGTTTCTAAAGGAATTCCCGTCATTACAATCGACTCGGATGTCACTTATGAAGGCAGGCTTGCTTATATCGGTTCAGATAATGTTTCGGCCGGGGCGGTTGCTGCCAGAGAAGTCAAGGAACAGCTGCCCGATGGCGGCGATATTGCCATTATCGGTCATGTTGAAAAATCACAGACGGCAATCGAGCGTATCAGCGGCTTTAAAGAAGAACTCGCCGGGGATGAAGTCCCCGTGGATGTAGCAATATCCGATACAGCCGGAAGAAATAAAACTGCTAAGGTGAAAGATTCTAAATATCATGTGGTTGCTGTCAAATACTGTGAAAACGAACTGGAAACTGCCAATAAGCAGGCAAAGGCGATTATGCAGAATTATCCAGATGTAAAACTGATTTATGGCACCAATGAAAACAGTACCACAGGTATTTGCGATGCTGTTGCAGAAATGGGAAAAACCGGTGAGATAAAAGTAATCGGCTTTAATGCTTCTGATAAAGAAGTCGCTTATATTCAGGATGGTACGCTGAGCGGCACAATTGTGCAGAATCCTTATAATATGGGCTATCTTGGCGTAAAATATGCAGATGCCGCTATTCAGAACAATACCGGAAACTTGCAGTCAGAACTGATTACCGGTGTGACTCTGGTTACCAGTGAAAACCTGAATAATGAGGATATCCGTTTCCTGATTAATCCGGTTACAAATTAAAATTCTTGTATTGAAGTTTTTGAGGAGGAAGATTTGATGATGAAAAAAAAGTCCGGAGCTTTAAAGGCAGTGCTCGCCGGTCTGCTGGCATTCTCTATGCTGCCTTTGACAGGATGCCAGAAAGAAGAGGCAAATCAAAAAGCTGTTAATGTTGCCGTCATCGTAAAAAATATGGAATCCAGCTATTGGGATCCCGTCTGGAAAGCCTGCGATGACCTGGAAGAAGAACTCGGCGATGAAGTGAATATCATCCGTATGGGGCCTAATGAAGAATCCGCCGAAGCACAGATTCCGATTATTCAAAATGCTGTCAATCAGAAAGTCGATGCCATTGTTCTGGCCGCCTGCGATGCAGAGGCAGAAAACGAAGTGGTTGCTACTGCTACAGCAGCCGGTATTCACGTGCTGACAATCGACTCTGATATTACTTATGAGGGAAAAGCCGCTTATGTCGGTACAATGAATAAAAATGCCGGCGAAAGTGCGGCCAGAGAAGCTGCCAGACTGCTCGGCAATGAGGGAAAAATCGGCGTAATCTATCACGGCGATGCTTCTACTGCTTCCGAACGCCGCGACGGCTTTGTCAATCAGATCAGCGGAAATGTGGAAGCTCCCCCGGAAATGGCCGCCGGTGCCGGTTCCAAGCAGAATAATTCCCTGCCGCAGGAAACTGACGAAAGCGGTGAGGCCGCAGAAGAAGAAACTGTACAGATTTCTCAGGAACTGGCTTCTTATGCCAATATCAAGATTACAGATGTGCTCGACGGCGAAAGCGACTGGCAGAAATCCAAGGAACAGGCTACAAAACTGATTACAGAAGATCATGTGGATCTTATCTTTGCAACCAACCGCAAAGGTACCTGGGGTGCCTGCGAAGCAATTTCTGAACTCGGCAAACAGGGCGAGGTTTATGTTGTCGGCTTTGACTATTTCGAGAACGAAGGCAAATCTGCCGATATGTACCTCAGCAAGGGCATCCTGAATGTTACTTTTATTCAGAATCCCTATAACATGGGCTATCTGGGCGTAAGATATGCAATAGAAATTGCGCAGGGTGAACCTATTCCTTCATTGGTAGATACAGGCGCAATGCCCGTAACAGCCGATAATATCAATGATGATGATATCCAGTTCCTTATTAATAATTAATTGCCAGGAAGGAGAATGTAAGTCATGGCAAAAGCAAAAAAATTTAAAGTCTTTGACGTAAACAACCGCCGGGATAAAGAAATCCGAAGAATCCGGAGAATGTATTCTATTGTATGTACGGTAATTATTATCGTAACGCTGATTAATATGGTTGTACAGGACAGAGTCTACCGAAACGTCCGCGATACAATGCAGGACAACCTGGAATCAGTACAGACCATTTCCAGAATTCAGCAGGATTTCGGTGATGTAAACGAAAACGTTCTGCTTCTGATTGCTTCTTTGGATACTCCCGAAATTCAGAGAGTAAGCAAGGAAGTAGTTGATAATATTACTGCTGACTTTGCTAAAATTGACACAGATATTGCAAACTATAAAACAGAAAATGCAGATAAATCTGACGACCTGAAACGGCGTTTCAGCCATGCAGAATATGCTATCTCTGCTTACAGAAGAAAAATCAATGAAGTACAGAACGAAATTACAACAATGAATCATACAACAGGTATGAATATCTATGACCAGGAACTTCAGCCGCTTCAGATTACTGCTGCTGAAATGCTTCAGGCTACGATAGAAATCGGTACCAAAGTAGGTCAGGAACGTGACCATGCTGCTGCAAATATCCGCGGCTGGGCGCAGTCCTCGCTGCTGCTTCTGCTCGTCTTCACAGTTGTATTCCTTTCAATCGTGGGTATGAGACAAATCAATTCTATTCTGGAAATGCGCCAGAAACAGCAGGAAATTACCGAGGCCAGCAACCGTCTGACAAAGTCCAAGAAGAAACTGATGGACTCCGCTATGACCAATATCCTGACCGGTATGAAAAACCGTTACGCCCTCGACGAAAGCCTTTCCCAGCTGATTGGCAATGCACAGTTCAATATCGGCGTATTTGATATCGATAACTTCCGCGTGTTCAACGATATGTACGGTTACGAAGTAGGCGACGAATATCTTGCTACTGTTGCCGAAAGACTCAAAGAAGAATATTCTGAATATGCCGAAATGTTCAATATTACAGGTAATGAATTCTGTATGGTATTCTATGAACATGTATCCGACTTGCAGGCACAGCAGCTTGCCGAACAGATTCGTCAGGGTATCGGTCAGCCGACTCTGGTAGCCGGCATTCCGCTCCAGGCAACGGTATCTGCCAGCCTGTACCATTATCTGCCCAGTGATAACCTGGATGTCAATACCCTTCTGATGAAAATGGACTCCGCACTCCATGCCGCAAAACGCGACGGCGGCAACCGTATGTATCAGATTCAGTAATCGGCAGCCGTTACATGCTATCCCTCTCAGCACTGTATCTGAGAGGGATTTTTTGTGATAATCTGAATATTATGCACATGTTTTTTCAAAATCCCTTGACAAGAACTAGATAAAATGGTAAAATAAATCAGGGAGGAGGTCACAGGCATGTTTTTAGTAACAGGCGATATTCATGGCTTGCGGAGCGCGGAAGATGTAGCCCGCCTTTCTACCGCACATCAGGAATTATTTGATATGATGACAAAAGAAGATTATTTAATTATTACCGGAGATTTCGGCCTTGTCTGGGATAGTTCCGTAGAAGAAATCCAGCTCCAGCAATGGCTGGAAGAACGTCCGTTTACTACTTTGTTTATAGACGGAAATCATGAAAATTTCGATCTTCTGGAGCTGCTGTATCCTGTCGAACGCTGGCACGGCGGAAAAATACGGCGGCTTTCTTCCAGTGTGATTCAGCTGATGCGCGGCCAGGTATATGAAATCGACGGCAAAAGTTTTTTCACAATGGGCGGCGCAGAAAGCTATGATAAGCAATTCCGGATTCAGGGCATCAGCTGGTGGCCGCAGGAAATTCCCAGCGAAAAAGAAATGCGCGAGGCCAGAGCCAATCTGTTAGGCCATCGCATGGAGGTAGATTATGTCATTACGCATTGTCTGCCGTCTTCGGTACAGCATCAGCTGTTCGGCGACAACAGCATTTATCCGGATAATGCCCTGACAGATTTTTTTGAGGAAATCAATCATAAAATGACGTATCAGCAATGGTATTCCGGCCATTATCATCGTGACGGAACTGTACTGACAAATCCGAAAATGCATATTATTTATCATAAAGTAAAATTATTATGACAGAAAATTTTTTAAAAATATTATACTCTGTCCGGAATGCCTTCCGGCTGAAAGGCAGTATTGCTCAGGCTGATGCGTTAGGAAGCGGCGGTATTCACAGAACTTACCGGATCCGGATGCATACAGGAGAAGAATATATTTTTCAGCAGATGAATACAGCAGTCTTCCGCAGTCCGGACGCAGTCATGCAGAATATTGCCAGAGTAACAGCATATCTGAACCGGAATTTTCCGGATAAAAAAACTCTGCATTTTTATCAGACCGAAACAGGTGAATATTTATTTCAAAACTGGCGTGTGATGGATGCTATCCGCGGCGAAAGCAAAAAATCCTGCGAAAATCTGGAACAGATTCATCAGGCCGGAAAATCATTCGGAAATTTTCAGAAAGCTGTTTCCGGACTGAATGCGGAAAATCTGTTTCCGGTTCTGCCGGAATTTCATAATACAGGAATTTATTTTCAGAAATTCCAGATTCTGGATTCTCATCTGCCGGAAGCCGAAATTCTCAGGAACTGGCAGGAGCAGGCCTGCTATGTTAGTGACTATTATCAGAAAAATAGGCTTCCATTGATTGTCACGCATAATGATATGAAGTGCAGCAATCTGCTGTTTGACAGGATAACAGGTCAGCCGCTGGCAGTCATCGATCTGGATACTGTCATGCCCGGAATGGCCGTCTATGATTTCGGCGATGCAGTCAGATCTTTTGCATCCAATACCAGTTCGTCAGAACAGGATTTATCCAGAGTCGGCCTGAATATGCAGAAATTTCAGGCATTCGCATCCGGATGGCTTTCACAGAAAGAATATCTTCCGGAAGAAAGAAAATTATTGATTCCGGCAGTTTTTTCCGTGACTGCCGAACTTGCTGTCAGATATCTCACGGATTATTTACAGGGAAATGTGTATTTTAAAACCGATTTTCCGGAACAGAATCTCATCCGGGCGAGAAATCAGATCAGGCTTGCACAGGATATTTTGAATCATGAAGCAGAAATGGAAAAAATATTAAATATTTTTATTACAGGAGGATTTTTATTATGAACTTTACAGAAACACTCACAGGCAGAAGAAGCATCCGGAAATATTCGGATCAGCCCGTCACAAAAGAACAGATTGAAAAAATCATCGAACTGACACGCTTCGCGCCGACTTGGAAAAATTCCCAGACAGCAAGATTTCATGTCATCATGAACCCGGAACTCAAAAACAGAATCGCCGAAGAAGGCACCTGCAATTTCTCCAAAAACAAGCTGAATATTCAGAGTGCCCCTGTTCTGGTGATTCAGACAACTGTGGACGGCATCGCCGGCTATGAAAAAGACGGAACATTCACGACTTCCAAAGGCACTCACTGGCAGTCATTCGATGCCGGAATCGCTTGCCAGACTTTCTGCCTCACTGCGTATGACCTGGGACTTGGTACTCTGATTATGGGCATTTTCGATGAAGAAAAAATCAAGAATATCCTGAATCTTTCGGAAGGCGAAAGCATTGCCGCTCTGATTGCCCTCGGCTATCCTGCGGAACAGCCCAATGCTCCGAAGAGAAAAGAACTCAGCGATATCATGCAGATTATTTAATTTTTTCAGAAACACTTGCTATTTTCGACAAAATATGCTAAAATAAGAATATCCCCTCTTGAAAGAGGGGAAATTCTTCTGAAATCCGGGGGCATTCCGATGGATAAGTTTGCTGAACAGCTTGTGAAAAAACAGGATTCCACCAAAGATACAATGAAAAGAGCCTGTGTGATTGTACTCGCCGTAACGGTTACAGTCATTGCTCTGGTGCTTGTGGCGATGGGCTTTGCATTGGCCATTGTCCTGCCGGTATGTGTCATCTGGGGCGCGTGGTATTTCCTGAAAATGCTGAATGTGGAATATGAATATTCCTGTACTAACGGCGTTCTGGATATTGATAAAATTCTGGGTCAGTCCAGAAGAAAACAGCTTCTGAGTATCGAAGTCAAGAATTTCACAGTCTACGGCAAGGCCGGAACCTGCCCCGAAGAAGAACAGGCGGATGATTCTGTAACAACATTTTCGGCATTGGGTTTTTCTCTGATGGGAGAGGATGATGATGCGGAAGAATATTACGCAGAATTTGAACATCCGGATTATGGCAGGTGCTGTTTATATTTCAATCCGGATTCTAATTTCCGCGAGGCTCTGGAACCGTTTTTGTCCAGAGAGCTGAAATCCAAACTGAACAAACGCTGAAATCAAGCCCTTTCTGACCGGAGAGGGCTGTTTTTGTATTTCTAATTGGATGATGCAGTTTTAAAAAAAATTGCCGGAAACTTGACTTGTATAGAAATATATGATATAATAAAAATAATTAAATTGATTTTCAGAGGTGAAATTATGGTCTTTCTGTTTGATGTTTTTTTTGATGACTATGAAAAATCAGTGCCGATGAAACTGTCCGGCAAAGAAATTTATTCTGTCCGGGATAAGCGGATTGTGACTGATTTTGCAGTATCTAAAATACTGCTTCCGGAAGAATCGGCTGAAAATGCAGAAAAACAGTGCGAAAAATGGCTGAAAGCTGAATTGCATCCGAATATTCTGCAATTGTATGATTATGTATATCAGAACGGCTGTTTCTATGCGGCTCACGAGTGGCATCATGGCATGATGCATACTCTTTCCGAAACTATCGCAGATCAAAGTTTTTATGATTTTAAAAATGCAGATTCTCTTGTGACAAAAGTATTAAAAATCGGCGAAGGAATTCTGTCAGCTCTGGCTTATGCGCAGACACTGGGGCTGTTTCATGGTGCATTGAATTCAGAAAGCGTCTATCTGATGCCGACCGGCATAAAAATAGGCGATTTCTGGAGCTTTTCAGAAAATACAAATGCCGTCAGCAGCTGCGCTTTGATTATGCTGGAACTGCTTTGCGGTAAAAAATGTTTTGAAAATTGTGAAGATGTCATTCAGCGTTTTGATGAAATCCGGCATCAGTTTCTGTGCCATGTGCCGGATGATGTCATTCAGCTGATTCAGGATTGTCTGACAGATCCGGAATACAGTGTTCTGGATGCATGGGAAGATTTATATTCTATTTGTAATTTTGAAGTTCCTTGTTCTTTTCCGTTTCTTCCGCCGGAAACAGTTCCGGAATCGCCTTATACTCATATCAACCGCGCTGTAATCGGAAGCAGACGGTTTGATTCTGATAAAGAACTGGAACGTGCTCTGGAACTTGCTCCGGATAATGCATTTGTTGTCTATCATCGTGCCTTGCCCGATGTGCTGAACGGCAGCTGTACGCCCTTTGATGTGATGAAGAAAATCGAGCGTGAATGCAATAAAGGAACATGTGCATTAATAAAAAATCCGGATTTTATTTACGGCGGTATGGAATGCCTTTGCGACAGGCCGAATCTTTATGATCGACCGATGCTGAAAGAGGATTTGACAGAATGCAGTTTTCCCTGTGAGGACGGAACTGTTTTCTCTGCCGCATTCAAGTGCTATAAGGGCGTTATAAGCTGTGTCTGGAAAACTGCTGACGGGCAGGAAATTGATGTACTCACTCAGCCGAATTGTGAAAATCAATTTGGCAGACTGGTAATTTCTGATAAATATGTGGAATATGTTGAAAAATCTACCGGAAGAAGACTTCGTGTGACAACTGTGACAAATCTGGCCACTATGGCTGTTTCGTTCAGTCCGTCCGGCGAATATCTGGGCATTGCAGAATCTGAAAAAAAATATATTTATCATTTCAAAATATTCCGTGTATCAGAGCAGCTCCAGGAACCGGAACGCTGTTTTTTCAGCAATCCGTATCTTAATATTATAGAAGAATATCAGAATATAAATTATCGCAGTGCTATGATGAAATTAAAGGACGGCTGGAAAAAGTCTGTCGGAGCATACGCAGAACAGCTGGATGAATGGGAAAAAGATATCCGGATCAATGCGCTGCCGGATTTTGCTCTTGCCAAAAGAAAGCTTCTGCCGTATCTCACAAATGTGAACAAGAAAATTTCTTCTATGATCTGGGAAAAGCAGTTTTCAGAAAATATCAATCAGTGCCGTATCAGTCCGGACAGCACTTACAGCCTGGCAATTGCGGATGACTGCCGCAAATTGTATATTATCTGGAACCGTACCGGAAAAATTCTGGGAGAATATACGCTGAAAACAGGTCAGCAGTATGCTCTGAAATATGCACAGTTTGAAACTATAGATGAATTTAATCAAAATATTCAGGAAATAACAGTCTGGTACCAGTCACTTGAGGACAAAAAGCCGGATTATTGTGAAACTTATTCTGTCACCCCTGAAAGCATAGGCGTAATCGGCTATGAAACAGATGAAAATCCGGACGAACTCTGCATGTCCGGACGGGAAACGGCCGCGGCTGAACTCCTGAAAGATGTCTTCCCGGATTATGCAGGTATAACAGATTCTCAGGATTCGCTGCTTCTTGCTTTCAAGGAAAATAAGCTCCGCCTGTATGCCGCAGATTTTCATCCTGAATGGAATTCAATCCGGAACAGGGAAAAATTCGTATATTTCAATCATAAAATGCAGATGAACTATCCGGAAGAAATGCCCGTCCAGCCCATCCGGACTGTTCAGCCGGAACAGCCGAAAATGGATATACCTGTACCCGTTCAGAAACCGGATATTCTCAAAGGCAAAGAATATCTGACATATCTTGGCGAAATCATGCGGGATTTAAAAAATAAGCTCTCCCAGTGTGTACTTGGTCAGGAAAATGCCGTCAGTGCGTTCTGCGATGCGTGGTTCAATGCCGAACTGTTCAGAAACAGCACAGTGCAGAAACCTCGTGCTATTTTTACATTTGCAGGCCCTCCCGGCGTTGGCAAGACGCTCCTCGCCGAAAGTGCCGCGAAAATCATCGGCAGACCAATCAGAAAATTCAATATGTCCACTTACAGCGTAAGAGATGCAGTGCGTGCTCTTTCCGGATTTGAATTTACTTATGTAGATTCTGCTCCCGGAGCTTTGACAAGATATGTACTCCAGAATCCGGAATGTGTGCTGATTTTTGACGAAATTGAAAAGGCCTCGGAAGAAGTGCTCAGACTGTTTCTGCAAATGCTCGACCGCGGCGAACTGGAAGATTTATATTTTTCTACTGCTTCCAAAGCAAAACCGGAAAATCCGTTTGTTGTAAGTGAAAAAGTGGGAATTTCCGAAGAAGATCAGGAACTTCTTGAAAAATACATCGAAGCTGGTAACAAAGTTTCTTTTAAAGATGCGATTATTATTTTTACTACCAATACTGCCAAAAATTTATATGAAACTTCGGAACATCAGCATTCACTGTCACCGCAGACTATTTTTAATGCAATTGCCGAAGATATTAATCCTTCCACAGGCCGCCCCTATTTTGCTCCTGAATTTGTCAGCCGCCTTGCATCCGGAAGCATCCTCATGTTTAAACATCTGAAACCGCATGATCTGATTAGCATTGAACGCAGTATATTTAATAAAATTTCTGCAACATTGATGAATGATTATCAGATTAAGCTGATTTTGGGCAGAGATACTGATAATGCACAGGAAGTCAACAGGCTTCTGACGGCTCTGCTGCTCTCAGTCGGCGGAATTCCTGATGCTCGAAGAATAGAATCTTATATCAATGGCTTTGTCAAAAGTCAGTTCCAGAGAGCTGTTCTGGAAAGCGGCCTTGGCGCAGAACTCCAGAATATCAGGTTTGAAATGCCTTCTGAATTCAGTCAGAGACAGATCAGAGATCTGTTTATTGAAAACGAAATCCCTTCTGTACTGGTCTATGCCAGACCCGATATTTATGCCAATCTGAAAAAACACTGTCCCGATCTTGATATATATTATGCCGATACGGCTGTAAAAGCAGCTGTGATTGCTGCACAGAAAAATATCAAGCTTGCTTTGATTGATATTTTTTATTCTTCCGATCCTGTGCAGTCCGTTTCAGGAGACAAGAGCGTTATTGCAATGGGTGCTAAAATTTTACGGCGCGGAACGGAAGTAATCCGCAGTCTTCAGAAAGAGTTTCCCGATCTGCCGATTTATCTGCTCCAGGCCGATGAAGATCATAATTATGAAAGCAATACCGTCCGGAGTTATCTGGATGCCGGTGTCCGCGGTATGATAAAGGCACAGCCGGCAGAAATTATTAAAATAACAGAAACGCTCTATATGCAGTCCGTCGCAGAAGAACTTGCCAGAACTCAGAAAGTCCTGCATTATGAAACACGGCTTAAAGTCGATGAAGCAAATCATACAGTGCGTGTGATTCTCAGTGACCTGGTGCTGGATCATGCTCCCAAAGCTTCGGACAGAGAAGATCTTGTTGCCCCATGTGAAAGACCCGAAGACAAATTTGATGATATTATCGGATCAGAATCAGCTAAGAAAGAATTAAAACATATTGTTTCTTATCTCAATCATCCTGCTGCTTTTGCTGTCAAGGGCTATCCTGTGCCGACAGGCGTTCTTCTGTACGGTGCTCCCGGAACAGGCAAAACTATGCTCGCCAGAGCATGTGCCAGTGAAAGCAGTGTATCGTTCATTGCCACACAGGGCAGTACTCTGCGTGCACAGGGCGTAAACGGCGTGAAGAAGATTTTCAGCACTGCCAGAAGAAATGCTCCCTGTATTATCTTTATTGATGAAATAGATTCTGTCGGAAAACAGCGCACAGGCAGAGATACTTATACAGAAGCTATTTTGAATACTCTGCTTGCCGAAATGGATGGTTTTCATAAAGATGCCAAAAAACCAATTGTTGTCATCGCTGCAACAAATGCAGACCTTGGCGACGGTTCCGGAATCGCTCAGCTTGATGAGGCTCTTGCAAGACGGTTCAGCAAGACGATAAAAATTGACGAGCCGGAGGAAGATGACAGAAAGGCTCTGCTTAAATTATTCACAGGCAATAAGCTTTCAGAGGATGAACTGGAAACTTATGCCGGCATGACAATCGGGTTCAGTCCGGCAGAAATCAAAAAATGTGTCATGAGTGCTCTTCAGGAAGCAATCGACAAAGGAATTGAACTGAACGGACTCTGTCTTGAAAATGCAATTGAATATCAGATATCCGGCAGTGAATCACAAACACTTACAGAAGAAGAACTCCGGATTGTGGCATGGCATGAAACAGGACATGCAATCTGTCATATTTATGCAGGCTATATTCCGTTATATGTCACAGTCGTATCACGCGGGGGCTACGGCGGTTATATGTCATCCTCTATGGATGCAAGAAAGAAATTCCCTTCCAGAAAGGATATGCTGTTCAGTATTCTGACCGGTCTGGGCGGAAGAGCAGGCGAAAGCATCTATTTTGATGACCCTGATAATATTACAATCAGTGCCAGTGAAGATTTATATCGTGTAACAGCAATCGCATATGATATGATTAATAAATTCGGCCTTGCTGACGGCCTTGCCGTTTATGAGAATATGATGGGCGAACATCCCCGCTCCCGTGAGTTTGTAAACAGGATTCTTCAGAAACAATATCGGCTGGCAAAGCAGATTATTCAGAATAATATCGAACTGGTTCGGGCTTTGGTAGATGCTCTTTGCAAAAAACGCCGGCTGACAGGAAAAGAAATAAAAGAAATAGTCGATCAGATCGGCTTTGACCGTACTGTAATCACAGACAGCGAGAAAGATGGTGAATCTAATGAAAAATCTGAATGAAATTCTGCCGGATATTTATCATATCGAATCGGCTGAACCCGTCGGAAAAGGCAGCAGTGCAGAAGTCTGGAAAGTCAGACATAAGGCATGGAACAGATTTCTTGCTGTCAAAGTGCTTTCCAATATCGATGCTGCCGAAAATATCAGAAACGAGTGCAGTCAATGGAGCAAACTCGGAATGCATCCTAATATTGTAAATTGCTATTATGTAAAAGATCTGGAAAATATACCCTGTATCTTCTGCGAATGGTGTGACGGCGGCAGCCTGCATGAACAGATCAGTCAAAGCTCCCCTGTGCTGTATCCGGAAGAAAAAAACTTACGGCTTGAAAAAATGCTTGGAATTGCCATTCAGGTGATGCTCGGCCTGCAATATACCCATTCTGTAGGAGAATTCTGTCACGGCGATGTCAAACCGCAGAATATTCTGCTGACAAAAACCGGACAGGCAAAACTGACCGACTTCGGCTGTGCCGGAATCAAAGGCGTTTCCGGCACACGGGAATATTTCTCTCCGGAACAGCTTGCATTGTATGAACAGGATGAGTCTGTCCTGCTGACCCCTGCAACAGATGTCTATTCCTGGGCAGTTACGGTACTGGAAATGTTCTGCGGCGGAAAAACCTGGGACTGCGGTACAAAAGTGCCCGGAATTTTCAGAGAAATGCAAAATAAAGAAATGCCTGACGAACTCATAGCTTTGCTGGAAGAATGCCTTTCCCTGCATCCCGATGACCGGCCGGATGACAGTCAGATTCTTCATAAATTAGGCGAAATCTATTCCCGATACTGTAACAGTGATCTTTACAGCAATGCCGAAAACTTAATTCTGAATACAAAATATTACGAAACGGCTGATTTCTGCAATAATCGTGCCCTCAGCTTCATCGATATGGAACAGTATGACAATGCAAATTTATATTTCCGGAAAGCAATAGAAATTTCTCCGCATCATTCGGCCGCGATTTATAATAAAGCCATCTTCGACTGGCTGCACGGGAATAATAAATTCGATATTGTATCTTCTGTTGTTTCCTCGCTGAATCATCCGGATGTGAAAAAATTCGCCGAACAGCAGTGCAGTAAAGTCAAGGATTTTGAACCGGTTAAAATTCTTAAAAACGGCATACCCGACAGGTATGATGTTAAAACAATACAATTCAGCTGTGACAGCAGGGCAGTCAAGATTGTATATAAAAATCAGGAGAATTTCTGTCTGGAGATTGAAAGCGAAAATGAAATCAATCCTGACAGCTGTCAATGGGAGGATATGCATCATGATGCAATTGACCGCCTGGGCAGACATATACAGGAGTTTTCCGACAGAATGTCATATTTCTGTGACGGCAATACCAAAACAAGAAAAGTTCAGAATGAATTAACTTCTATCTATGAAAAATATACATTCAATAAAGACGGTTCTTTATTCGCCATTTTAAATGATGACTCTGAAATTGACATTCGGGAATTTGATCTGGGCGATGATTTCGGCTACTGGATGTGCGAAATTCAGACATTTGAAGAACTCGCCGAAAAATACAGAAAATTCAATGACCTGATGAATCGCTTTTCGGAAACTTCTGATACCAGTGAGAAAATCACTCTGCTGACAGAATTGGAACCTCTCAAAGACATTGGCGGAGACTGTCTGGAACAGTATTTTAAAGCAAAAGAATCGCTCTATCATTGCTGTATCAGACAAAATATCAGAATCGGCGCGGAAATTTTTTATTCAGCTTGTCAGGATTGTATAGAAAAAATTATCATGTCTGAAGACGGCAGGTATATTCTGTTTTTTGTCAATCATGACTGCGGTTCTCTCATAGATACAAAAAAATCAGAAGATATATCGCTGGATTGGAATGTAGACCCATGTTCAGAGGTGAAACAGCTGAATGTGACAAAGAAAGGCGAATTTCAAGTGATATACTCCTGTGAAGATCAGAATGAAAAAGAAATCTTATGTTTGTTTACTTTTTATCCGGAAGATGTTGGTGAAATCGATGTGCAAAACTGGAGCGGTACAGAATTTTACGATGTGGATAAATTTATCAGCGAAAATAAAAACTCCCTGGTGCCTAAACCCAGAATCCCCTTTGTGATCAAGCAGGAGTGCCAGAAAAAAAATTATGTTTACTGGCAAATCAACAGAGCCTATACCCGTTTGCTTGCTGTGACTAAAAAGAATGAAATGATTATTTATCATCTTGATTATGATCTGAGTGTCTGAAAAAATATGTTTTATGCCCTGCTTTAAGAAAGGGGGATGGCTCATGAAAAATTTAAGTCTGATTTGCATTGCTGTATGCTGTGTGCTGTGTTCAGGATGTGCCAGGTCAGAAGCCGCTGAAAAAATATCCGTCAGAAAATGGGGCAGCAGCAGGGAAGTTTACCTTCTGCAAAAATATGAAGATTTCTCTCTGAAACTGAAGCTTTCTGAATTTCCGGAAACTGTCTTTGTACAGGCATACGGTGTGATTACGGCCAGGGAAAATTCCGAAGAAAAAATTCTCATCTGTGGAATGCCGATTATTTCAGCCTATCTTACTGATCTGAACAATGACGGCTATCCCGAAATCTGTGCAGATGTCATGTTCGGCTCCGGAATCTGTGACGAGCATATCGAAGTGTATGATTATTATCATGATGAAAGATATGTTCTGTGGGACAGAATGAAGTATGATTATCAGCTTGCTGTGAAAGAAAATGAACTTCTGGTGCAGAAAACAGTTTACGGCCAGACAGAGGGAACACCCGAAATCAGCAGACTTTCTCTCGAAAATATGAAGTTACTCCAGAAGGAGGATGAATCCAATGTTAGTCACCCCGAAACAAATGCAGATTCTTGAAAAATTAACTGATGAATCCGGCGTATCCTATTCTGAAATGATGGAACGCGCCGGGCATTCACTCGCGGATTTCTTAATGCAGAATTACGGCGACTGTGAAAGCTTCCTGTTCCTCGCCGGAAACGGCAACAACGGCGGCGACTGCTATGTAGCAGCCTATTATCTGAATTTTTATCATAAAGAAATTAAAATCCTCGCGCCGATGGGCGAACCTAAAACAGAAATTTCCAGAATCGCCCGCGACAGAGCCGTAAAATCCGGAATTATAATTCTTTCCGAAGCAGATGATTTTTTAAATCATGCCGAAGTTCTGATTGACGGCATTTTCGGAACCGGCTTCCGCGGAGAGCTTCCGGAACAGATTCAGAAACTCTTTGACGGACATGAGGAACAAATCCGTATTGCCTGCGACATCCCCAGCGGCGGCAGCGGCACAACAGGACAAATCAGCCCCGGCACGTTCGATGCCTATGATACTGTTACTTTCGGCGCGGAAAAAGTCGGAATGAGTCAGTATCCTCTGAGAAGTCTCTGCGGAGAAATTCATGTGGCAGATATCGGCATTCCGGAAGAAGCATTCCGGAAAATCGAACCTGTCCACAGGCTGACACTTCCGGAAGTGCTGGAGAATCTTCCGTACCGCTCCGGGGATGCTTATAAAAATCAGTTCGGTCATGTGCTGGCCGTCGCCGGAAGCGTTCGCATGAGAGGAGCCTGTGTTTTAGCCGTCACAGCGGCTATGCGCAGCGGAGCCGGACTTCTGACATGTGCCTCTGCCGAACCGGCTCTGACGGCGATTTCTGCCGCTCTGCCGGAGGTGATGTGCCTGCCGCTGAAAACAGATCAGAACGGCTTTTTCCTGAATTCTGAAAATCATGAATTATTAGCCCAGGCTCTGCAAAAGAAACAGGCGTTACTCATCGGCTGCGGAATGGGCGTGACAGAATCGACAGAAAATCTGATGAAATTCCTGTTTTCGGAAAGTTCCTGTCCGATTATTCTGGATGCAGATGGTCTTAACTGTGCATCTCACTGCATAGAATTAATACCGGAAGGACGAACTATTCTGACTCCGCATATGGGAGAGGCCGCAAGACTTCTGAACTGTGAAGTTTCTGAAATTCAGAAAGACAGAATTTCAGCCGCGCATCAGCTGGCAGAAATAACAAAATCTGTTGTAATTCTGAAAGGTGCCGGAACAGTCATCACGGATGGAAGCAGAACAGCTGTCTGCAATCTGGGAAATCCGGGCATGGCGCGCGCCGGGAGCGGTGATGTTCTGGCAGGGATTACAGCAGCCTTCGCCGGGCAGGGGTTAACTCTGTATGATGCCGCCTGCACAGCAGTCACAGTCCATGCCGCCGCCGGAGATCTGGCCGCGGAGTCTCTGCCTTACAGGTATATGCTGCCGCAGGATCTGATTCGTTCTCTCAAGGAAATTTTATAAAAATCATCCTCTGCAAAAATACAGGAATCACAAGCGAATTATTTTCTTGAGGTGATTGTATATGTACGATGTCAAGCATATTCAGCGTATTTTTGCAGTAATCAGCCTGAATGCCGTTCTGATGACAGGCTGTACCGTAGTGCAGACAGTTCCGGGAAAGATTGCCAATCCTATGACAGGAAGCTTCACGGCAGAAGTGACAATTACAAATTCAGATTCAGAAAGCAAGGCCACTCTGACCCGGTACGGCACAGATGCATGGTGTGTCGTATTCAGCGAGCCGCCCACTCTTGCCGGAGTTCAGCTGGATTTTCTGGATGATGAAGTCAAGGCTTCTTACAAAGGTCTGGAATTTTCCGTGCCGCAGTCGGCACAGGCCATCCGGACAGAACTGGAAGATCTGATGAATATCATAGATGATATGGCACTTTCTCCGGATCTGAACGGCAAGGCGGATGAGGATAAAATTATCTGCGAAGGCGAAATTGAAGAAGGCAGTTATACACTGACCTTTACCGATGCCGGAATTCCGGCGGAGTTTTCGCTTCCGTGCTATGGATTAGTGATTGTATTCGATAGTTTTTCTCAGCAGACAGCGGCCGCAGAAACGACAGTTCCGGAAACAACAGCCATTCCGCAGACACAGCCGGAAGCAACTGCTGCCGAAGAAGCAATGATTCCTGAACCTGTTCCGGCAGAACCTGCCGCAGTGATCGAAGACGAAACACTTCCGGAATAAGATAAAAAAGTCCAGAATACTCTGGACTTTTTTCTTTACAGCGGATGATTGGAATCATCATCATAAGGATTTTTATTAAGATTGACTTTATGCGGCGGTTCCTGTGTTTCTTCCGGATGGAATGCGGCATTTTTATTGAAATAATCCATCATTTCCTGATCGGCCGGATTGGGTTCCTGATGAAACTGCTGTTCCGGCGGCTGATAAGGACTCTGCGGCTGCTGGAATGCCTGATAATTCTGAGAAGAATAAGTATAATTGGATAATTCTTCTTCTGTAGTAATCTGATAGGCAATCATTTTTGCCCTCATGCAGGCATAGAATTCAGCCATTGTTGCTTCATAATAGGGCATAACAAATAAAATTCCGACATAACATGCAAAAATTCCCAGAATCATCCAGCCGAAGAAAGACAGTGTCAGCAGAAAACAGTTCATTTTTTCGCCCTTCATAGTCTGCCGGGAAATTTGAAGTGCACGTTCTTTGGAAAGATTCGGATTTTCTGCCAGAAGATACGGCACAAGAAAATATTCGTACATTTTGACAAGGCCCGGAATATAAAGCAGCAAAGACCAGAGAAAAATTTCCAGATAACGCTGAAAATTCACTTTTACAACAGAGGCATATCTGCCGCCCTGAAATGCCCAGAATAAATTGCCGAAATCAGAATCTCCCATTCTGGCATGGGAGAAATAGCGGCATTTTCCGACTTCCATCATACCAGTGAAAAAAATAGCAATTGCAAAACCAAAAATCAGCGAAATCAGATACCACACCCAGAACAGCGGATTTTCAACATCCTCCATGATTTCAGAAATTTCGGAAAATCCGGCTGTGATACCAAGAAATGTCGTGGAAAACAGCGATACAATATAGGATACTGCGCCGGAAAGTATCATCATAATGATAATCAGGCCGAATGCTGACCAGTAATAAGGCTTCATATTATTTTTGGCATTCTGTTTCAGCAAGTCAGAAGTCCACATAATTGAAATACCCCCTTATAATATAATTCTGATTTTTATTGTAAACTATATTTACGTTTTTGTCAAGAGCTTTCCTGCAAATTCGCAGAAAAATCTAATATTCCCGTTTTTTAATGCCGGTTTTTGTGCAGAACAGCAAATTATTTTATAATTTTCTGACAACAGAAAACAAAAAATAAAAAAAGTCTATTGACAAAATTCAGAAAATATGCTATACTAAAATTGTTAGAATTCGCAGCGGATAACTCAGTTTTATTCCCTGCGTGTATTGAAATAGGAGGAATTTTATTATGGCATTAGTTTCCGCTAAGGATATGCTGAACAAGGCAAGAGCCGGCAAATATGCAGTCGGCCAGTTCAACATCAACAATCTCGAATGGACAAAGGCAATCCTGCTGACAGCACAGGAACTCCAGTCCCCTGTAATTCTGGGTGTTTCCGAGGGCGCAGGCAAGTACATGTGCGGCTATAAGACAGTTGTCGGCATGGTAAAGGGCATGATCGAAGAACTGAATATCACAGTTCCGGTTGCACTGCATCTTGACCACGGCTCTTACGACGGCGCAAAGGCTTGTATCGCCGCAGGTTTTTCGTCCATCATGTTCGACGGTTCTCATCTGCCGTTTGAAGAAAATGTTGCAAAGACAACCGAACTGGTTAATACCTGTAACGAACTCGGACTTTCCCTCGAAGCTGAAGTCGGCGCAATCGGCGGCGAAGAAGACGGCGTAATCGGCAAGGGCGAATGTGCTGACCCCGAAGAATGCAGGACCATTGCTGACCTGGGCGTAACCATGCTGGCTGCCGGTATCGGCAATATTCACGGCGCATATCCTGAAAACTGGGAAGGCCTCAGCTTTGAAACGCTCGATGCAATCAACAAGAGAGTCAACGAAGGCCGCAAAGTTCCCATGCCGCTGGTACTGCACGGCGGTACAGGCATTCCGGATGATCAGATCACAAAGGCAATCTCTCTGGGCGTTGCAAAAATCAACGTGAATACAGAGTGCCAGTGGGCTTTCCAGGAAGCTACCAGAAAATACATCGAAGAAGGCAAGGACAAGCAGGGCAAGGGCTTCGACCCCAGAAAACTGCTCGCTCCCGGTTTTGAAGCAATTAAAGCAAAAGTAAAGGAAAAAATGGAATTATTTGGTTCCGTTGGCAAGGCTAACGACTAATTTCTGGTATTTCTTTTGTGCAATTTCACAAGATTCTCCTGCTGTGTGGAAAACAGCAGGAGGATTTTTTAATTTTTTCTGAACAATCCACGCTTTGCTTGACAAATTCCGCAAAATGTGCTATAGTAAAGTAAGTCCGCAGATATATCAAAAAAGAAGGGATTTATGTATGAATTATCATGTGCCCGATCAGGATAAAAATACTTCTGCCGGCAGAAAAATGCTTCTTCCGCTGGTGCTTTGTGTGCTGGCCGCTGCCGCCGGAGGATTTCTGATCTGTTATCATTCCACCAAGGCCGGACAGCCCACAGCAGAACAGGAAACAATTCCTGAAACTGATGCGGAATCTGAAGTGCTGGAAACAAATCTTTCCGCGGCGGCATCTGTACAGACGGAAATTTCTGATATACTTGTCGAAACCGTTGCAGAACCTTCTGATTCTGCTGCCGTTCCCGAAAGCACTTCGGAACAGGAAACACTTCCGCCTTCTTCTGCCGAGGAAATACCTGCTTCTTCCGAACTGCATACAGAAATTCCTACAGAACAGGTTTTCACAACCGAAGAACAGGAAACACTGCCCTCTGAGATGCCGGAAGAAACAACCGAAGAAACAGAAACTGTTTTGCCTACAGTTCAGGAACACAGCAGCACAGCTCCTGCTCCCACATCCGTTCCGGAGGAAACTGTAATAGAAACTGTGACAGAAACTGTAATTCCTGCTGTGAAATACACATACGGCTCTGTACTGGAATCAATTCTGAAAACGCAGAGCTTTCAGGATGAAAAATTTGAAGTCTCCAACGAATCGGATATTTCAGAAAATGAATTTGCTGTTTATGATCTGGATGCCGACGGGCAGGAAGAATTAATTATCCGCTGGTCAAATACTTCTGCCGGATCTGTAACAGGCGTGATCTACGGAACGGACAGCGAAGGAAATATTATTGTCAAGCTCCGGACAACGCCTTATCTGAGATTTTACAGCAATGGCATGATCGAAGCCGATACTGCCCATCATTCCGCACTGGCAGGCGATTTCTGGGGATATACGCTGTATCAGTATCATGCAGAAACAGGAATTTATCAGGAAATCGGTTCTGTGGATGCCTGGGATAAATCTGTTGCGGAAGAAAACTGGTATACACAGGAAGTTTTTCCGGCTTATGCGGATATCAGTGATTCCGGTTTTGTTTATTTCATTTCCAAACCCGGCGAAAATGACAGTGCTGTACTCTCTGACCCTCTGGATGTGACAGAATATCAGAACTGGCATGATACCTACATCGGCAGTGCAGAAAAGCTGAATCTGCCCTTCCGCAAGCTGACAGAGGCCAATATCGCCGAGGTGGAATAATCACACATGATTTCCAGAAATGAACCGGAGCATTTCCACTGGCATGATGCCGAACTGATGCAGGTTTTATTTCATGACAATTTGATGCAGTGGAATGTCAATGCCCTGAATATCACAAAAGAAAATTCACAGAATCCTGATACAAAAGACCTTTGTGCCGACAATGTGAAGATTATCTTTCAGGATTATCATTGAATACAGCAAAGAAAGCTTCTTTCAGATAGAGCTTGTCTGTTCGGAATTTACAGCGGAATGGAATCAATATGCCGGCATTGCCTGGTATGAAAAAAAGTCTGAGATGTAATCATCTCAGGCTTTTTATGATAATATAAGATATTCCCACAGCCCGCCCTCGTCACAGACAGTCAATGACACGGTAATAACAGTACGGAATTTCAATGCGTTTCTGCCTTATCTGAGCATAACATTAAAAACTGAGGAATCGAACCTCCGCCGTCGCTCCTGACAGCAACCCTATGATATCTTTTTTTCCTGCGGAAAATAAGACAAAGCTGCATTCGCCCTGTGTGTGACTACGCCTCAGAGTATTTATAATAATTCAACTGACCAGTTCAGCGACTGAATCCGGTTTTCCGTCATACGGAGTTCTTTGCAGAGCTGATCAATCTGTTTCTGAATTTCTTTGACATTGACTGTGCTTAAAATCCGGATTTCTGACATTCTGGCTCTTCGGCCTGTCTGGCTGGCATTGGCGGCCAGATCTTTATATGCCGAAATTTTGAGTTTCAGGCTGTCACGATGTGCAATCAGAGCTGTCAGTGAAGTTCCGTCACAGACTGTCATTGTATTTGTTCTGTTGATGCGCTCCATGAGTTCTTCCAGCCTTGTGACGGCAGCATTCAGTTCTTCCAGCAGATCTTCCGGATTTTCGGCAGGCGTTTCATTTTCCTGCACAATGGCATTGCTGCTCAGACGTGACCGGAGCTGATCGATATTTTTATTCAGATCAGCGCGTTCTTGCAAAGCTTCTGCAAGTTTCATAAAAAATCACACTCCTGTTATTGAAAATAGCAATATAACTGGCACTGAATCATGCCGTTATATAATTTTCTGCGTTTATCGGCTTTTCTGCCGAAGTAGTTTTCAAATTCGTTATCCGCACAGATGATGTATGCCGGAGAAGTCAGAACTCTGCCCATTGTGCGGTAGATTCTTCTTGCATCGCTGAGTTCCAGCATTCGTTCTCCGTAAGGAGGATTGCAGACTGTTACAGCATCGGGGATTGCTTTGAAATCTGCAATATCCCTTTGCCGAACCTGAATATACTTTTCCACGCCGGCTTTTCTGGCATTGTCCAGAGTTAAAGCAATAGCTTCCGGGTCAGTATCGAATCCATAGCCGATAAAATCAACATCATGTGTAATCGCATCCAGAGCTTCGGCTCTGGCGTTCTGCCATGCCGATGCCGGAATGCAGTCCCATTGTTCGGCGATAAATCTTCTGTCGAGTCCCGGCGCAATATGACAGGCACGGCGAGCGGCTTCAATCAGAAAAGTACCGCTTCCGCAGAACGGGTCACATACAGGAATATTGCTCCGCAGACGTGCAAGATCCAGAATTCCGGCGGCAAGCGTTTCACGGATTGGCGCAAGATTTGCATTCCGGCGATAGCCGCGCTTGTGCAGGCCTGCCCCGGAAGTATCCAGATAAATGCTGACCTGATTTTTTAAAATTGTAAATTGCAGCTGATGCAAGCTTCCTGTTTCCGGAAGAAAAGAATCTGTATGATATGCTTTCTGAAGCCGCTTGACAGCGGCTTTTTTCAGAATTTTCTGACAGGCCGGAATGCTTGTCAGCTTCGAGTTCAGCGAATGCCCCTTGACAGGAAAGGCATCTTCTTTGCCGATGAATCTTTCAAGAGGTGCTTTTGCCATGCCGTCGAATAATTCATCAAAATCTTCGGCATGATATTCTGCCAGGAGAATCTGCACACGTTCGGCTACGGAAAGAGTTAAATTCGCCCTGGCAAGGGTATCAAAACCGCCCTCCCAGCTGACACGGCCGTCCTGGACAGTGATATTTTCTCCGCCGATGCGTGTCACTTCAAACCGGAGCACTTTCTCCAGTCCGAAATGACACGGGGCAGAAAATTGAATTTTCTGGTTCATGATTAATTCTCGCTTTCTGAATCGGGAAGGGAAAAGGGATGGCTGGAAATCTGAGTATATTCATTTTCTGTCCGGGCGGCATTATAGCTTCTTCTTCTGGAGGAAGAATAGCGGCAGCTTGTGCAGACAGGTGCGTTGGAAGATTTCCAGTAGCCGGTTTCGCCCTTGGGGCAGTAAGTGCCGGCCATAAGTCCGGTATTGGAACAGATAGGACCTTCTACAACTGTATCACATTCCGGATATGCGGCATCAGAATCGATTTCGTTGGCATATTCGCCGATGACGTTATACCACAGCTGTGCCGAACTGATGGAAGTATCCAGCTTTTCGCGGTCTTTGTAGCCAATCCATACGCCGGAAACAAAATCTTCTGTCAGGCCGATGAACCATAAGTCATCCCAGTTCTGAGTAGTACCTGTTTTGCCGACTACCTGCTTGTTGGCAAGCTGTGCCTGTGCGGCGGTACCGCTGGAAGAGACAACATTTTTCATCATTCTGTTCATGACATAGGCAGTTTCCGGGTCAACAGCCTCGTGAGGATGACCGTCGTTTTCATAGACAACTTCATGATTTCCCTGTTCCAGACGGCTGACAATATGGGCTTTATAATACGTTCCGCCGTTGCCGTAAGGAATATAGGAATTGACCATGTTTTTCATCGTTACGCCGTAAGTCAGTGCGCCGACACTAAGCGGAGACAGCGCATTGTCTGTATGACCCTGCGGGTCAAGGTCAGTCAGTTCCAGACCCATGTTATCTGTACTGAATTTGAAAACAGCATTCGTTGTCAGCGAATCTACCAGACGGGCAGAGATAGTATTCAGAGACTTCATCAGGCCGTAATAAATCGGCAGATTATTATAGGAATAGTTTGTCGAAATAGAGTTCGAGCTGTAGTTTTTCGGCCATACAGAGCCGTCCGGCATAGTCAGGCCGGAGTCCTGTAATTTCGAGCCCCAATGGAACTGGTCAGTATAGATGCCGTAGCCGTAACCCGCTACCGGCTTGATGGTAGAACCCGGCTGACGTTTTTCCTGAGTGGCGTAATTCCAGACGATAGAGCCTGTCTTTTCTCCGACTGCGCCGACACAGGCCAGAATTTCGCCGTTGTAGTTCATCGCGATAAAGGCACTCTGCGGATAGACAACTTCGTCACGGTCATCAATGATATTATCGCCGTTGCTGTCTTTATATCTTGCGGAATTTCTTGTATTGATCAGATTGCTTAAACTAAGATATTTTTCTTCTACATATTCCTGCATTTTCTTATCGATTGTGACATAAATCTGATAGCCGCCTGTGTTAAGCTTGTCAAGAGCTTCCTGCCGGTTGAGTGCATAGGTATCCATCAGATAATCTTCTACTTCCAGGATGGCCGCATCCACAACCCAGGAAGTCGCTTTTTTGGTATAGTCATAGCCTTTGGCTTCCAGTTCGGGATGCATTTGTTTATATTCATCTGTATCAGTATAAATAATGTGTTCATTGAGAGCTTCCTGATATTCATCATAAGAGATTGCCCCATGATCGTACATCTGCCAGAGTACATATTCCTGACGTTCGCGGTTGCGTTTGCGGCCTGTGTTGACCCATTCGCCTGTCTGGTCGTCCTTATAGCCGGCAAACGGATTGATTGTTTCCGGCGACTGCGGAATTGCGGCCAGAACGCTGGCTTCGGCGACAGTCAGATCTTCCACGTCCTTGCCGAAATATTTGATGGCGGCCATTTCAATGCCGTTGGCCTCGCCGCCAAAACCGATATAATTCAGGTAATTGACGATAATATCCTGTTTGGAATAATTTTTCTCCAGCGTCATAGCACGGAAGATTTCGCGGATTTTACGTGACGGAGAACGGGTATCCTCTCCGGTAACGTTCTTGATTAACTGCTGTGTAATAGTAGAACCGCCGCGCTCGGAGTCCCAGAAATGCAGTACCATGTTGACACATGCCGCAATGGTGTTCTTGTAATCCACGCCGTCATGAGTATAGAAACGTTCATCTTCGGTATAGACAAAAGCATCCATGACATGCTGCGGAATCTGTTCAATCTTGACAGGAATTCTCTGCACCTGATTGGTAACCTGATACAGTGTTTCCAGATCGCCGTCTTCATCATAGCCGTAAATATTGGTATTATAGCTTAGTTCCATTTCTTCCAGCGTGATAGTAGAGGCTTCGTTCATGAAGTCCAGCACATAGACTGCTACGGCACTGGCAACGATGGTTCCGGTAATCAGGCAGATCAGAAAAATCGAAAGCAGAGTCGTCAGCAGAATGGAAACCAGCTTTTTCAGCACACGCCATTTCCGGCTTGGTTTTTTCTTGTGATTCTCTTGATTGTGCGTTGACATAGCATCAGAAATCCTTTCTTATTATTTTGTTTTATGTTGCTTCAGAGTCATGCAATTTTATTATAGCACAGAATTCCGGATTTGTTAAGTCTTTTTTGAAAAATTTTTGATTTTTCACGAAACTTTCATGATTTGTATCTTCAAACGGCCTGAAATTGCCGTTTTTCACAAAAGAAAAAGAAAATCAGGAATAAAATTCCGCCGGTGAGGCATACTGAATCTGAAAAAATTTTTTTCAGATCATTCAGATAAGGAGGAATGCCGCTTGGAACACACACAGGTCAAAATTGGAATGCTGCTGGTATCTATGACGATTTCTGCCGTATTGCTGGTAGTATCAGCCGGAAATGCCATGCGTCAGCAGAAGGAAATCCGGGTGGAAAAAACTGCCGCTCTGGCCGAGAAAGAACCCGTCGGGTTTATGCTGAAAGAGTATCAGGGGAGAGTGGCACTGTTCCGGGAAAACAGTCAGCGGCCGTATCAGGTACTTGCAATAGAAGTCTATCTTCTGCCGGATGCTGACAGACAGGCTCTGGAAGAAGGCATTTTTGCAGGCAGTGAGGAAGAACTTAAAAAAATTCTGGAAGACTGGGAAAGCTGAAAATCATCCGGAAAAAACAGCAGTTCCGTTCCGGGAACTGCTGTTTTGATGGAATTATAAGAAATATTTTACGCCGTTTTCAAAAATCTGCTGGTCTTTCACGCCGGGTACGTTCTTGCTGATGTCTGTGCCTTTGCGTTCGCTGTGACCCATTTTTCCGAGCACACGGCCATCCGGAGAAGTGATGCCTTCGATGGCACTCATGGAAGTATTGGGATTATAGCGGATATCCATTGTCGGGCGGCCGGTCAGGTCAACATACTGTGTGGCAATCTGACCATTGGCGGCCAGTTTCTGAATCAGGCTTTCCGGAGCAACAAAGCGGCCTTCGCCGTGGGAAATCGGGATAGTATGAATATCGCCCACTTCGCTGGATGCCAGCCACGGAGATTTATTGGAAGCCACTCTGGTATTGACCATCATGGACTGATGTCTTGCAATGGTATTGAATGTCAGTGTCGGGGATTGGCCGGTCATATCGACAATTTCGCCGAACGGCACAAGTCCCAGTTTAATCAGTGCCTGGAAACCGTTGCAGATGCCCAGCATCAGGCCGTCACGGTTCCGGAGCAGATCGTGAACAGCATCTTTGACTGCCGGATTCCGGAAGAATGCTGTGATGAATTTTCCGCTGCCTTCCGGTTCATCGCCGCCGGAGAAGCCGCCGGG
>DFJS01000062.1 GCA_002373165.1 Ruminococcus sp. UBA3665
AAATATAGAAAGGGTACTGTACAAGCCTCCCAACCCTCCCTGACTGGTAAATTCTGATTGATCGCAGAAGAGTCATCTAAAAAAACCGCTTGTGAAACTCTCACAGGCGGTTCTTTTCCGGAATGGATTTCAAATGCAGGCCGAATAATTCTTTCTGAATCAGCAGATATACAGGACAGCATAAAATTACAAAACTGCAAATTGTAATCAGATTCTGTTCCGGCAGAATCTGAATCACATGAAACAGCATCAGAATCAGTTCGGCTGACAGTACTGCCGCAAATACAGGAATTCCAAGCAGTCTGACAGGAGAAAATTCCATGCCCGTTTTCCGGATAACATGAATCAGCCGGCTGATGTTCCCGAAAATATTGCTTGCATAGTAAGACAACACAATTCCATAAAAGCC
Source organism: Ruminococcus sp. UBA3665 (assembly GCA_002373165.1). Lineage (GTDB taxonomy): Bacteria > Bacillota > Clostridia > Oscillospirales > Ruminococcaceae > UBA3855. The sequence goes on from DFJS01000062.1 coordinate 410, forward strand.
CAGTATGGGAATAAAAATCAGCACACAGGAAATTCTGACAATATATTCTGCCAGATAGTTCAGCGACGAAAAAGCCTGCGAGCCAATGCCTTTGATAATACTTTCCAGTATAATTTCCAGATAAATAAACAGTACCACAGGCGCAATCAGAACAATCGTTCTTCCGGCTGTGATGCCGCCGCCCAGCAGTGCGCCGATCTCATCCCCGAACAGCATCAGGACTTCCGTCACAAATACAGCAAATACAATCGTCTGCCGGACGGTCTTTTCCGTCATACCGGTAATGCGGCTCTTGTTGCAGGCGGCAGTTTCCCTGGCCGATTCCGTTACCAGAATTCCGGATAAAGAAACCAGTACCGTAGAAGGAAAAAATAAAACCGGAATTACAATCGCCTCGAAAATTCCGAACTGACTCAGAGCTTCTGCGCTGGAATTGCCCGATTGTTTCAGCGTAAACGGCACGAGTGCATCATTCGCCGCACTCAGAAATGATGTCAGTGCCGAACCTGCCATGACAGGAACTGCCAGCCGGATATAAGTCTTCAGAGAAACAGAAGTCTTTCCGGTTTTCTCCGTCCGGCAGAACGGAAGCCGGCACAGCAGAAAAAACAGTGTGATGCATTCGCTCCCGATTGTGCAGAATGCTGTCATATTGCATAATTCGGCGTGATTTCCCGGCGGCCGGAACCAGACTGCACATGCCGTCAGAATTGTATGCACCAGAAAGCTGACCGCATCCGCGGCAGCACAGATTCCCGTCTGACAGCAGGCGTTATAATAGCCTTTCAGGCAGGCCGTCAGCGTGACAAGCGGCAGAGAAATCGCCATCAGCCGAATCGGGCTTGTCAGCGTGGCATCATGCAGAAATTTTTGTCCGCACCACGGCGCAAAAATCAGAATCAGCCCGCTGACCAGAACACTCAGCCCCAGACTGACCGTCAGACAATACCGCAGAATCCCTCCGGGATTGCGCTGTTCCTTGCCGAGTTCCTCTGAAATAAAACGGCTTGCGCACAGAAACACATTTCCTCCGGCGATCATCGAGGCCAGCCGGAAAAACGATCCTGTCAGCGTGAGAACGCCCATGGCTTCCGAACCGAGCTGACGTGTCATGAACGCATTCAGCAATAAGCCCAGGCCGTCCAACAGCATCTGAATCACTGTCAGCAGAATAGTATCTTTCAGAATATTTCGTCTCATGAATTCAAAACCTTTCGGATAGATTCTGCTTTATTCTATGCCGCGGCCGGAAAGAACATGCTTGACATGCCCTTGTTTTTATGCTATAATAAGCAAAACAGGAAAGGAGCTTGTCTGCATGTTTGAACAGGATTATATCATGCGCATGATTCATGATCTGATACGCATACTGATGAAAACAATTTTTCAGACAGAAGACGAAAATTTTTCGCCGTACCTGATCGAAAATCCCGAAACCAGAGAAAAAGCAGAAGATCTGCTCCGGCTTGCCGACAGCGGAAATATCCGTCAGGCAGAAGCAAAGCTTTCTGACTTGATTCAGGACGAAACTGCACTTGATACGCTTCTCATCGGCCTGACATTCTATGCCCATCTCAGCGAACTGGATGAAAAAACACTCGCCGAACAGCACCTCACGCCGGAAACAATACAGGAACATCTGAAACAGCTGCTTTCCGCTTACGGGCTTGGTGCAATGGCAGATACTTTCTTTTTCGAGATATAGAAACCGCCGGGAACTTCCCGGCGATTTCTTGCATATTATCCTTTGTAGAGTGCGCCGAATTCTGCACAGGCTCTGTAATCGGCAGATTCCAGATCTTTCGTGCCGAACGCTGACCAGGTATGCGGACGGAAAATTTCATCATCCTGAATATTATGCATCGAAACAGGAATTCTCAGCATAGATGCCAGTGTAATCAGATCTTTTCCGATATGGCCGTAAGTAATCGAGCCGTGATTTGCGCCCCAGTTCGCCATAACAGTATAGACATCCTTGAAGGCACCCTCACCTGTCAGGCGCGGTACAAACCAGGTTGTCGGCCATGTGGGGTCAGTTCTCTTATCCAGAACATTGTGAATTTCGTCCGGGAGCACAGCCGTCCAGCCTTCTGCAATCTGGAGAACAGGCTGTGTGCCGTTGATGATATTCACACGCATCATAGTCATAGGCATTTCGGCCTGTGTCCGGAAATGCGAAGAGAAACCGCCGCCGCGGAAATATCCCAGATTAGCCGGGCACCAGTCAACGGCATCGGTAATGGCTTCGATATCCTGATCGGTCACATCCCACCATTTTTTCATCAGGTGCTTTCCGTCCTCATCCGTTGCCAGACCAGTGGCATCCAGAGCCGCAGAACCGGAATTAATCAGATGAATAAAACCATTTTCAGCAAGGCCGGTCGGACGGATTCCGGTTACGCGCTCCACAGCATCGGGGCTCCAGTAAGTACGCACATCGGCAAACAGACTTGCTCTGTTCGAGAGCAGATGGCCGAACAGCATCGAAACGCCGTTGAGTGTATCGTTTTCTGTTGCCAGCAGAACGGGCTGTTTTTTGCCGTTCCAGTCGAATGTGGAATTCAGAATTGCTTCGGAGAAGTCGCCGTTCGGGAGCCAGTCCGTCCACTGCCGCTGTCCCTGGAAACCGCCGAGAATTGCATTTCTGCCGCGGCTTTCTTCGAGCCAGTCCATTTCGGCAAGTTTCTCATTTCCGAGCATGATATCCCGGATGACAAGTGTCATCTTGACAACGAATTCCCAGTTTTCCTCCTGATGTTCGGGGGAAAGAGGTTCTGCATTGCAGTCGAATCCCATAGGACAATGATCCATTGTCCATTTATAGGCTTTTTCAAATTCATCATGATCATAGATTTCCAGATTGATTCTGCGCAGGACTTCTGTCATATCGACCCATTCGGCGCGGATGCCGAGATATTTCTGGAAGAAATCGTTATTGCAGTAAGAACCGCCGATACCCATTGCCACGCCGCCGATATTGACATAAGCTTTATTGCGCATCAGGCCGACAGCAAGGGCACATCTGGCGAATCTTAAAATTTTTTCTCTGACATCGTCCGGAATTGTTGTATCATCAGCTTCCTGCACATCGCGGCCGTAGATGGCAAAGGCCGGGAGTCCGCGCTGTGTATGGGCGGCCATTGCAGCGGCCAGATAGACTGCGCCGGGGCGTTCGGTTCCGTTGAAGCCCCATACTGCCTTGACATTCAGCGGATTCAAATCCATTGTTTCACTGCCGTAGCACCAGCAGGGCGTAACGGACAGCGTTGCACAAACGTTCTGTGTTGAAAAGAATTCCTCGCATTTGTAGGCTTCTGCGCCGCCGCCGATGGTAGAAGGAGCAATCACGCATTCTACAGGCGTACCGTCCGGATAACGGATTTCCGATTCAATCAGAGCTTTGGCAGATTTTGCCATATTCATAGTCTGCTCTTCCAGGCTTTCACGGATGCCTTTCTGACGGCCGTCAATAATCGGACGGATTCCAATTCTGGGATACATAAACATCACACTTCTTTCTGAAATTTAAATTATTTATATTATTTAAATAATTTTTGATAAGTTTCATACATGCCGGAATTATTTTTATCCGGCGTATAGGTCTTGGATTTGATGGATTTGGCAATCAGCCAGCGAGCCTCTAACAGATCAGGAAGAACGCCGGAAGCAATTAATTGAATCACAGCGTTTCCGTAAGCCGTCGATTCTTCCGAGCCAGTGCAGACAGGAATGCCGCAGGCATCAGCCGTCAGCTGACATAACAGCCGGTCTTTTACGCCGCCGCCCAGCATATAGATTTTTTCGCATTTCTGCCCTGTGCAGTGCTGAATTTCATCCAAAGCATCCCGGAACCGACATGCCAGACTTTCATAAATACAGCGCAGAACATCCGGCAGATCGGCCGGAAGCGGCTGACTGCTTTCACTGCAAAAATCGCGGATTCTGACGGCCATATCGCCGGGCGAGGAAAAGGCCGGAGCATCCACATCGATAAAACGCTGACTGCCTTCGGCAGAAAGTGCCATTTTTTCAAAATCGGCATAAGAATATGTTTTGCCTTTTTTCTGCATTGTCCGGCGCAGTTCCTGCAAAAGCCATGTGCCTGTGATATTTTTCAGGAATGTGACAGTATTCTCAAAGCCGATTTCGTTCGAGATACCGAGTGCGGCAGATTCCTGATTGATGACAGGCTTTTTCAGTTCTGTGCCGAACAGTGCCCATGTGCCGCAGCTGATGAAGGCAAAGGGCTTTCGTTCGAGTGCCGGAACGGCTGCCGAGGCACATTGTGTATCGTGACCGCATACGGCAATGACAGGGACAGACGGCACTTCCAGTTCCCGGCAGAGTTCTTCTGTCAGCATACCCTTGACGGTTCCGGTCTGCGCCATTGCCGGAAAGATATGTTCCGGCAGTCCCAGAGCTTTGATGACTTCTCCTGACCAGCCGCCCGAATACGGATTGCATAACTGTGTTGTTCCGGCAATAGAATGTTCTGAGGAAATATCGCCTGTCAGCATATAGGCGAACAGATCGGGCATCAATAAAAAGGCCTGCGCCTGTTCCAGCAGTTCGGGCGCATGAAGTTTCTGTTCCAGCAGCTGGAAAGCCGTATTGATATTCAGAATCTGATTGCCTGTCAGCATATAGAGTTTTTCCGGAGGGATGAGTTCGGCAGCTTTCTGTGTCATGCCTTCCGTGCGGCTGTCGCGGTAATGCAGAGGATTTCCCAGCAGTGCGCCGTGTTTGTCAATCAGGCCGTAATCCACACCCCATGTATCAATGCCGATGCTGTCAAAACCGCCGTTCTGGGCAGCTTTGCGGATGCCGTTCTTGATTTCCTGAAACAAGCCCAGCACATTCCAGTACAGATGCCCCTGATAAGAAACAGGCTCGTTCGGGAATCTGTGTATTTCTTCCAGCCGGAGCGTATCATTTTCATAATGCGCCAGAATGGCGCGGCCGCTGGATGCGCCGAAATCGAAAGCAAGAACGGTTCTTTTTTTAGAATTCATGAAACATCACTTATTTCTTATTATATTTTTTATAGCCCGGATGTTTTCCGGTTACTTTGTACTGCGAACGCATATTGCACAGGCGGTCGATATTTTCACGGGAAATTTCCTGTGCGCCGCCCAGCAGATGGGCATTCAGGCTGATTTTGGCATATAATTCCAGAGTTTCCATGCGGTAATATGCCGTCAGCAGATCGGAGCCGACTGTCAGTGCGCCGTGATTCTGGAGCAGCATGACATCATGTTCCTGAAGATAGGGTTTAATTGCTTCGGGAACTTCATTTGTAGAGGGCGTTCCGTAAGGCGTGACCGGAACGGAGCCGATGGCAATCACAGATTCAATCATGGAATACTGATCCAGTGCAATATTTGCCACAGCATAGCCTGTTGCCGTCGGCGGATGTGCATGGACTACGCCGTTGACATCCTCACGTTCGTGATAACAGCACAGGTGCATTTTAATCTCAGAAGAAGGCCGGTAGCCTTCCTGCCCTTCGATGACTTCGCCTTTGTCATTAATCCGGACTAATTTTTCCGGCGTGATAAAGCTTTTGCTGATGCCCGTGGGAGTCGCCAGAAACGTGCCGTCATCCAGCCGGACAGAGACATTTCCGTCATTGGCAGCGACCCAGCCCAGCTGCCACATTTTGTGACACACATCACAAATTTCGTCTTTGATCTGATTTAAATTCATAAAATTCATACCCTTCTGAACAAAATATAATCTTACCCACTAATTATACACTATTTTAGTGAATTTGTCCAGTGTTTTTTCAAAAAAATACAAAAAAACTGAAAAGAAAAAATTCAGGGCAAATTTGTGAAAATATTTTTTAAAAAATTTAGCAATCTTATATTGACGGAATCGAAATTATCCGCTATAATAAAGATAGATAAACTAAAAAAGAGAGGTAGGATTTATCTTGAATACAAAAATTGCCGCATCGCTTCTCAGTGCGGATATTCTCCATCTGGGAAACGAACTGGAACGAATCCGAACCGCCGGCGTGGACTGGCTGCATTATGATGTCATGGACGGCTGGTTTGTTCCGAACATGGCATTCGGTCTGCCGGAATTGCAGGCCATTGCAAAACAGACAGATCTGTTTATTGATGTACATCTGATGATTCAAAATCCGCAGCTGTATATTCATAATTTTGCCAAATCCGGCGCAGATCTGATTACTTTTCATCTGGAAAGCCTCAGCGATCCGTTCACGGTCGTTCAGACAATCCGGGAATATAATAAAAAAGCAGGAATCGCCCTCAAGCCGCGGACTCCGGCCAAAGCCCTCCTGCCGTTTCTGGATGAGATTGATCTGATTCTTGTCATGACAGTCGAGCCGGGCTTCGGCGGTCAGCGCTATATGCATGAGATGACAGCAAAAATTTCTGAAATCCGGAACATGATTCAGGGCAGAGATATCAAAATAGAAATCGACGGCGGCATTGAATCTGCCACTGCTCCGGAAGCTCTTGCCGCCGGCGCGGATATTCTTGTTTCCGGAAGCTGGCTGTTCCGACAGAAAGATATGAAACAGGCCGTGGATTCCCTTAGAAAATAAATTTTACAGAACAAAAGAATTTTATTCAGGAGGAGATACAGGATTTGTTATGAAAATCAAGCCAAAAGGCCGGAAAATCTATCGCCGCAAAGACAGGATTGCCTATCATAAAAAAATCCGGCATGATACAGGTTCGGCAGTAGTGACGCTTCTCATTGCTGGCGTACTGGTCTTTGTCGGCTACAGTGCCGGAAAACCTGTCATGGATTTTTTGCAGGAGCGGGATTTTCTCTCTCCGCCCCAGCATCCTGCCGATACCGTTTCCGCAGAAGAAGCACTTTCTGAAAGCGAACCGGTTCTTTCCGAAACCGGAGAGCCGGAAGAACCGGATACTGTTCCCGAAACAGAAACAGAACCCGAAACAGAAGAAATCGGCTTTCTGCAAAAAGCTCCTTCCATGCAGGGCTATGTACTGGAAGAAACGGCTCTGCTGACGGAATCTTCGTTCCAGAATGCGCTGGAAACACTGCCGGAAGGCATTTCTCATCTGCTGATTCCCCTGAAAGTACAGGGCGGACAGATTTATTATGCTACATCCGTGCAGGATGCCGCCCGGAGTAACGCTGTGCAGGCATTTCTTCCGCTTTCGGATATTTATCAGGCAGTTTCTGCCAAGGGCATAGAACCTGTTGCGCTGATCAATACGCTGGAAGATTCGCTGTTTCCGAAAAGTTTTCCGGATGCTTCCTATCTGGTGCAGGAAACAGGCACTCCCTGGACAGACCAGTCTTCTGCCGAACCGAAACTATGGCTTTCGCCGTTCAGCGTACTGACACAGGATTATCTTGCTGCACTGGCCGAAGAACTGGAAACTGCCGGATTCCGGATAATTGTCTGTGACGGGCTGGAATATCCTAATTTTCCGCGTAGTGACCTGCCGCTTCTGGATTCCCGGTGCAGTGAAGCAAACAGAGAACAGTATCTGACTGCCCTGCTGACAGCTATGCGCGCCAAAGCTCCGGAGTCTTCATTTTTTGTAAGAATCAGCGGAAGTGAAGCCCTGAAAGGCAATACCGAAACGCTCTCCGCGGCCGAAGCCTTCCCGGCAGACTGTCTTCTTGTGACAGTCAGTCCGGAAGAACAGAACCAGGCCGCACAGCTGAAAGAAATTTCCAACTCTGTCCCTGTCATTCTGGAGTGGCAGGACAGCGAAATCCCAAAAAACATGAAAAGCTATTTTCTGAACCCGGAAAATTAAAAATTATCAGTAGTAAGGAGTTTTATTATGGCAGAAAAATTTACAATCTCACTCAAGAAAATTATTGACGAATTCAAGCTTGAAGTGATCTACACCCCCAAAGACCCGGCCGAAATCCTGATTGACGAAAATGATGTCAACCGTCCCGGCCTTCAGCTGATGGGCTTTTATGAATATTTCAACCCGGAGCGCATCCAGATCATCGGCAAAATGGAATTTGCCTATTTATCTACAATTGATGAGAAAACAAGACGCGAACGCCTGGAATTGCTGTTCTCCCAGAAACTTCCGGCTCTGATTATTACAAGAGAACTCCCCTATTTTTCCGAAATGCTGGAACTCGCCCAGAAATTTGAAATGCCGCTTCTGCGCAGCAAGGAAAGCACATCCAATTTCATGTCCGGACTGATTGCCTTCCTGAACCTGAATCTTGCGCCCCGTATCACACGACACGGCGTATTAATTGAAATCTACGGCGAAGGCGTGTTCCTGACCGGTGAAAGCGGTGTCGGCAAAAGCGAAACTGCTATCGAACTGGTTAAGCGCGGCCATCGTCTGGTGGCTGATGATGCTGTTGAAATCCGGAAAGTCTCGAATATCAGTCTTGTAGGCAGTTCGCCGGACAATATCCGCCATTTTCTGGAACTGCGCGGTATCGGCATTATCAACGCCAGAAGACTGTTTGGCATGGGTGCTGTCAAGATGACTGAAAAAATCGATCTTGTTGTGGAAATGGAACTCTGGAATCCGGAAAAAATTTACGACAGAATGGGTATTGATACAGAATATGCTTCGATTCTGGGAGTGAAAGTACCTTCCCTGACCATTCCGGTTAAGCCGGGCAGAAATCTGGCCGTTATCCTGGAAGTTGCCGCCATGAATAACCGTCAGAAAAAAATGGGCTACAATGCCGCCACAGAACTGCTCGACCGTCTCGGTATGGATATGGAAGGCACTGAAACCATCAAAGATTATGACGCTTTTTAACAGGAGGGCTTAGATTCATGAAACACAGACTGCAACAGCTTTGTGACAGTTATCAGATGAAATTTTTCACAGATGTGCCGCTGAACGGCCGTACCACTTTTCATATCGGCGGCAATGCCGATTTCTGGATAGAAATCAATTCTATTCCGGGGCTGAGTGCGGCTGTCATGTTTTGTCAGGAAAATCATCTGCCGTATTTCATCATGGGCCGAGGCAGCAATATTCTTGCCGCCGACAACGGCTACCGGGGTGTTATTCTGCATCTGGGGAATGAATTTTCGCAGATGGCCTTTACAGACGATACTATTCTTGTCTGCCAGTCAGGCGCAATGCTTGCCAATGCGGCAAAAACTGCCGCCGAACATCATCTTTCCGGGATGGAAGCCCTCAGCGGCATTCCCGGCACAATCGGCGGTGCGCTGTTCATGAACGCCGGCGCGTATAAAAAAGAAATGAAAGATATTGCTGTTTCCTGCACTTATGTGGACGGCACCGGAAAAGAACGGATTCTCTCGAAAGAAAAACTGGATTTGTCCTACAGGCACAGCTTTTTCACAGAACATCCGGACTGCATTATCACATCCGTCACTATGAAGCTGCATAAAGACACGCCGGAAGCCATCTCTGCCAGAATGCAGGATTATTCCGAACGCCGCAGAAGCAAACAGCCCCTGAATTTCCCCAGTGCCGGAAGTACATTCAAACGGCCGGAAAAAGGCTATGCTTCTAAATTAATTGACGAATGCGGCCTGAAAGGCTATCAGGTAGGCGATGCCCAGGTCAGCGAAAAACATGCCGGTTTTGTGATTAATCTCAATCATGCTACCTGCGACGAAGTGCTCCGGCTGTGCCGCGATGTGCATGATAAAGTGCTGGCCGAAACAGGCTGTATTCTGGAACTGGAACCTGTGCTTCTCGGTTCACAGGAAGGAGAACATTCATGCAGCTGATTATTATCACGGGCATGTCAGGTTCAGGAAAATCAACAGCAATGAAAGTACTGGAAGATATCGGCTTTTACTGCATTGACAATCTGCCGCCGCAGTTTATTCCCAATTTTGCCGATGTCTGTACCAGAACCGGCGGCAGTCTGAACAAAGTCGCCATTGCTGTGGATATCCGCACAGGCGATATGTTCTCGGAAATTGATGAGATTATCAAAGCATTAAAACAGAAGATGCCCGGCGAAGTCAAGCTGATTTTCATGGAATCTTCTGATGAAATTCTGGTCCAGCGTTACAAGGAAACACGCCGCCGCCATCCGCTGGCGGAAAAATACAACAGTCTGCTGGAAGCTCTGGATGCCGAACGCGAGGCTCTGATGCCGCTGAAATCCCAGGCAGATTATTATATTGAAACTTCCCGGCTGAGTACCTCTCAGCTGGGGGAAGAAATCCGGGATATTTTTCTGGAAAATCATCTGGATTCGATTGTCGTCAAAGTCATGTCCTTCGGGTATAAATACGGCGTTTCGGCAGAATCAGATCTGATTTTTGATGTACGCTGTCTGCCGAACCCGTTCTATGTGCCGGAACTGAAAACACATACCGGCGTGGAAGCCTGTGTTCAGGATTATGTCATGCAGTTTCCGCAGTCGCAGACTTTGCTGACTAAAATCAGCGACCTGCTGGAGTTTCTTCTGCCTTTGTATATTTCCGAGGGAAAAAGTCAGCTTGTCATTGCGTTCGGCTGTACGGGCGGCAAGCACAGAAGCGTGACATTTGCCGAACTGACAGGCGATTCGCTTAAAGAAAAAGGCTATCGCGTGCATAAAATGCACAGGGATATCAAAAAAGGCAGACACTGAACAAGTAAGACAAGAGGTGAAAAACTGTGTCGTTTTCGCACAATGTCCGGGAATGCATCCGGAGTACCATCAATGACCATGACCGGCGGTTTGCCTGTCTTTACGGGATGCTGCTGTTCGGCAGGACTGTCACATGTGACGAAATCTGCCTGAAAAGTGAAAGTGAAGTGTTCCGTTCTGTGTTTCCTGTGCTGGTGAAGACCGTATTCGGCGCAGCAGTTCCTCTTACAATAGAGAACAAGCCCCGGAAAAACGGCAGTGTTCTGACAATTTACAGAATTACCGGCCGTACTCCCGTGACGGAAATCCGCCATACGTTTCATATTCATCAGGAACGCAGCATTGATATGCGCAACCTGCCTACCAACAGCATGGGCGCATTTCTGGGCGGCGTGTTCCTGACCTGCGGCAGTGTTACCGACCCGATGAAAGAATATCATCTGGAATTTTCTGCGCCGACAGAACAGCTCTGCAAAGATCTGTGCGATCTGCTGTACAGTGTCGGGGTGCATCCCAACGTGATGCAGAGAAAATATACCTGGTCGGCCTATCTTAAAGTCAGTGAAGAAATTGAAGACCTGCTGACATTTATCGGCGCACAGAAATGCACGCTGGAATTAATTGAAATTAAAATCAACAAAGATGTCATTAACAGAATCAACCGCCGGAATAACTGCGATCTGGCCAATATTGACAAAACTATCTCGGCATCGGAAAGACAGTGCCGGGATATTCAGGAAATTATCCGCAAAGGCGGCATGAACAAGCTTTCTCCCGACTTGCAGGAACTTGCCGGGCTGAGACTGGAAAATCCGCATCTTAGTCTTGCCGAACTGGGACAGATGCTGAAAAAGCCCATCGGCCGTTCCGGGGTGAATCACCGCTTCCGGAAACTTTCTGCCATTGCGGAATTTTATAGAAATTTATGATACAGGGGTAATGTATTTATGCAAATTGAAACTCAGAATTTTGTGCATCTGCACATTCACAGCGAATACAGTCTGCTGGAGGGCGTATGCCGCATCAAGGAACTGGTACAGCAGGTGAAAGACTGCGGTCAGACGGCCGCTGCTTTGACCGATACAGGCAATCTTTACGGCGCAGTGCTGTTTTATCAGGAAGCCGTCAAGGCCGGAATCAAGCCGATTATCGGCTGTGAAATCCATACAGTGCAGAAAGATCAGCTGGTGCTTCTGTGTGAAAATCAGCAGGGTTATCAGAATCTGATTCAAATTGTTTCGTCAGAAGATCCGGTTGATGTTTCTTTGCTGGAGAAATACCACGCCGGATTGATTTGTCTTCTGACAGGCAATTACGGAATTCTTCCGGGACTTCTGGGCAGCGGCCGCTTTTCCGAAGCTGAACAGAAATTATATCAATACCGTGATGTGTTCGGCAGCGAAAATTTTTATCTGGGAGTCCAGAATCACGGACTTCCGGAAGAACAGGAGCTTCTGATTCTTCTGGAAACTGTTTCCCATAATGCCGGAATTCCTATGGCCGCGGATAATCAGGTGTATTATCTGAAACCGGAAGATGCCCGGACACAGAAATTCCTGCACTGCATCCGGGAAAATCAGACGCTGGACGAACTGATTGTCTCCGGCAAGGCAGTGCCCGGCAAAGATTTTTATCTGAAAACTACAGAGGAAATGGCCGAACTTTTTTCCTCTCTGCCGGAAGCTGTGCAGAATACAGAAAAAATTGCCGGCCGCTGTCATCTGGAACTGACATTCCATGAACTCCGGCTGCCGCATTTTTCGCAGGACGGCGTAACGGATCATAAAGCATATTTTGAAACACTCTGCCGTGAAGGAATGCACAGGCACTACGGCCCCGCACCGTCGGCAGAAGTTTCAGAACGCCTTGCCTATGAAATGCAGGTAATTGAACAGATGGGCTTTACGGATTATTTTCTGATTGTACAGGATTTAATCCGCTATGCCCGGAGTCAGGAAATTCCCGTAGGCCCCGGCCGCGGCTCTGCTGCCGGAAGTCTGTGCGCCTACTGCCTGGATATCACAGCAATTGATCCCGTTGCCGAACATCTCCTGTTTGAACGCTTTCTGAATCCCGGACGGCATACTATGCCGGATATCGATATGGATTTCTGCATAGAAGGCCGTTCCAAAGTGAAGGAATATGCCGTACGCCGCTACGGCCGTGACCATGTGGCCGAAATTGTCGCCTTTGATACATTCAAGGCAAAGGCCGCTGTCCGCGATATCGGCAGAATTTTAAAAATTTCGGAATCTGTTGTCAGTGCCGCCGCCGGAATGCTGAACAGTCAGCTGACAATTCCGGCTGCTCTGGAACAGTCTCCCGAACTGCGGCAAAAATATGACCAGGACGGTCAGTTCCGGCTGCTTCTGGATATTGCCTCACAAATCGAAGGCCTGCCCCGGCATACTACGATTCATGCCGCCGGAATTGTGATGACTGACCGCCCCGTGACAGAATACACTCCTGTTTTCCGGAATGAAACTATGCTTGTCACAGGCTATCCTATGGATGTTCTGGAAGAACTGGGACTTCTGAAAATGGATTTTCTGGGACTGCGCAATCTGACAATCATCCGGGATGCCGAACGTTCCGTCCGGATGCACGAACCCGGCTTTTCGGCAGAACATCTTCCGGAAGACGACCCGGAAGTTTATGCATTGATTTCGCGCGGCAGTACTTCCGGCGTGTTCCAGCTGGAAAGCGACGGCATGAGACAGTTCCTGACTCAGCTGCGGCCGCAGTGCATGGAGGATATTCAGGCCGCACTGGCAATTTATCGTCCGGGGCCTATGGATTCGATTCCGGATTATCTCGAAAACCGGAAACATCCGGAAAAAATTCAGTATCTGCATCCTGTGCTGGAAGAAATTCTCCGGCCGACTTACGGCTGTATTCTGTATCAGGAACAGGTAATGGAAATCTGCCGGAAAATGGCAGGTTATTCGCTTGCACAGGCCGATATTGTGCGCCGTGCCATATCCAAGAAAAAAACAGATGTCATGCAGCAGGAAAAACAGCATTTTCTGGAAGGTGCCGTCCGGAATCAGATTCCGGAAACAATCGCTTCTCAGGTATTTGCGCAGATGGAAAAATTTGCCGAATATGCGTTCAACAAATCCCATGCGGCGGCATACGCAAGAATTGTCTATCAGACGGCCTTTTTAAAAACGCACTGGTTCGGCGATTATATGGCCGCGCTGTTAAGCAGTGTCATGGCAGAAAAAGACAAGCTGCTGCCCTATCTGGAAGAATGCCGCACTGCCGGACTGGAACTCTGTCCGCCGGATGTCAATTCCAGTGAAGGAAAATTTGTCTTCCGGGATCAGAAATTATATTTCGGCCTGCTGGCGGTCAAAGGACTGGGGCAGGGACTGACGGACAAAATGCTGGCCGAACGCCGTCAGCACGGCTCTTTCCTGAGTTTTGCAGATTTCTGCCGCCGCATGGTGCCGCTGGGGCTGTATAAAAAAACGCTGGAAAGCATAATTCGTGCCGGTGCACTGGATTCTCTGGATTATAACAGAAATCAGATGCTGCAATTTCATGAAAAAATGCTGGAAGCTGTTTCCGCGCAGAATCTGTCCGTTGTAGAGGGTCAGATGTCATTGTTCGGCGATACGGAAACGGAACAGGAACTTCGTCTGCCTGCCATGCCTGATCTTTCCGCAGCCGAAAAATTACAGATGGAAAAAGAAATCTGCGGCATCTATCTTTCCGGATATCCGCTGGATTCGCTTGACTGGATGAAACAGCTGCTCCGCGGTACAGATATCCGGAATCTCAGCACGCTTCCTGAACAGACTCCTGTCAAACTGCTGTGCATAATTCAGTCCGGCAAAAAAATCAGAACCAAAAATAATGCAGAGATGTGTTTTCTTCAGCTGGAAGACCATTCCGGCAGTGCCGAAGCAATTATTTTTCCGACAGTATATGCTTCTGTGAAAAATCAAATCCGGAACGGCAGTCTGATTTTTGTAACCGGAAAAATTTCATACCGGAACCAGCATGTCAGCCTGATTTGCGAAACAATTCAGGAACAGCGGCAGTTTGATTCTCTTCTGCAATCAATGCAGCTCTGTATCAAGACGGATCATTCGCCGGGAGAGCTTCAAAATCTGAAACGGCTCTCTGCCCTTTGCCGGAACTTCCCCGGCGATACGCAGGTTGTATTTTATTTTACTGACAGCAGAAATTATGCTTACCCAAAGCAGAAATTATATCTGCAATTATCAGAAAATTCTTATCAGGCCTTAACAAAAATAATCAGCCCCGAAAAAATCGGCTGTATTGCCGGAATTTCATGACAGAAATCATAAATTGCTGTTTTTTTGTCAAAGAATCTGAAAAAAGACTTGACAGAACGCCGGAAATATAGTAAAATAAAAATGTAAAAAAAATTTTGAATTTTTTGCATATGCAGAATGGAGAAGAAAAATTATGAAAAAAATCGGTGTTTTGACAAGCGGCGGCGACGCTCCGGGTATGAATGCGGCTGTCAGAGCAGTGGCTCGTACCGCACTCAGCAAAGGCATGGAGGTAATCGGCATTCAGAGAGGCTATGTCGGCCTGCTGAATCATGAATTTATCGACATGACCGCCAGAACCGTTTCCGGCATTATCCAGCGCGGCGGTACCTGCCTGTATACGGCCAGATGCCCCGAATTCCGCAATATGGAAGGCGTGCTGAAAGGCAAGGCAGTCTGCGAAGAAATCGGCCTGGAAGGTCTGGTAGTCATCGGCGGCGACGGCTCGTTCCGCGGTGCAGGCGACCTTTCCAGTGTCGGCATTCCGTGCATCGGCATTCCCGGTACAATCGATAATGATATTCAGTGTACAGAATATACTATCGGTTACGATACGGCAATGAATACCGCAATGGAAATGATTGACAAGCTCCGCGATACGACACAGTCTCATGACAGATGCTCTGTAGTAGAAGTTATGGGCAGACGTGCCGGTTTTATCGCTGTCAACGTAGCAATGGCAGTAGGCGCAGAAGCCGCTATCACGCTGGAACGTCCTTATGATCTGAACGAAATCGCCAAGAATATGACCAGAACTATGAGCGAAAAAGGCGGCAAGCATCATTTTATTCTGGTTGTTGCCGAAGGTGTCGGCCAGACAGAAAATATTGCCAGAGAAATTCAGGAAATGACCGGCATAGAAGCCCGTGCTACCATTCTGGGTCATGTACAGCGCGGCGGTTCTCCGACACTCCGTGACCGTGTGGTTGCAACTGAAATGGGCTACCATGCTGTTGAACTGCTGGAACAGGGCATCGGCAACAGAATTGTCGGCATGAAGGACGGCAAAGTATATGATATCGATCTTCAGGAAGGCCTTGCTATGAAGAAGCCGTTCCTGGATGCAAGATATGATATTCTGACAGCAACTGCTTATTAATTCTGAAAAGCATACACAGAGTAGAAGTCTGTGCGTCAAGTGCCGGGTGAACGGGGAGTTGTCATCCGGACGAAAAAGCTGTTTTTCCGGCTTTGCGGTACAGACTTCGCATCCCGCTTCGTATGGCATAACATGAAAAAATCAGATAGCAATACCTCTTTTTCTTGTGTGTTTGTCATCACTGCGGAAAAGGAGGTATTTTATTATGTTTGAAAAATCAGCAAAAGAATTCAAAGATATCCGTGCCCTGGCAGTTACGGGCATGTTTATCGCAGTATCGATGATTATTGAAAAATTTACAATTCCGCTGGCGAGTTCCAAAATCAATTTTGCCTTTCTGGCAATTGCCGTCATTGGTATGCTGACCGGCCCAGTGATGGGCTTTGCGGCCGGATTAATCTGTGATATTGTCGGATATATTGCATTTCCGCAGGGCGCATTTCTGCCGATCTATACGCTGGTGGCAGGTGTGCAGGGACTGATTTACGGCATCTGTCTGTACCGGAAACAGGAACATTTTCAGCTGTTCGGCCTGAATGAACATGTTTCGCTGATGATTCGCGCGGTCATTGCACGGCTGCTGGATGTCATGATTATTAATCTTTGCCTGAATACGTTCCTGAACATGCATTACGGCTTTATTCCGAAACAGGCTCTGAGTGCAGCCATTCCGGCAAGACTGATGAAAAATCTGATTGAACTTGCCGCAGATATTCCGCTGCTTCTGCTTCTGCTGCCGGCGGCTCTGCTGGCTTACAGAAGAGCGTTCCGGAATAATTCGGCAGTTTCCTGAAAAAAGTTTCACAGAAAAAACACTTGCTTTTTTGTGCAGTTTGTTGTATAATAAAAGCAGTGTTTTTTATTTTTCTAAAAATCTTGAAAGGATGAAGTATCATGAATGAAAAAATCAAAGTCGGCTTTATCGGAGCCGGAAACATGGGTTCGGCTATTATGAAAGGCATTCTCGGCTGTGAACTTGCACAGAATACGGAAGTCTTTGCTTTTGACCCGGATGCCGCCAAGGTGGCCGCTCTGGCAGAGGCCGGAGTGAAAGCCTGCGCTTCCGGACGGGAAGTCATGCAGAATGCAAAATATGTTTTTCTGGCCGTCAAGCCGCAGATGTTTGAACAGGTTCTGGAGCAGATCAGCTCCGGTACAACAAAAGAAACAGTATTTGTTTCAATCGCTGCCGGCATTACGGCGGATTATATCCGGAGCAAAACCATCCCGGAAGCGAAAGTGATTCTCGTCATGCCGAACACGCCTCTGCTGCTGGGAGCAGGTGCTTCTGCGCTTGCCAAAGCAGAACCGACTTCCGAAGAAGAATTCCGGACGGTCTGCAAAATTTTCGACTCCTGCGGCATTTCCGCACAGCTTCCGGAAAATAAGATGAAAGAAATTATCGCCGTCAACGGCAGCAGTCCGGCGTTTATCTATCTGTTTGCCAAAGCATTTGTCGAATATGCTTCTCAGGAGGGCATTTCGGAAGATGTTTCTCTGCCGCTGTTCGCACAGAGCCTGATCGGCTCGGCAAAAATGCTGACGGATTCGGGCTATTCTGTCGATGAATTAATCAAGATGGTTTCTTCACCCGGTGGCACGACGCTGGCCGGACTTGATGAACTCTACAAGGGAAAACTTGAAGAGACTGTACAGAAATGCTGTGCCGCCTGCACCAGACGTGCTTACGAACTCTCGAAATAATCCGCATAAAATCCCGGACATGCTCATACACTGTATCAGAACTACACAGGAGTGATGCCGCATGATGCAAAACAAACGCAGGGAAATTCAGATTTTGCTTTTATTTTTAATTCTGACTGCCGGGACAATCGCCGGAAGCATACTCTGTGCGAAACATCCCGGATGGGGATTCTGGGAGAATATGACCTTCCGGCAGGGGCTGGGCATTCTGACAGAACAGAAATTCTACAGTATTGCCGCGCCTTTGTTCTGGCTGGCCGTGACGGCCGCCCTTGGCTTATCGGCGACCGGTCTGCCGCTGGTGCCGTGTGTGCTGTTTCTGCGCGGCGCGGCATTCGGCGCAGTTCTGGAGCGGCTTTATCTTCAGAGCACGCCCGGCGAAATCGGAAAAGCTCTGCCGCTGATTTTGCCGTATGCCTACTGTACGACGTTTGTGATGCTGTTCGGCGCACGGGAAGCCCTGCGCTTTTCCATGCAGATTACCGGGCTGCTCTGCGAAAAAAATCCTGACGAGGATGCTGTTTCTGTCAGGCTGTATGTCATCCGTTTTCTGGTATTATTTTTCTTTATGCTGCTGTTCGGAATGATACAGAATTTTTTATTAATAAAATTTTCCTGAAAGGAATGATGTAAAAATTTTATGAGTTTATTCCAGAATTATGAAAAATCCGGAGCCGGCATTGCTAAGAATGCGCCTGAAAAAAAGCCGTTTTTCCGGTACTGGGAACTTGTATTCAACAAGTTCTGGAAAATTATAGAAATTAATATGCTGATGGCCGCGGCCTTTTTGCCTCTGATTCTGGCAGCTGTGGTAATTTATTATTTTATTCAGGATTATACAGGCACGGCAATGCTGATTGCAGCCGGATTTGTCGTGCTGTTTGCCGTGTGTTTCGGTTCTGTGATTGCCGGATGCACCAAAATCCTGCGGAATTTTACTCTTGAAAAGCCTACTTTCATGATGGATACGTTTTTCAAAACATTCCGGAGCTGTTTCCGGCAGGCCTGCCCGATGGGAATTATCGATCTGGTCATGGCGGCATCGGTTGCGAGCAGTTTCTATGTATATCCCAAAATCATCGCCCAGATCCGGGAAGCCGGCAGCGGCGGCGAAAGTATTTATTATGTGCTGTTTGTCCTGACATTAAGCATTGCCATTGTCGTCACGCTGATGAGTTTTTATGCCTATCTGATGATTGTCTCGACAGATCTAAGCATGAAAAATATTTTAAAAAATTCGCTTGCGCTGAGTTTCATCGCCCTGAAAAAGAATGCCGTTACTTTGCTGATTACAATTCTTGTCATGGGCGGCTTTGCCCTGCTGACATGGCTGTTTCCTTATATTATGGCGATTTTCTGGGTATTTCTCCCGACAGGATTTGTCGCCTTCATGATTGTATTTAATTGCTATCCTGTCATACAGAAATATGTAATCAATCCCTATTATGAACAGCGCGGAGAAGTCAGCCCGGAACAGAAATTTTCCAGCAACGAAGGAGAAAATCTGTTTGAAGATATGGGCGGTCAGGAAACGCCTTCCGAAGCTCCGGCACAGGGGAAAGCATCCAAACCGGAAAGCACTTCCAAAGCCCACAAAAAAGGAAAAATCATTTCATAAAATTATATTATCAATCTATTTTTTTAAAAAATTTTCAAAAACTACTTTACAAATCCTGAAAAATATGCTATAATACTAATTGTTCCGTGTACCCGGTTCAGGGATTCAGCCCGCAGCGGGAGTTTTCGCCTTCCCTTTTCTGCGTTCACGGAGAATCATTTTATTATAAAGGGGTGAAATAATTATGCTGCGTAAGGAAGAAAAGACTGCTGTCATCGAGAACAACCGCAACCATGCTACGGATACAGGTTCTCCGGAAGTTCAGATTGCTATCCTGACCCGTCGTATCAACGACCTGACAGAACATCTGAAAGTTCACAAGAATGACCATCATTCCAGAAGAGGTATGCTCAAGATGATCGGCCGCAGAAGAAACCTTCTTGCTTATCTCAAGAAGAAAGATATCGAAAGATACCGCGCTATCATTGCAAAGCTCGGCATCCGTAAGTAAGAAACTCATAGGGAAGGCAGCGGCTGAATGCCGTCTGCCTTTCTGTGCATGTTGTCAGCAGCGGATTATTAGCATTCTGCCGTACTCCGGAGCGTTATTCCGGAGCAGGGTTTTTTGCTAAAAACGCTGCCTGACATCAAAAAATTTATCCTGAAAAGTGAGGAAATTTTTTATGTTTGAAAATTACAGAACTTTTGAAACTACCTATGCCGGCCGGCCGCTGATTGTGGAAACCGGCAAGACCTGCGCACTCTCAAACGGCTCCTGCTGGGTGCGCTACGGTGATACGGTCGTAATGGCCAACGTAACAGCAAGCCCCAAGCCTCGCGAAGGTGTGGACTTCTTCCCTCTTTCTGTGGATTACGAAGAAAGACTTTATGCTGTCGGCAAAATTCCCGGCTCTTTCACCAAGCGCGAAGGCAAGCCTTCGGAAAAAGCAATCCTGACATCCCGTATGGTGGACAGACCTATCCGTCCTCTGTTCCCGAAAGATATGAGAAACGACGTTTCTGTTGTCATGACCGTGCTTTCTGTCGATCCGGACTGCTCTCCGGAAATTACAGGCATGATTGCAACTTCTATTGCAATTTCAATTTCTGATATTCCGTGGAACGGCCCGATTGCAGGCATCAGTGTAGGACTGGTCAACGGCGAAATTATCCTGAATCCGGATAAAGACCAGAGAGAACATAACGATCTGGTGCTGACCGTTGCCGGCAGTGCCGAAAAAATTGTCATGATCGAAGCCGGTGCCAACGAAGTCGATGAAAAAACTATGCTGAAAGCAATCCTGACAGGCCATGAAGAAATCAAGAAAATGGTTGCTTTTATTGCTGATATTCAGAAAGAAATCGGCAAACCCAAGTTTGCATTTGAATCGCAGGAAATTCCGCATGATGTTTTCAATGCAGTAGAGGCTCTTGTCGGCGAAAAAGTTAAAATTGCACTGGATACAAATGACAAGAATATCCGTGATGAACGTATGCAGCCGATTATTGACGAAGTTCATGCGGCTTTTGATGAAAAGCTTGCCGAACAGTTCGGCGAAGCAACAATTGCAAAAATTGACGAATGCATTTATAAATTACAGAAAAAAATTGTCCGCAGCTGGCTCTACAACGGCAAGCGCGTGGACGGCCGCGGCATTGATGAAATTCGTCCGCTGTCCGCAGAAGTCGGCCTTCTGCCGAGAGTTCACGGTTCCGGTCTGTTCACAAGAGGTCAGACTCAGGTACTGACTGTTGCTACACTTGGCCCTGTCAGCGATGCCCAGAAAATCGACGGTCTGGACGAAGAAACTTCCAAGAGATATATGCATCAGTATAATTTCCCGTCTTATTCTGTAGGCGAGACAAAGCCTTCCAGAGGCCCCGGCAGACGCGAAATCGGTCACGGCGCACTGGCAGAAAAGGCTCTGGTTCCGGTACTGCCTTCTGTAGAGGAATTCCCCTATTCTATGAGACTGGTTTCTGAAGTATTAAGCTCCAACGGCTCTACTTCCCAGGGTTCTATCTGCGGTTCGACACTGGCTCTGATGGATGCCGGCGTTCCCATCAAAGCTCCTGTAGCAGGCATTTCCTGCGGCCTGATTACTCTGCCTGACAGCGACGACTTCATGACAATGGTAGATATTCAGGGTCTGGAAGACTTCTTCGGCG
>DFJS01000086.1 GCA_002373165.1 Ruminococcus sp. UBA3665
GGTCTGTACCTGATGCACTGGCTGGCTGACGTTGACAACTGGTATGGTTTCGGCGACGGCACAAACTTTACATTCATCAATACCTTCCAGCGCGGCGAGCAGGAATCCTGCTGGGAAACTGTTCCGCAGCCCTGCGTTGAAAAGCTGAAATACGGCAACGGTCAGCAGGGTATCAAGGGTATCTTCAACAGAGACAACCCCGTAACTCCTCAGTGGGCTTATACAAACGCTCCTGACGCTGAAGACCGTGCAATCCAGGGTGTATTCGATGCTAACAAGTGGGGCGTTGGCGATTCTTCCGTAACTGCCAAGGCTGCTGAAATGGGCGACGAACTCCGCAACAACATGTATGATAAATATTATCAGAAGATTGCAGAAGATACCAGCTATGCAGGCTGGCAGAACGGCAATGCCGGCGAAGCTTCTGCTCACTATCTGATGAACTGGTACACATCCTGGGGCGGTGCTCTCCAGTCCTCCGGTCAGAACTGGTGCTGGCAGATCGGCTGCTCTCACTGCCATGAATTCTATCAGAACCCGCTGGCAGCTTTCGCTCTGATTCAGGAAGACGGCCTCAAGAGCGGCATGAAGGCACAGGGTGCTGTAGAAGATTATACTAAATCTCTGGAAAGACAGATGGAATTCTATCTGTGGTTACAGTCTGCAAACGGTCCTATCGCTGGTGGTGCTACCAACTCCTGGAAGGGTCGTTATGAAGCATATCCGGCTGGCAAGTCCACATTCTACGGTATGGCATACTGGGATCACCCGGTATACGGCGACCCGGTTTCCAACAACTGGATCGGTAACCAGGTATGGGCTGTACAGCGTCTGGCTGAACTCTATTACTGGGCTAAGCAGAGCGATACAACCGGCGTTAATCCCGGCGGCATGACTCTGGAAGCTTCTCTGGAACAGATTCTGGACAAGTGGGTTTCCTGGTTCATCAATAATTCTGTTCTGACTGATGACGGCGATTATTATATCCCGACTGGTCTGACATGGTCCGGTCAGCCTGATACATGGACAGGTACTGCAACCGGCAATTCCGGCCTGACCTGCGAAGTAAACGGCTACGGCAACGGCGACTTCGGCTGCGTATCTTCTCTGGCTAATACTCTCATCTACTATGCAAAGGCCAAGGGTGTAACAGCTGATGATATCAAGGGCAAGACTTTTGATGTCGGCGGCGCATACCCGTCCAGCTCTGCAACAATTGCAGACAATGTAAATATCACAAAGGGCAGCAAATCCTATTCTGCCGGCGATGCAGATGCTCCTAAGGCTGGTCTGTATCTGGCACAGCAGCTGCTTGACCGTGAGTGGAAGATCGGCCGTGATGAAATCGGTCTGACAAGACTGGATCACAACGGTTCTCTGGCTCGTCTGTTCTCTCAGGGCGTATGGATTCCTAACAGCTATACTGGTACTATGCCGAACGGCGACAGCCTCAAGAACGGCGCAACCTTCCTGAGCATCCGTACAATGTACGAGGGCAATTATGGTTCCAAGGAAGGTGCTAAGACTTCCGAACAGGCTCTGGCTCTGGTTCAGGAACTCAAGGCCGCTTACGAAAAGGACGTTGCCAGCGGTGCTGACTGGGCTAGCAAGAGCGACCTCTCCGCTTCCAGCGAAGCAGGCAGTGCTGCACTTGCAGAATTCAAGAATGTCGGCGCAGTAGATCTGTATTATCACAGATTCTGGCACGCTGGTGATATCATGATGGCTCTGGGCGATATGGCTACTCTGTATCCGGATCTGACTCCCACAACTGTTGAAGATACACCTTCTGACGATATTCTGTGGGGCGATGCTGACTGCAGCGGCAAGGTTAACATTGTCGATGTTATCGCACTCAACAAGGCCGTTCTGGGTAAAGATGTTCTGACAAAACAGGGCGAAAAGAATGCTGACGTTGACGTAAACGGCGTTCCGGATGCTACTGACTCCCTGAATATCCTGAAACTGATCGTTGGCATGTATACACAGGCTGACTTCCCGATCAAGAGCAAGTAATTCAGGCTTGAAAAAATAAAAAAATCAGCAGGACAGTTTCGGCTGTCCTGCTTTTTTATGCCTGGTGCAGATACTGCTCCAGTTCCTGGATATATAATTTTCCCAGATCGCTGAGAATTACATTTTTTCTGGTAATATAGCCAATTTCCATTATGCTGTCATCGTCAAGCGGAACAGCGGCATAATCCGAACCGTTCAGCGTATCGCAGATAATGCCGGAACAGAATGTGTAGCCGTTCAGGCCTTTCATCAGGTTCAGCATTGTAGAACGGTCAGATGCTTTAATCACTCTGGCATAATCATTGGTGCTGAAAATTTCTTCGGCAAAATAAAAAGAGCTTTTGTCGCCCTGTTCAAACGTCAGGCAGGGGAAATTTTTGAGTTCCTCCAGCTCGATTTTTTCTTTTTCCGCCAGCGGGTGCCCTTTCCAGAGATAAATATAAACGCCGCAGTTAATCAGGGGATGAAATTCCAGATGATTCGCCTGAAAGATTTTCTGCATAATCTGCCTGTTGAAATCACTCAGATATAAAATGCCGATTTCGCTTTTCATCGTACTGACATCAGAAATGACTTCGGCAGTTTTGGTTTCCCGTATGGCGAATTCATAATCATAAGTATCAAACTGCTTGACCAGTTCGACAAATGCCTTGACGGCAAAGGAATAATGCTGGGCAGAAACGCCGAATTTCTTCCGGAAATTATTTTCAGTATAGCGTTCCTGAAGTGCCTCGTACTGCTGATAGACCTGTCTTGCATAAGTCAGGAATTCCATACCGTCGGCAGTCAGGGAAACGCCCTTTCCGCTGCGGTTGAAAATCGTAATACCGAGTTCTTTTTCCAGTTCTTTCATTGCGCTTGTCAGAGAGGGCTGTGCAATATAAAGAATTTCGGCAGCTTTGTTCATAGATCCTGTTTCGGAGATTACAATTGCATAATGCAGCTGCTGTAATGTCATGATAGATTCCTCCTTGGCGAATATACCAGTATTCAGATAGGCTTGCTAGAAATATTATAACATAAGATCAGGATTTTGTCAATCCTGATTTTCCGTGCTCTGGCCGTAAGGGCGTATGTAGGGAATCTGAATGCTGCCGTCGTCATCGACAGCAAGATATTTTTCCCATTTTTGGAATAATTCCGTTGTAACATGTTCGGCAAGCGTGATTTCCAGAATATGATAAAACTGATGAATATCCCTGTCACGGAGCGTGAGTATTTCGTCAGCAAGAGCCTCGTCGCAGTCCGGCAGAAGCAGCAGCTGTTCTTTGTCGGCCGTATTCAGGTTGATGACCGGCGGTTCCGGCGGAAATGTCTCTTCCGGCGGTTCTGTCAGTTCGGGTAATTCCGGTATTTCTGATTCTTCGGGAATAGATTCTGTTTCCGGAAATTCCGGAACTGTTTCCGGAATTGTTTCCTGTTCCTGTTCCGGTTCTGGTTCGGGAAGAGAATATTCTGTTTCCAGATAAAGATACGGCAGAATCTGCTGATATGTATATTCGCCGATGCCGGAAATTTCCATTAGCTGCCGGCGGTTCAGAAATCCGCCGTGTTCTTCTCTGTAATCCGCAATTTTCTGTGCCGTGACAATGCCGATTTCCGGAATTTCACATAATTCTTCCACAGAAGCTTGATTCAGTTCCAGAGGGAAATGAACCGGCTCTGTTTCGGGCGGCGGAAGCGTTTCCGGAACCGCAGGCGGAAGACTTTCCGGCTGTGAGGATTCCGGGATTGTTTCCGGGATTTCAGTCACGGCGGCAGTTTCCTGAGGCAGTTCAGATTCTGCTGCCGGAACGGGGCGTTCTGTTTCTGCCAGAGTTTCCGTTTCCTGCTGATAGCTGTGCGAATAAGGCTTGATTTCTTCCAGCGAGGCATGATAGCTTCTGTTCTGATGCAGACAGAAGCCCGTCACAATTAGGCCGTACAGCGAGAATAAAATAATTTTTCCGGCTTTCATATCAGCGATATTTATAAATTGTCACGCCTTCAAAGCCGTCCAGCAGGTTATTGATTTTCTGGAACGCCATGCCCGTGCCTTTGGCGACACAGTGCATGGTGTCTCTTGCCAGCACACAGTTGACATTCAGCGTTCTGTGAATGAGTTCGCGCAGACCGCCCAGCAGTGCGCCGCCGCCGGTCAGCAGAATGCCGTTTTCGTGAATATCGCCGACCAGTTCCGGAGGCGTTTCTTCCAGCACTTTTTTGATTGCTTCCATAATAGCGAAAATTTCATCTTCTATGGCATCGAATAATTCCATTTCGTTAATTTCGATTGTATCCGGCAGTCCGCGGAGGATATTCCGGCCTTTTACGGGCATTGTGACTTCTGCGCTGGGGTCATAGAGATTTGTTAGGGTTTTCTTGACATGTTCGGCAGTCTGTTCGCCGATCAGCAGCTTATAATGATTCATCATATATTTCATAATAGCTCTGTCGATCTGATTTCCGGCACTCTTGACGGAATGCGATGTCACAATGCCGTTCATGGATACAATGGCGACATCTGTTGTACCGCCGCCGATATCCACAACCATATGCCCTTTGGCGCGGCCGATGTTGATGCCTGCGCCCAGCATAGCGGCAATAGGTTCATCAATCAGATAGGCTTTCCGGCAGCCGGCACTCATGACCGCATCGCCGACCGCACGTTTTTCCAGGTCTGTGATAAAAGACGGCACACAGATAATAATTCTTGGTTTGACAAGCTGATGACCGCATACTTTCTGTAAAAATTCGCGGATCATGCACTGTGTCAGCATATCGTCAGAAATTACGCCTTCTGCGACAGGATGCACAACATCGATATAAGCCGGCACTTTGCCGATCATTTTATAAGCTTCCTTGCCGACTGCAAGAATCCGCTGGGTGCATTTGTTATAGGCAATGACGGACGGTTCCGAGAGAACGACTCCTTTCCGGCCGTAAGTCATGACAAGATTAGCCGTGCCCAGATCGATGCCAATATCCGGAATACTCATATGATTATCTCCTTTTTTATCTCTTGTTCTTCAGATTTATGCAAAATAGTAGCCGATGCCGCGGCCGCAATGACAACAGCCGCATGATTTTGTTTCAGCAGTTCGGCACAGCGGTTCATGGTACTGCCTGTAGTCAGCACATCATCACATAACAGAATTTTTCTGTTTTCGAGGGAAATATCATGAATCCCGAAGCTTTCGACATTCTTTTCGCGTTCTTTGGCAGAACGGAGCTTATGCTGTTCGATATTGGATCCGGATTTATACAGGATATCTTCCCGATAGGTCAGGTTCAGCAATGCGGCGAG
Organism: Ruminococcus sp. UBA3665; assembly: GCA_002373165.1. GTDB lineage: Bacteria > Bacillota > Clostridia > Oscillospirales > Ruminococcaceae > UBA3855. The sequence continues at coordinate 5,303 of DFJS01000086.1, forward strand.
TTCTCTGGCAATGAGTCCGGCCTGATTATAGCCTCTTTTTCTCTGTTTGGCCGGGTGCATGGGCACAGGAATGACATAATCGATATTCTGCACTTCATAATAAGTGCCGTGCCGGAGCCGTTCGGCAAGAATGCGGGCGGAAAAATATGCAAAATTAGTATTTTTGGAATTTTTCATGGCATACACGGCCGGGATAGTTTCTTCGGCATAGCGGCAGGCGGCAACGGCTTTGTCATAGGCAGGCGTTTTATAGCGGCACATGCAGTTTGTCTTTCCGCAGCGATGGCAGTAGCCGTCCTGTTCCAGCAGCATTTTTTCGGCGCAGCTGTCGCAGACAGTCTCCTCGGCCAGAAGAAATGCGCCGCATACAGGACAGCAGTTCGGATAAAAGAAATTAAGAATCTTCCTGACTGTCTGGTTCAAGTGATTCCAGCTCCTTTACCAGCATGTATTTCAGGCACGAGTACCGGGAATTTCTCTGAGTAACCAGTACCATTTGTCTGATTTTTTCGGGCGTGCTGATAAGAATCAGCATTTTTTTGGCTCTTGTCACGGCCGTATAGAACAGGTTGCGGTAAGTCAGTTTCTCCAGCTTGCCGAGCACGGGCATGATGACAACATCAAATTCACTGCCCTGACTTTTATGCACAGTGATGGCATAGGCAAGGTCGAGCTGTTCCATCATAGGAATCGGATAGACTGTTTTCCGGCCGTCAAAATCAATCACGGCTTCGCCCTGCCGCCGGTTGACTGAAAGAATAGTGCCGATATCGCCGTTGAAAATTCCTTTGCCGTTTTCATCATCTTTAATCCAGGTGATGTCATAATTATTTTTCGTCTGCATGACTTTATCGCCGGGACGGAATTCGTAAACAGAAGATTTTACCTGTGGTTTTTGTGCATCCGGAGGATTCAGCCTTGCCTGAAGCGACTTGTTCAGCTGTACCGTTCCCAGAACACTGAGTTTTGACGGGCAGATGACCTGAATATCTTTTGTAGGAGAATAAGAATAGGCATTCGGCAGACGGCGGCAGACAAGATCAATCAGCAGATCAGAAGCCTGCTGAAAATCGGGTCTGTGAAAAAAGAAGAAATCATTATCTTTCCGGGATAAATCCGGCAGTTGTCCGCTGACGATTCTGTGTGCATTCATGACAATACAGCTCTGCTGTGCCTGACGGAAGATTTCTTTCAGCGTTACGACAGGCATACAGCCGCTTGCCAGCAAATGCCGGAGCAGATTTCCGGCACCTACCGAGGGCAGCTGATCAGAATCGCCTACCAGAATCAGCTTGCAGTCAGTTTTCAGTGCGCGGAGCAGATCGGAAAATAACAGCACGTCCACCATTGACATTTCATCAATGATGATTACATCACATGACAGAGGATTTTCTTCGTTATGGACAAATTTCTGCAATCCATAGGCATCGAACTGAACTTCCAGCAGTCTGTGGATGGTTTTGGCCGGATAACCTGTCAGGTCGGCGATTCTTTTGGCAGCCCGTCCTGTAGGAGCGGCAATCAGAACTTCGTAATCCTGTTTCTGAAAGCAGGAAATAATTGCATTCAGTGTGGTAGTTTTTCCTGTGCCGGGGCCGCCTGTCAGAATCAGCATCCCTTCTGACATGGCCGAAAGAATTGCTTTTTTCTGGAGTTCGGCATACTGCATTCCGGTTTTCTGTTCGGCTTCGGCAATCATAGCAGAATAATCGGGGCTGTCCTGAGGGACGGGCGGATGATACCGCCGCAGAATGCCGATTCGCCGGGCAATATAGCATTCGGCAAGAAAATATTCCGGCAGATAGACGAATTCACGTTCATCTTTCAGATATTCTACAATCTGGTTTTCTTCCAGTGCCTGATGATATAGTTTGTAGAATACGGGTTCATTGATTTCGAGAAAACTGATTGTCTTTTGCGCCAGACGGTCGAGCGGCAGGCAGGTATGTCCGTCATTGATGGCATTATGCCGCAGAATATGCACAATGCCTGCCGCAATTCTGCAATAGGCATCGCGCGGAATTTTCAAAGAATGCGCATAATCTTCCGCACTGCGGAATTCCATGCCCACTGTTTCCTGACAAAGCAGATACGGATTTTTTTCAACCATTGTGCGGCAGTCCGTTCCCCATAACCGGAAGGCACGCATTGCATATCTGGATTTGATGCCGTAATGATCAAAATAGGAAATTACACTTTTCAGTGCAAAGATATGCTTTGTTTCTTTTGTAATCTCGTCACATTTGGCCTGTGTCATGCCGCGGACTTCCATCAGGCGTTCCGGCTCGTGTTCGATAATATCCAGTGTCTTGTCCCCGAACACTTTCACAATTTTGGCGGCGAGTGTTCTTCCGATGCCTTTGACTGCGCCGGAACTGAGATAGCGTGCAATATCAGCCGCTGTAGAAGGCAGTTTCCGTTCACAGGCCTCAGCCTGGAACTGTTCGCCGTAACGCGGATGTGTTGTATATTGTCCCCATAAAGAAAGCGTTTCGCCCTCATCAGCTTCGCCCAGTTCTCCCGTGACTGTCACCAGTTCCTCACCTGTGTTCAGTTCCAGAACAAGATAGCCGTTAGCCTCATTCCGGAACAGAACTGCTTCTACAGTTCCTTCAATATGCTGGTTTTCAGACATATAAAAAATCCCCTTCCTGTATCATAAAATTTCAGATATACTCTTATATTATACAGCATCTGCCGGAAAATTGCAACAGATTTTATAAGATTTCTGATTTTTTCAGTTTTGTTTCCAGAAATTTTTCCGCCTGCGAAAGAGAAACAGGCGCAAAAAAATCATACTCTCTGCCCATATCTTCACATAATGCCCGGATTTCCGGCTCTTCTTCCGGATAGACAAGCAGAACAACAGAAAGAATTTCGCTGTCCATCCATGCAATCTGCGAAGCATAGAATTCCAGAAATGCCCTTGCCGCCGGAGAACTGTCCGATACAGGCAGCATGGCAAACGGCAGAAACTGATTTTCCTTTTCGGGAAGGGATTTCGCAAAAAAAGCAAACGCTGCCAGACTTCCGGCAAGCAGCAGCAGAAACAGCAGAATATACAGCAGCATCAGAAAACCTCCAGTTTTACAGCCAGATTTCTTTTATATTTTATGCAGATAGTACAAAAATGTGAAAAATTAATTTTTTTTGTGAAGGCTATGGAAAAATTCCTGAAACTGTGCTATAATGTAATTATGCCGAATCTGCAAAGAAAGAAGGGTTTGTATTGCTTCTGACGGATTGTCATACACATACGGAAATTTCACCGGATAGTCAGGCCGCATTGTCCGCCATGTGCCGCCGCGCACAGGAACTGCATCTTCAGGCTTATGCCGTGACTGATCATATTGAACTCTGCCGCTGGTATTCCCAGGGCTATTACCAGACAATGCCCCGCAATGAAGAGGATTTTTTTGATTACGCTGCCCGATGGGAACGCTCTGTACAGCAAAATCTGCTTGCCCGTGATCTGCTCGCCGGCAAAATGCAGCTGATTAACGGAATCGAACTGGGCGAACCAAATGCCGATTTCGGCCTTGCCCAAAGTCTGTATCAGGATAAACGGCTGGATTTTGTCATTGCCTCCCTGCATGAACTCCCGGATCAGCTGGATTTCTATTTTCTGGATTATCAGAAAGAAAATCCTGATGCACTGCTGGAAGACTATTTTTCAATCCTGCTGGAAATCAGCCGGAAAAACTGCTTTGATGTGCTCGGCCATGTAACCTACCCTCTGCGGTATATCGCCGGAGAAGCCGGAATTAAAATTAACATGCAGAAATATACTGATATGCTTGCCGAATGTTTCCGGAATGTGATTCATCAGCATAAAGGCATTGAACTGAATACATCCGGCTATCGGCAGAAATACGGCAGACCGTTTCCCGATGAAGATTTGCTGAAATTATACCGCGATCTGGGCGGTAAGATTTTAACGCTCGGTTCGGATGCCCATCAGCCTGCCGATCTGGGCGGCGGCATCGCACAGGGACAGGAACTTGCCAGATCATGCGGCTTTGATCAGATTTGCTATTTTCTGCATCACGAACCGCATTTTATTAAATTATAATACAGGAGGATTTTACTTATGAACGAATTACTGCATCTGCTGAAAACCAATGCCCGGCTGACTAATGCACAGCTGGCCGATATGCTCGGCAAATCGGAACAGGAAGTCGCCGAAGAAATTCATGCCCTCGAAACAAAAGGCATCATCCGCGGCTATACTGCCATTATCAACGAAGAACTCGCCGAAAGTACCGAGGTCGAAGCTTTGATCGAACTCCGGGTAACGCCCAAGCGTGACTGCGGTTTTGACGAAATTGCAAAAACAATCATGATGTATGATGAAGTAGAAACTGTTTCGCTGATGTCCGGCATGTATGATCTGGCACTGACCGTCAAGGGCGAAAGCCTGAAAGAAGTTGCCATGTTCGTTTCACAGAGACTTTCTGCTATGGAAGGCGTACTGGCTACTGCAACTCATTTCGTGCTGAAACGCTATAAAGAAAAAGGCATTCTGATCGAAGAGGATGAACATGACGAAAGGAGTATGATCTGTCCATGAATTATGAAAAAATTTTATCCGCCTGTGTCCAGCAGATGAAGCCTTCCGGCATACGCAGATTTTTCGACCTTGCCGCTACTATGGACGATGTCATCAGCCTTGGTGTCGGCGAACCGGATTTTTCTACGCCGTGGAGCATCAGAAAAGAAGCAATTGATGTTCTGGAACGGAAAAAAATCGTCTATACGGCCAATGCCGGACTGGCACAGCTCCGGGAGGAAGTTTCAGCTTATCAGGAAAAGAAAATTCATGTCAGATATGACCCGCAACATGAAATTATCATCACAGTAGGCGGTTCTGAAGCAATTGATATTGCTGTCCGGGGCGTTGTCAATCCCGGCGATGAAGTGCTGATTGTCGAGCCTAGTTTTGTCTGCTATGCGCCGATTGTCCAGATGGCCGGAGGCGTTCCGGTTGCCATTCCTACCCGGCAGGAAAATCACTTCAAGCTGACCGCACAGGAACTCCGCGAAAAAATAACTGAAAAAACGAAACTGCTCGTTCTGCCGTTCCCGAATAATCCCACAGGCGCAATCATGACACGCGAAGATCTCGAACAGATTGCCGAAGTCCTGAGAGATACGGATATTATGATTTTATCTGATGAAATCTATTCTGCTATGACTTACGGGAAAAAGCATTGTTCCATTGCCGAACTAGACGGCATGAGAGAAAGAACTATTCTGGTAGACGGATTTTCCAAAGCATTCGCCATGACAGGCTGGCGGCTGGGCTATCTGTGCGCGCCGGAACCGGTTACCAGACAGCTTGTGAAAATTCATCAGTATATTATCATGAGTTCTCCCACGGTCAGTCAGTATGCCGCCATCACTGCGCTGAAAGAATGTGAACGCGATGTCGAACGCATGGTGAAAGAATATAATATCCGCCGCAGATACTTAGTAGAAGCTTTCAACCGCATCGGAATGACCTGCTTTTCTCCGGAGGGCGCATTCTATGTATTCCCTAGCATTCAGTGTACGGGCATGACAAGCGAGGAATTCTGCGAAAAACTTCTCGAAGAAGAACGTGTCGCTGTTGTGCCGGGCAATGCATTCGGCGAAAGCGGCGAGGGTTTTGTCCGCGTATCTTATGCATATTCTCTGCGGCACCTGATGGAAGCCGTCAGCAGAATGACCAGATTCCTGGAAAAACATGGAGGAAATCATGAATAAACACATGAATCTGCTCTGTGCTGCAAAAATCAATCTTTCTCTGGATGTCACTGGAAAAAGAGCAGATTCTTATCATACGCTGGACAGCATTTTTCAGACCGTTTCTGTATATGATAGAATAGAACTGCTTGCCGCGGACGGAAATACTATTTCACTGACCTGCGATGTGCCCGGTGTTCCGTGCGATGAGAAAAATCTTGCGTACCGCGCCGCAGAAGCTTTCCTGCATACTTCCGGACTGACGATGAATCTTGAAATTCATCTGGAAAAACAAATTCCTTCCGGAGCAGGCATGGGCGGCGGCAGTGCCGATGCCGCCGGCATACTGTATGCACTCAATCAGATGACCGGTCAGCCTTTCAGCAATCAGGAACTCAGAGAAATCGGCGTGAAACTCGGCGCAGATGTGCCGTTTTTCCTGCTGGGCAGTACTGCCAGAGCACAGGGAATCGGAGAAATCCTCACGCCGTTAAGGCCTCTGCCGGAATTGCCTCTTGTCATCCTGAAAGGAAATGAAGGCATTTCCACTCCGGCCGCCTACAGGGCAATTGATGCGCTGGAACATCCGCAGCATCCGGATATCAATGCCATGCTTCAGGCAATTGAAACGCAGAATCTGAATCTGCTATACCGGAACTGTGCGAATCTGTTTGAATCTGTGACAGACTGCCCGGAAGTAACACAGGCAAAACAGGCTCTTCTGGACTGCGGCGCGGAATGCGCTGTCATGACCGGAAGCGGCGCGGCAGTTTTCGGAATTTTCAAAGAACAGGAATCTGCCTGCCGCTGTGCCAGGGCTCTGGAGCAAAAATTTGCGTTTGTGCGGGTCTGCCATACTGCCGGACAGGCTTTCCTGATCCAGTGACAGGAGGGATTCTGTGAAAAAACATTGTATTTCTGCCTGTCTGTGCAGTGCACTGATGCTTTGTGTCAATATGCAGAATCTTTCCGGCGCGGCAGAAGATTCCGGACTTCAGATCGGGCATTTTCAGAGCTATCGGCAGTATGAAACGGCATCTTCTGCCGGAAGGCTGATTGCCGCGAACGAATCCCTTGCGCCTGCCGTGACGGAAGAACTGCCTTCCCGGTTTGACCTTCGTTCACTGGGGCTGGTCAGCTCCGTGAAAGATCAGAAAAATTATGGCATGTGCTGGAGCTTTTCGGCAATGAATTCGATCGAGAATCATCTCATTGCCCGCTGGCCGCAGATTGATCTTTCAGAATGGCATCTGGCATATTATGCATATTCGCAGAAATTCGGCTTTCCGTTAAGAGCAAATACAGATATGGACGATGTCTTTCAGCAGGGCGGCAATTATTATATCATGGCACCTATGCTGACCAGCTGGACAGGACCAGTTTCAGAATCTGTTTTTCCGTTTGATGATTATGATGTGCTGAATCCTGATGCAGAATGGAATGAAGTCAGGGCGCAGGCAGAATATCATGTTTCCGATGCGGAGAATTTTGTTTATCATGTAGAAGAAACCGGATTTCCCGATCAGCTGGAAGCAGTCAAACAGGCCGTCTGGCAGGGAAATGCGCTGTCTATGAGTTATTATAACAAAGGCTCCTGCTACCGCAGCGAAAATTATGCGTATTATAATGCAAATAATGAACTCACCGGAGGAAATTATCATGCCGTTTCCATTGTAGGCTGGGATGATGCCTTTCCGGCAGAGAATTTCGGCACGGAACCTCCCGCAGACGGCGCATGGCTGGTCAAAAACAGCTGGGGCGCGGACTGGGGCGATAACGGATATTTCTGGATGTCGTATTATGACCCGACTATGCTGGAGTTCTATTACCTGAATACAGAGCCGTTTGATAAACATGATGCTATGTATCAGTATGACGATTACGGCTACTGGATGGCATTTTCTATTGAAGATTTCGACGAATCTGCCTATATTGCCAATGTTTTTTCTGTGGAAGAAGATACTTATCTGACTTCTGTCATGCTCTGCACGGCTGTGCCCGATGAACAGTATTCCATCCGGATTTATACCAATCCTACCAGAAGCACCAATCCGGCATCCGGCGTAGCATCTGCCTATACCGTCGGCAGTTTTTCCTCAGCCGGCTATCATACTGTTGACCTGACTGATGAAATTGAACTCCATCAGGGCGATACGTTCTCTATTGTCGTGAAATATTCCGGAGCTCCCGGCCAGCATATCACCTGCGAAGCCAGTACCAGAAGCAAAGTGACTGCTCCAAGCGGTGCGGTAACATCAGAAGCCAGTATGCTGACAGAAGCTATGATTTGTTCTGATTTCCATCAGGGCGAAAGCTTCTACAGTGCCAACGGCAAAAAATGGTATGATTTTTACGAGGAAGAACCGCTTTCAGATACTTATACTGCCGAAGACGGCTCTGAATTTGAAACTTATGCCATGCTCGGCAATGCCTGTCTGCGCGGACTCTGCAAAAAAGCCGGAACTGTGATTTTTTCCGAAGATGCAGAGGCACTCCCGTCAGGAACGGAAATTGTGCTCTCCAGTCCGGGCAGTTCGGAAATCCGGTACAGCATCAACGGCGGAGAAGAACTGCTCTATACAGACCCGATTCTTATGCCGGAAGAAGATATTTCTATCACAGCATATGCTGTGCGGAATCATGAGGAACAGCCCCTCTGTCAGAAAGAATACCGGGTTCAGACAGCACAGATTTCCAGCCTGCTGGCATCCCGGACGGGACAGCCTGCGGATTATCTTACATTTCATCAGACAGAAGAATATCATTACCGGACATATTGCAGAAAACTGGAAAAAAACGAAACGCTTTCCCTTATGCCCATTGCCGCCGGAACTGTCACGGCAGGAGAGGAAATTCTGCCGTCCGGCATATTGACTGAACTGCATCCCGAAGATTCTGAAATGCTGCAAATCCGGAGTTCACAGCCCGGCATGACGGATGCAGTATATGAAATCTGTTTTACATCAGGGGATGTCAATCTGGACGGAGCTGTCAATGCCGAAGATGCGGCGGCTGTGCTGGCTTATGCGGCGGCCGCCGGAAGCGGAACGCATCCGGAACTGCCTGACGATGACTGGCTTCTCCGGGCAGATTATCGGACAGATCAGCTTGTCAATGCCGATGATGCTTCCGGCATTCTGGTCTATGCGGCGGCGCATGGTGCCGGAATGTAACAGCAAGATTTTATCAGAATAAGGAGTTATGGATTTATGATTTTTGATTTATTATCCAATAAAAACAGTATTCTGCTGCTTGCAGCAGCACTCGCATTCTGCCTGACGCTTGGCGGAATTTTTGGCTTTACCAGATATCTGCCCAAAGATCATGGCAGAGAATTTGCCGTCAACGGAGCACTCTCCAAAGGCAAGGCCAGAGGAGCAGGCATTATTCTGATCAGTGCGCTGATTGTCGCCTGTGCCGTCTGCATTCCCATGAAGACGGAAATGATAGTTCTGCTTGCGGCTGTTTTTGTCGAAATGATGAGCGGTTTTCTGGATGATGCCGCCAAAGTGCCGTGGGGCGAACTCAAAAAAGGCCTGATTGATCTGGTGGTTGCCGTTGCCGTTTCGTTTGCCGTGTTCCGGATGACCGGCGGCGTAGCCATTCTGCCGATTGTACATCTTCAGCTGACGTTTTCCATGCCTGTGTATATCATTCTTGGAACAATTCTGGTATGGGCGAGCATCAATGTCACCAACTGCGCCGACGGCGTGGACGGCCTCTGCACCAGTCTTTCGATGGTGACATTGCTTTCCGTGCTTCTGCTGATGAATCTCAGACTGCCGGAACTGGGCGGCGAACAGCTGCTTGTCTGGATGACGGTCTTCATGCTGATTGCCTATCTCTGGTTTAACTGTTCGCCGAGCAGTATCCTGATGGGCGATGCCGGTTCCAGAGCACTCGGCCTGATTATTGCAGCGGCGTTTATGCTGTCCTGTATGCCGTTCATGTTCATTCCCTGTGCGCTGATGCTGATTATTGACGGCGGTCTGGGACTGGTGAAATTAACTGTTCTGAGAGTGACAAAATCCAAAACATTCATGAAAAATATCAGAACGCCCATTCATGACCATGCCAGAAAAAATAAAGGCTGGAGCGATACACAGGTTGTCATCCGGTTTACTCTGATTCAGATTCTGATTTCTGCCGTTGTTGTTTTGCTGGCCGTCCCGGATCTGATGAAAAGCATTTTATCATAACCGGCATAATCCGGTTCAGCAAAGGGGAATTGCTTATGAAAATCGATACACTGGGAAATCCGCAGAATCCGGCTGTGATTCTTCTGCACGGCATGTTCTGCGATGCTTCTTCCGTGATGCGGTATGCCGTGCATTTGCAGGATGAGTATTTTATCATCATGCCGACAATGGACGGACATTACAGAGCTTCTGCCGACTATTCCGGAGCCGGAATGCAGGCCGGAAAACTGACAGCACTGCTTCATGAAATGCATGTTTCTGAAATTGCCATGTTTCAGGGAACTTCCATGGGTGCGGAAGTCGCACTGACTGCTGCAAAACTCTGTGATATTCCTGTAAAATATTATTTCTTTGACGGCGGCCCGTTTTTCTGTTTTCCGGAATGGTTCAGGGAAATCATGCGGAAAAAATTCGAGGGATTTGCCAGAAAATTCAAAGGCAAATCCCGTGAAGATGTGATGAAAGATTTGTTTATCCGATGGATTGGCGGCGATAATCTGCATGATTATCAGAATATGCTGGATAGTTTTGTCCGTTCGGCAGATTTTATGACTCCGGAAAGCATCAGGAATATAACAGAAACTTGTTATCACTGCATACTTCCGGAATTCCCGGAAGCCGTGCAGAGAAAATTTATTTTTCATTTTTCCGAAAAAGAACCGGCGCAGAAATCCAAAAAACGGCTGAAACAGGCCTATCCGTATGCAAGATATTTCACTTATCCCGGAAACGGCCACTGCGGATTCCAGGCCGCCGAACCGGAACGCTATGCGGCATTCCTGAAAAAGATAATCAGTTCATGATTTCGTCAGCAATAGATTTAAAAATCGGAGCGGCCGCAGTATTGCCGTAACCGCCGTCCTCGACAAGGACAGTAACGGCATATTTCGGCTGTTCAATCGGAAAATAGCCTGTAATCCATGCATGACAGTATTCCGAACCGGATGCATCAAAACGGCCTGTCTGGGCTGTGGAAGTCTTTCCGGCGGCAAAGACCGTCTCCGGAACTGCTTTGGAATTCTGGTTTTCATTAATGGCAGAAATCATCATATCCTGAAGAAATTCTGCAATTGTTTCTTTTACGGCTCTTGCAAAGACAGGTTCCTGTTCCGGTTCGGACAGAGTGCTTCCGTCATTTGTCGTGCCGCGGATCAGCCGGGCAATCGGCATTTTTCCGTCATTGGCGATGCCGCAGGTCATCTGCGTGATTTGCAGGGGAGTGGCCGTCAGCAGTCCCTGCCCGAAACAGAAGTTTGCCATCTCTGCCGGATAGTTCAGTTCTCTGATGCCGGGCAGTGTGCCGCCGGAGGAAATAATGCTGTGTGTCAGCGGAATTTGTGTTCCGAAGCCGAAATTCTGTGCTGTTTCGCGCATCAGTGCCGGATTCAGCCGCTGACTAAGCTGGATGAAATAACTGTTGCAGGAGTAAATGATTGCCTGTTTCATATCCAGAACGCCGTGGCCGGATAAATCATGACAGCGGAACAGCTGGTTTTTAATCTGAACGCTTCCAGTGCAGTTTGCACGATAGTCCTGCAAACTCTGCGTGCAGGCCGCGGCACAGGTCACAAGCTTGAAGATGGAACCGACACTGTAGGCGTACAGACAGCGGTTGATCAAGGGACTGTCCGGGTTACTCAGAGCTTCGCCGATTTTGTCCGGCGTGTAATCCGGAAAACTCGCCATTGCCAGAATATCGCCGTTCTGGATATCCATTACGACAGCCGCGCCTTTTTCAATCGGCTGGGATTCGCAGATGTTCTGGATTCTGCTGTCGAGTGTTGTAACAATGCCGGCATTTTTGTATTCGATCGGGGAAATCTGCATTTCTGCGCCCGGCAGAAGATTGCCGAGGGCATCGACAGTATAAGTGACAGAGGCAGTGTCTTCTTTTTGTCTCAGAAGACTGTCATAATCAGATTCCAGACCCGTGATGCCGGTATGTTCCAGCGTATAGCCGAGAATATGCTGTGCCGGAGGATTTTCAGCATAGCGTTCCGGAACTTCCAGAACAGGAAGCTCCGGGCTGGAAAAATGATCTGTATCCACCCGGCAGAGAAACGGTTTTCCGGATTTCATTGCATTCAGGACAGGAAGCATTTCTTCGGCATGGGGCAGAAGTTCCTGCAAATTCTCCGGCGACGGCAGAACAGCCGCATAGTACAGCATTTCCTGATTGACAAGATTTTGAAAATTCCGGTCATAGATGCCGCCTTCTGCCGAACCTGCCGTCAGCGTGAACTGACTCTGGTGCAGTGCCGTTTCCAGATAATCCGTATGCTTCATGTGCAGGGCAAGATGCGCCGTCAGAACTGTATAACAGAATACAAATGCTGTACTGACAGAAGTCAGCCGCTGATAAATATTATGATGCGCTTTCATTCAAAAAAACCTCCCGTATTCAGCCGATACTGAAAGTATGGGAGGTTTTGTGATGATTATACAGGCAATTACAGCCAGTTCAGAATAGTGCTGTTTTTCCAGTGTTCTGCTGCCAGTGCGGCGACTTCTTCCTGAATCTGCCGGGGGCTGGTTCCGTGCCAGTAAATGACAAGCTGCTGATTGTCTTTCTGGTCATAAGGACGGAAAACAGAGCGGTGATAGGCTTTCAGATAGGCACTTTTCAGGGTATAATCCGTACTTTTGCGGAACAGCTGCACTTTTGCCGGCGCAGTCTGTTTTTTCTGGAATACAAACCGGATGACATATTCCGGCAGAGAAGACCAGGACTGTTTCCATCTGGAAAATTTATCCAGAGCGATTTTTTTCGCTTTCTGCAAATCGACAGTTTCCCCCATCGGGATATAATACAGGTGCTGATCTTCGCCGTTGCCGCGCTTGTGAATTTCCGGTTCAAGAATCGTCTGTTTTAATGCGGAAAGATAAACCGGCAGGGAATCCCAGCCGTAGCCTCTGTCCGGATTGACGGCATCGGCACGGTAAACCCAGTAATTGGTATATTTTCCGTGTGTAATGTTGATGACAACGATATTCTGATACTGTTTCATTTCCATAAAAAATCCCCCTTCAATCTGAATTTGGAAAGCAGAAATCATGCTTCCAGTAAAATTGTAAAAGGGCCGTCATTGCATAAGCGGACTTTCATATCCGCCCCGAATATGCCGTGCTGTACAGAAACAGCCAGTGTGCGGAGCTGTGCAATGAAAAATTCATACAGATGTTCGGCAAGTTCCGGATTGCCTGCATGGCAGAAGCTCGGTCTGTTTTTTTTGCAGTCGGCATAAAGTGTGAATTGTGAAATAACTAATACCGCTCCGTTAACGTCTTTCAGTGACAGATTGGTTTTTCCGTCAGAATCTGCAAAAATACGTAGTTTGACTAATTTTTCGGCTAATTTCCGGGCAGTTTCTTCCGTATCCTGCGCACCGATACCAAGAAACACAACATAGCCTTGTTCGATTGCTCCGGTTACTGTTCCGTCTACAGAAACAGAAGCTTCTGATACTCGCTGTACCACCAGTTTCACAGCAAACGACCCTCCTTGTGAAAAATAATAGTTAATTTATTGTAACATATTCTGGATAAAATTGCAAGTAGTTTTTTGAAAAAATTAACAGTAATATCATAAAATTTTTTAAACATGATAAGCTCTGCCCGGAGAATTTGAATTTGCTATGCTGCAATAAAAATATCTGTTTCCGGATAGCAGAATCCGGCTTGCTTTTTTTCCCGAAATATGTTATGATAAATAATAGATTCTTAAAATCAGAAAGGAGCATTTTTTATGCCGCATATTGTAATTAAAATGCTGAAAGGCAGAACCGATGAACAAAAAAAGGCCGCCGCTGAAAAATTAGCCGCCGCACTCACAGAAACAATCGGCTGCAATCCGTCACATGTTTCTGTTTCGGTAGAAGATTTTACTCCCGAAGAATGGCAGGAACAGTATCAGATTGAAGTCGTCGAAAATCAGAATCTTGTGCTGAAGCCCGATTATGACCCGAAGGATGTGCTGAAAAAATGAGTGATCTGATCTTAGCTTCCGGTTCTCCCAGAAGACAGGAACTGTTAAAGCTCGTCACAGAAGATTTTGAAATCTGTCCCGTCGATGCAGATGAAACAATCCCCGACGGTATGCCCATCCAGATGGCCGCCGCCTTTCTCGCAGACCTGAAAGCCCATTCCTGTGCAAAACTGTTTCCGGATAAAATTATCATCGGCTGTGATACGGTCGTGATTCATGAAGATGAAATCATGGGCAAACCCAAAGACCGCGAAGATGCCTTCCGGATGCTCCGGGAACTCTCCGGCGAAGTGCATTCTGTCCTGACAGGCGTTTCGCTGTATTACAACACACAGACAACTGTCTTTACGACTGAAACAAAAGTGAAATTCTATCCGCTCTCGGATGATGAAATTGATGCATATCTGGATACAGGCGAACCGTTCGACAAGGCCGGCGCGTATGGCATTCAGGGAAAAGGTTCGCTGCTGGTCAAAGCAATCAAGGGCGATTATTTCAACGTAGTAGGACTTCCAGTAGCATCGCTTTCCAGAAATCTGAAACAGTTTAAAACTCTCATCAGAAAGCCGAAAATTACCCTCCGGCCGAAAGGATAAACAATTCCGGCGCGGACAGATGCATCACAGGAGAAATTTTCCGCAAGTCATTGACTTTTTGCCGGAAATTTGCTATACTATACTTGTATTTGTTTACTATCAAATTTTAAAAATTGGAGTGATCTTTTATTATGGAATGGCGTGGATTAAACGACCTTCGTGAACAGTTCCTGACATTTTTCGAGAGCAAGAATCATACCAGAATGGCCAGTGCTTCTCTGATTCCTCAGGGTGACAAAAGCCTGCTGCTGATTAATTCCGGTATGGCTCCGCTGAAGAAATTCTTCTTGGGACAGGCTGTTCCCCCCAATGTGCGTGTGACTACCTGTCAGAAATGTATCAGAACGCCCGATATCGAAAATGTCGGCAAAACAGCCCGTCATGGTACGTATTTTGAAATGCTCGGAAATTTTTCGTTCGGCGATTATTTCAAGCGCGAAGCAATTCAATGGGCATGGGAATTCTTTACCGAAGTGCTGAAAATGCCGAAAGAATTACTGCATTGTTCTGTATTCGAGAACGATGACGAAGCCTACGATATCTGGACAAAAGAAATCGGCGTTGACCCGTCCCATATGGTGAGAATGGGCCGAGAAGACAACTTCTGGGAACACGGTACAGGCCCCTGCGGCCCCTGTTCAGAAATCTATTTCGACCGCGGCGCGGATAAAGGCTGCGGCAGACCGGATTGTCATGTCGGCTGCGAATGCGACCGTTATGTTGAAGTCTGGAATCTGGTGTTCAGTCAGTTCGATTCCGACGGCAACGGCCACTATGCCGAAATGGAACATAAAAATATTGATACCGGTATGGGTCTGGAACGTCTGGCCTGCGTGATGCAGGGCGTTGACAATCTCTTTGAAGTCGATACAGTCCAGAATATCATGAAGCATATTTCAAGAATTGCCAGTGTGAACTATCATGAAAATCATGATACAGATGTTTCGCTGAGAGTAATCACAGACCATATCAGAAGCACTACTTTCATGGTCGGCGACGGCGTACTCCCGTCCAACGAGGGCAGAGGCTATGTTCTGAGAAGACTGTTAAGACGTGCCGCCCGTCATGGCCGTATGATCGGCATCAAGGGCACATTCCTGCATGAAGTCTGCGATACGGTCATCGATGAAAATAAAATTGCTTATCCCGAACTGGAAGAAAAACGCGCCTATATCAAGAAGATTATCAAAGTCGAGGAAGAAGCTTTTGCTAAAACTATCGATAAGGGCATGGAACTCCTGACAGATATCATGAATCAGTCTGAAAGCAAAATGCTCTCCGGCGAAGATGTCTTCAAATTAAGCGATACTTACGGTTTCCCGTTCGATCTGACTGCCGAAATCGCCGCCGAAAAGGGCTTTACAGTGGATGAAGCAGGCTATCGGGAACTTGTCAAGAAACAGCGCGATACTGCCAAAGCCGATCATGCTGCAAAAGCAAGCTCTTCCTGGGCAGATAATTCTATTAAATTAAATCTCCAGAAAACAGAATTCGTCGGCTATGCTTCTCTGACGGATGATGCCGAAATTCTGGCAATTCTCAAAGAGAAAGAAACTGTTAATTCTGTCAGCGAAGGCGAGGAAGCTGTTCTGGTTCTGGATACTACTCCGTTCTATGCCGAAAGCGGCGGTCAGGTGGCCGATCATGGCAAAATCTTCACAGAAAATGCCAAATTCAAAGTGACGGCTGTCACAAAAGATGAGGACGGTCATTATCTGCATTTCGGCGTGATGAAATCCGGAACACTTTCTGTCGGCGATGATGTCGAAACAAAAGTCTGCCCGAAGTTCAGAAATAATGTCATGCGCAATCATACAGCCGCCCATCTGTTACAGGCCGCTCTGCGCGAAGTGCTCGGCGATCATGTGCATCAGGCCGGACAGCTCGTCAATGAAAAAGCCTGCCGTTTTGACTTCTCTCATTTCAGTGCCATGACGACGGAAGAAATCCAGAAAGTCGAAACCCTCGTCAATACATGGATTCTCAATGCTATGCCCGTGGAAGTCAACGAAATGCCCATCGAAGAAGCCAGAAAACTCGGCGCAATGGCATTATTCGGCGAAAAATACGGCGATGTTGTCAGAGTTGTCAAAGCCGGAGATGTTTCTATCGAATTCTGCGGCGGTACACATGTCAAGAATACTGCCAATATTGGCCTGTTCAGAATTATTTCAGAGAGTTCGGTTGCTTCCGGCGTGCGCCGTATTGAAGCCGTTACCGGTGAGGGAGTTCTGGAATTAATCAATTCATTGCAGAATACAATCAATGAAAGTGCAAAGGCTCTGAAACTGAATAATCCTGCCGAACTTCCGGCAAAATGCGCATCACTGACAGTTCAGCTCAAAGAAACGGAAAAGACTGTCGAAACACTCCGTCAGAAAATGGCCGGAAATGCACTGGAGGATATTCTGAAATCAGCCAAGACTGTCAACGGCGTTCAGGTAGTCGGCGCACCCGTTCAGAATGCCAATGCCGATCTGCTCCGCAAGATGGGCGATCAGATCAAGAATACAGAGCAGCCTATGATTGCCGTGCTGGCAGGAGTCGGCGGCGAAAAGGGTCAGCTGTATTGTGTCTGCACTAAGGCTGCACTCGAAAAGGGCGCACATGCCGGAAATATCGTCAAGAAAGTATCGGCTCTGACCGAGGGAAAAGGCGGCGGCCGTCCGGACAGCGCAATGGCAGGCATCGGCAAGGCAGAACTTGTTGAAAAAGCTCTGGCTGAACTCGAAAATATTGTTGCTGAATTTGTAAAGTAAGAATGAAAACAATCAGGAGGAAAAAATATGATAAATCAATTTGGAATGTTTTTTCTCCTGATGCTGTTTCTGGCATTAGCACCGTTTATCAGTCCGGCAGTTTCATTTCAGCAGAATCGACAGAAATATCCGGTTCTTTATGAAATCAGACTTGAATACCGGACAATTATCGGAATTACACTGTTGGTTTGTATTCTGTTCTTTATTCTCAATGGGATGGGCGCGGAAGATAAGAGTCTGAAACAGATGATTATTACCGGAAATATTCTGCTTGTCAGCGCGGAAATATGGGTGAAAGTATTGCATTTCTGGGATAGTTTCAGAAAGTATATCAGCAGAAAAGGCGTTTCTTACACGGGAAAGATTATCGGATATGATGTGATGACGCATCAGAAAGTGCGCGGAGCAGACTGGAAAGAATATATTCCGATAATTCAATTGGAAGACGGCGAAGTGATAAAAGGCTATACTTCTTATCTGAATTCTGCTCCGCCCGTACAAAGTGAGTGTATTGCTGTACTTTACAGAAAGCATTATTTTATTACAGAGATTTTATAACAGGAGGGCTTGAACATGTCGTTGCTCACGTATCTGGAATATGACGGTCAGAAACCCCTGACCCAGGAGGAAATCAAAGCGTTTGAAGAAAAATATCAGATTCACTTTCCCAAGAAGCTGAAAGCCCTCTATCTGAAACAGAACGGCGGCCTTCTGGATGAATGCGGCATCTCGCCGGAAGACTGCCTGCTGGCAGAAGTCTATCCGCTGGTCAGTGAGAATTCTGATGATCTGACTGTCAGAAAGCTCCTGAAATGGCAGAAACAGGATCAGCTGATTCCGATGGAGTATATCCCGTTCTGTGCCGATGAGGCCGGAGACAGCTATTATTTTCATACCAGAAATCACGGAATTTATTATATCTGTCATGAATTTTTCGAGGAATTTCAAGAAAATCCCGAAAACTGCAAGATTGCGGCATCGTTCAATGAATTTGATGAAATGATTCTGGATATGGAAGAAGAATAAAAATTATCAAGGAGGAATTTGTCATGGACAAAGATTGTTTATTCTGTAAGATTATCGCAGGGGAAATCCCCTCTGCAAAAGTGTACGAAGATGAATTTGTGTTCGCATTCAAGGATATTAACCCGATTGCACCGGTTCATTATTTATTCGTACCCAAGACACATATCTGCTGTGCGAAGAAAATCAATCCGGAAAATTCTCAGTATGTTGCTAAGATTTTCGAGGCAATGGCCGAAGTTTCCAAGCAGGAAAATATCGAGAGCTATCGTATTGTCAACAACTGCGGCGAAGATGCCGGTCAGAGTGTGATGCATCTGCATTTCCATCTGCTGGCAGGCAAGAAAATGGGCTGGGGCGAACAGTCTCTCGGCTAAGATAAGGAGATTTCTGAAATGGCTGAATATTATCAAATGAACATCGCCGGTCTTGACAGAAAACTGAAAAAATGCCCCATCAGCGAAAAACTTGATATCGCGGCGTTTATTATGTTTTCGGATGTGGAAGTCACTGTGAAATCGGCAGAACTGCTTCTGGCAAAAGCTCCGAAATTCGATGTGCTTCTCACCGCAGAATCCAAAGGCATTCCGCTTGCTTACGAAATGGCCCGTCAGAGCGGTAAAACTTATGTTGTCGCAAGAAAATCCGTCAAGCTCTATATGAGTGATGTTGTTTCTGTGAATGTCAAGTCAATCACAACCCAGAACGAACAGGTTCTGCATCTGGACGGCGAAAAGGCTGAACTGCTGAAAGATAAGAAAGTTCTTGTCGTGGATGATGTTATCAGTACGGGCGAATCACTGAAAGCTCTGGAATATCTGGTGGAAAAGGCCGGAGGTACTGTCGCCGGAAAAGCGGCAGTTCTCGCCGAAGGCGATGCCGCTGACAGAACAGATATTATTTATCTGGAACAGCTGCCGCTGTTCTTCAAAGACTGACTATGAAAAGACCGGCTTTATATATCGGTCTGCCCTATATTCTGGGCTTGCTGATTGCATCAAGACTGGACATTCTGTCATGGAGTGTGATGCTTCTGGCGGCACTGGGCGTGATAGTGTATCGCCGGTCTGTGTGGAAATATGTGGTACTCAGCACGCTGTCATGCCTGATAGCGTGCTGTTGCTATTGGAATCATGATACAGCCGCACAGAATCAGAAATCCCTCGCCGGCCTGGAAGTCACTTTTACAGGAAAGATTATCCGGAAAACAGCATACGCTTCCGGAAATGCGGATTATCTTCTGCAAGGCAGAATCGACAGAAATGATATTCCGGCTAAAGTGGAATTGTTTATTGATCAGGATGATTTCAATTATGGCGATGTGCTGACATTTTCCGGCAGGCCGAAGAAAATAGAATCCAGTTATCTGTTCGACAGCGAAAGCTATGCCAGAGCGGAGAATCTATTTCTTTGTTTTGATCTGGAAACAGGGACAGAAATCATTCAGGTACAGCCAATCGAAAAACAGACTGTTTCCAGCATGATATTTCACTGGCGGAACCGCATGACAGAAAGAATTCGTCAGCATATGCCGGAAGATTCCGCCGCAATGCTGATTGGAATGCTGTTCGGGGATAAATCCGGTATGCGGCACAGTCTGAAGACTTCTCTGTACCGGACAGGCATCGGGCATATATTGGCCGTATCCGGTCTGCATCTGGATTTTCTGGCGATGTGTATCAGCTGGATTCTTGAAAAATGCAGAGCCGGCAGAAAATTGCAGTTTCTGCTTATTCTGCCTGTTTGCAGTCTGTTTGTCATCTGCGCCGGAGAAACTGTTTCTGTCAAAAGAGCATGTATCATGATTCTGCTTTCACAGAGCGCAAAAATAGTTTTCCGTCAGACGGATGCATTCAATTCGCTGGCGATTGCAATGCTGATTCTTGGCGCGGAAAATCCGTTTGTGATACATAGTCCGGCATTCTGGCTGTCATGTTCGGGCGCATTCGGAATCGGCGCGGCGGCACAGAGCATGACAAAAGACTTTCCGCAGAAAGAATTTTATCATCTTGTGCTGAAAGATCTGACAGCATTCAGCTGTACGTTTCTGATTCTGCTTCCGGTCAGTGTGCTTTGGTTCAGGGAAATTTCGCTGATTTCGCCGCTGAGTAATCTGTTTCTGGTTCCTGTATGCATGGTATCGCTTCTGACAGGCGTGCTGGCGGTATGTTTCGGCTGTGAGGGAAGAATTGCAGAATGTTTTCTGCATCTGGCCGATGTTCTGAATCATAGCATTCTGGAAATTTCAGATTTTTTTGCCGGCATGTCATGGACACATGCCTCTGCCGACAGCAAAACAGCAGTATTTGTCATCTGGACAGGTGCAGGTCTGGTGCTGTTGTGTCAGCTGCTGTTCAGGAATAAAAAACTGACTGCGGTTTCGGCAGTCACTGCGCTTGCCGTAACAGGAATTTCCGTCAGTCTGGAACGGCTTTCACAGGCGGAAGATCTTAAAATTGCAGTGCTCGGAGAAGATGGACAATGCCTGCTGGCCGTGCGGCATGGTTCGGATTCTGTTCTGCTGGATCTGACAGGAAATTATTATGCTCCGGATTATGCCGGAATTTATCTGGAACGTGCCGGAGTACAGCATCTGGAAAGTCTGTATCTTTGCAGGCCAAAGGAAAAAATGATCAGAAGATATCAGGAATATCTTGCATTTCTGCCTCCGGAAGAACTCTGGATGATGAAACGGTCAGAATCAGTCACCTGGCCGGACTGTGAAATCTGTTTCGCCGAACAGGGAGAACTGCTGTTCCATGGCGCAAAAATAGAAGTTTCACAGAAACAGGTGAGACTGGAATATGCCGGCAAAATCTTTCTGTGTAAGAATGACAGGTCTGAAATCAGTGAAACACCCGATATTCTGACCGTTTACGGAACTTGCAGAACCATTCAGCCGGAATGCGGCATACTTCTGCTGACGGGCGGCAGTGAAGCATATCTTCCGGATGCACATACGTATCTTGAGGAAAATAATCTGGAAATCACAATTTCAGAAAACGGCAGATGCCGGGTAAGGAGATTATATGACGCTGATTGATGAGAAAAATTTACAGGCACAGCTCAAAACAGGAGAGCTTTCTAATTTATATTATTTTTATGGCAGTGATATTCTCGCTGTCGAAAACTGCGTCAGAAGAATTGTCAAAGCCGCAGGCGGCCCGGAAAATGTCACCCGGCTGGACGGGCAGAATCTGGATCTGAATCAGCTCTCGGAAGATGCCGAACTCTGCCCCATGTTCGCGGACTATAACTGCATACAGATTCATGACTGCAATCTGGAAACTATGCGCGAACATGACAGAACTATGCTGCTTGACATTCTGGGGAACGTTTCCGGACAGACAATTCTGATATTTGATGTTACAGGGTTTGATATCTATGCCGGAAAAACAGGGAAAAATAAAAAGCCTTCGGCAAAAAATAAAAAAATAATTGATTATATCGATAAAAACGGCACTGTCTGCATCTGCGAACCGAAATCTGCCTCCCAGATAGCCGCGGAAATCATCGCCAAAGTCAAAAAACAGGGCTGTACCATCGAACGCCCTGCGGCAATGGCTCTTGCAATGCAGTGCAGCTGTCAGACACTCATGATTCAGAACGAGATTGATAAGCTCTGTGCCTTCGTGAACGGCGGCACTGTGACCGAACAGCTGATTCAGGAAATGGTAGCTCCGGCTCTGGAGACAACTGTCTATGCCCTGACTGCCGCGGTTCTGAAACGCCGTGCCGCCGATGCCATGAAAGCGGTAGAAGAACTGCTTGCTCTGCGTGTGGAAATGCCCTATCTCATGGCAGTTGTATCGGGCTGTCTGATTGATATTCAGAGAGCATCCGCCGCACGGAAGGACGGCAGAACTGTGCAGGATGTCATGGCAGATTTCGGCTATAAATTCAGCTTTGCCGTGGAGCGGTCATTCCGTGACAGCATGGGCGAAACGCCGGAACATATCGCGGAATGCCTGAATCTGCTCTGTGATGCCGAAAAGAAAATGTATTCCGGCACGGTTGACGAACGTGTTCTTTTTGAAAAGACTGTCATTGAAATGCTCAGGAGGTAAAAGCTTGAACGAAACGGAATACAAACAAAAAATGCAGGAATATGGCTGGACTCCGGAAGAAATCAGCGAATTTGTTTCTCGTTATCATCAACTGAAAGAAAGCAGTTCCGGGCGCACCGGAAATACTGATTTTCCGCCGATTGAAATATTATATTTCGGAAAACCGGCGCAGATTACAAATTATCCGTCTCATGAAAAAGAAATTTCTGAATCTATAAACGAAAATTTCTGGAATCAGTTTGACAGTTCCGGCGGAATCGTGAACTATTCTGATACTGTTCTGAAAGAAGATATGTTTCAGGCGGAATATCCGGGCGGCATCCTGCTGGATGCAGGATATTATCAGGACAGATTTAAAATCTATGTAATTTCGCAATATGACTGGGAACATCCGCTTGCTGTCTATGAATGCGAAACTCCGGAAGAATTGTTAAAATTCATGCAGACTGCTGTGAAAGAATTCTGCCTTCCGGAGAAGGAGTGATAGTATGCTGAATGAAGAAGATCAGGATAAACTTCCGGCGCAGAAAAAAAGAAAAGGCTGTTTCATGGCGATTATCCTCATGATAGTAATTCTGGGGCTGCTGCTGTATGGATTCTGTAAAATCATGATACCCGTAAACGAGACGAATTTCACGCCGCAGCGCATTGCCGAACTCGAAAAAGAGTATCATATTGATTTAAGTAATGCCGAGCCGATACGTTACTGGCATGTTGCCATGGCACAGGATACAAAAGACCTGTTTTCGTTCTATACGGAAGATTATCGCGAATTTATGGAACAGCATTATTTCGGGGAGATTCGCATTGCTCCCGAAGATGCACAGACTGCTCCCGTACAGTATAAGTGTGCGCCATGGCCTGACAGTGAAGACAGAATGGAACAAAGATTCCGGTTTGTCATCAAGTTTGTACAGCAGAATGAAAAGTATTATGCAGAAATCGTCAGCTATTACGAATAAAATACGCGTGAGAGGAGAAAAAACATGCTCCAGATTAAACAGGCGATTATCGTAGAGGGAAAATATGATAAAATAAAATTATCCTCACTGGTGAAAGCCGTGATTATTCAGACAAACGGCTTCGGGATTTATAAAAATCAGGAATTATTAGAATTAATCCGGTATTATGCCAGAACGACAGGCATTTTAATTCTGACCGATTCCGACAGGGCAGGATTCCAGATACGGAATTATATCCGGGGAGCTATCCCGGAAGGTGATGTCAGAAATATCTATATCCCGGATATTTTCGGCAAAGAGCGCAGAAAAGTCAAGCCCTCGGCAGAAGGAAAACTCGGCGTAGAGGGCATTGATGCCGGAATTCTCCGGGAAGCCTTCCGGAAAGCCGGCGTTCTGACGGAAGAAAAACCAGTTTCAGAACCCGTTACTAAAACAGATCTGTATTTAGCCGGATTCAGCGGACGGCCAAACAGTTCTGAAAAAAGAAGGGAATTCCAGAAATATTTGAATCTTCCGGCCAATCTGTCGGCATCGGCTCTGCTGGAAGTGCTGAATTCTATGATGACAAGAGAAGAATTTCTGAAACAGATACAGGAGTATGAATCATGCAGATCGCATCGCTGACGTTTGTGATGACAGTTCTGCCAGTGCTGTTATGTGTGGATTATCTGCTTCCGGACAGAATGCAGCAGGGCTTTCTGGTGCTGTGCGGTATGCTGCTGTACGGCTGGGGGAATCCTGTCAGGATTCTGTATCCGGCGGCGTTTCTGTGCTATGATTACGGAACAGGACTGTTATTGGAAAAATATCGAAAAAATAAAATACTTTCTGCCGGGATTCTCTGTGTTTCTGTGATGCTGCAAATTACGGCCATGTCCTGGATCCGGAACACGGCACAGGAGAATTTGTTTTTCCCGTTCGGCATTGCGATTTATACGCTTCAGGGACTGGGTTATCTGATCGGGATTTATCGGAAGCATCATTCTCCGGCAGGGAATTTCCTGACACTGGCACTGTATCTGCTGTTTTTTCCTGCTCTGTTCGCAGGAGGATTGTTTTCCTATGCCGAATTTGCCGAACAGAATCAGCATAAGCATCTGAATATTGTTTCTTTGAGCAACGGGCTGAGTTTATTTATCCGGGGACTGGCCGAAAAGGTAGTTCTGGCGGATACGTTCGGCTATATTTTCCGGGAACTCCGGCAGATTGCCCCCGAAAATATGAGTATGCTGACCGCATGGCTGACAACTGTGATATTTTCCATGTATCTGTATTTTGAACTGCTGGGCTATTCTGAAATGGCCAGAGGACTGGGAAAATGTCTGGGCTATGAACTGCCGAAGAATTTCAGTCATCCGTTTTTTACTTCCAGTATGACCGCATTCATGAAAAGCTGGAATATGACGCTTGTATTATGGTTTGAGACAAATTTCAGAAAATTATTATTCCGGAACTGTTCACAGAAAGGACTTGGAAATCTGGGATTTCTTCTGATGTGGGTGCTGATCGGGGCCTGGTACGGAATGAAGATGCCGTTTATTTTATGGGGCTTGCTGATGGGTCTGCTGCTGCTGAATGAGAAGATTTTTCTGGAAAAAATCATCCGGCAGAAATATATTGCCGGCGTGGTGTATACTGCTGTCATCTCGCAGTTTTTATGGGTGCTGTTTTTCTCCGGCAGTCTGACGGAAATTTTCGGTTACTGGAAGGCAATGATCGGCTTCGGGAACGGCGTGCTGGACAGAACAGGGATATATTTTCTTGTTTCTTATCTTGCACTGATTCTGATCGGGTTTTATATCGCAACGGATTTATTCCGGAATATCGCCGAAAGGCTGGCAGTTTCGCAGTTCGGACAGCTGATGATGTCATTCATGCCGCTGTTTCATGGAATTCTGCTGGTCTGCTGTCTGGCGGCCATGCTGTACGGCGAACAGAACAGCCGCTTATGGCTGTGGATTTAGGGGGAATCTGCATGAAAAAAATTAAGAAAGAACATAAAATTGCACACTGTACAGCGGCAATTCTTCTGATTGTCTGGGCGGCAGTCATGATTTCTACACTGAAAGTATTGGAATTTTCTGCACTTCCTCATGCAGATGCAAAATCACTCTCTGACGGAAGCTTTTCCGAAGAGCTGGAGGGATATCTGAAAGAAAATCTGGGATTTCATGATTTGCTGTTCCAGCTGAAAAGCCGGACAGATTTGATGATCGGCGAAAAAATGATTCAGGGTGTGTATATCACGGAAGAAAGACTGATTGAAAAGCAGTTTTTGTCCGGGACAGGAAACGCTGCGCTGATAAATCAGTTTCATCAGGAATTTAATATTCCGGTTTATCTGATTCTGGTGCCGTCGGCTTCGGAAATTTATGAAAGCAGTCTTCCGGCCAATGCGCTGAATGATAATCAGGAAAAGCTGATCAAAGATGTTTATGCCGATACAGAAACAGGCATCCGCTGTGTGGATGCATATCATATTTTAAGTTCGCTGAAAGACAGCTATATTTATTACAGAACGGATTCTCACTGGACAAGCTGCGGCGCATATTATGTATATCAGTCTGCGATTCAGAAAATGGGCTTTGCGCCCGTATCGTACCAGAAATATGTGATTTCTCACCTGAGTACGGAGTTCAGGGGCGATTTGTATCAGAAAACTTTGTATGACAAAATCAAGCCGGATGTGCTGGACTGCTATACCTGCGAGACAGGCAGTCATATCACGGGGATTCATGTACGCTATCCTGACGGCAGAATGGAAAATCATGCGGAATTATATGACAGTTCTGCTCTCGAAACAGAGGATATGTATCGCTTTTATTTGGGCGAACCGTGCCGCACAATGCGGATTCATACAGATCTGGATAACGGCAAAAAATTACTGCTCTATAAAGATGATTATGCTGATTGTATGATTCCGTTCCTGCTGGAACATTACAGCGAGATTTTTATTGTCAATCTGGAACAGACAGGAGATGCCTTTCAGGATGCCGCCAATCCGGCGGAGTATACACAGGCCATGTTTCTGTGCAGTGTCAAAAACTGGCAGGAAATTTTTCAGTAAAAAAATCAGCACACTGCATTCAGAACAGTGTGCTGATTTTTTTTTAAAATCAGATTATTTGAAAATTTTGCTGAAATCAGCTTTCAGCTTTTCTTCTGTCGCAATCGCTTCTTCCATTGTAGTGCCCTTGGCTGTATAATAGCTCTTGATTTTCGGCTCTGTGCCAGACGGACGAATCACAACTTTTGCGCCCTGCTCCAGATCAAATACCAGAACATTCGATTTCGGCAGAGTGATGGCTGTCTTTTCGCCTGTTGCAGTATTGACCGTTTCGCTGGTCAGATAGTCAGAGACGGAAATCACGTTCAGACCGCCGATTTCTGCCGGATGATTCTCACGAAGTCCCTGCATCAGGGAATTCATCTTGTTCATGCCGCTTTCGCCGTCGAACTCGAAGCTCTGGAGCGAATGACGGAAAATGCCGTATTTCTTGTACATGTTTTCACGCGCCTGAAGCATGGAAATGCCTTTGGTGCGATAGTAAGCGGCCATCTCGCAGATCAGCATGGAGGCAACAACAGCATCTTTATCGCGGACATAAGTTCCGGACAGATAGCCGTAACTCTCTTCATAGCCGAAGATATAGCGGTTTTCCTGATTTTTGGCTTCCAGCAGGCCGATCTGTTCGCCGATGAATTTGAAGCCTGTCAGCACTTCAATGACTTCTACGCCGTATTCTTTGGCGATCGCTTTTACTAAATCAGTGGTAACAATTGTCTTGACACAAACCGGATTTTCCGGCATAGTGCCGTTTTCCCTGCGCTGACTGCAAATATATTCCAGAAGCATGGCACCTACTTCGTTGCCGGAGAATAAAGCATAATCCTCGCCGTCCGGAACAGCAATGCCGACACGGTCAGCATCGGGGTCAGTCGCAAGCAGAAGGTCGGGCTTGACTTCGTCGCAGTATTTCAGGCCAAGTGCCAGAGCTTCACGGATTTCCGGATTCGGATAGGGGCATGTCGGAAAATGACCGTCCGGATTTTCCTGTTCCTTCACGACAGTGACATCTTTGATGCCGATTCTGGAAAGAATTTCACGAACCGGCTTGTTTCCTGTGCCGTTCAGGGGAGTATATACGATTTTGAGGCCGCTTTCGGCACAAAGATCAGTATGAATGCCCTGTGCCAGCACGTTCTGATAATATTCTTCAACCACATCCGGAGGAATATAAGATACCATGCCGTCAGCAACTGCCTTTTCAAAATCAGTATAGTTCACATCGCTGAACATATCCAGAGAATTAATTTCAGAAATTACCTGTTCGGCAACTTCGAGTGTAATCTGACATCCGTCCGCACCATAGGCTTTGTAGCCGTTGTATTTTGACGGATTGTGGCTTGCCGTCACCATGATTCCGGCACTGCATTTCAGCGCACGGACTGCCCAGGAAAGGCAGGGAGTCGGCATCAGTTCGGTATAAATATGCACTTTGATGCCGTTTGCTGCCAGTACCGATGCCGCAGCCTGGGCAAACTTCACGGACTTGATGCGGCTGTCGTAAGAAATGGCAACACTGGGATTTTCAAACGATGCTTTGACATAATTGGCCAGACCCTGCGTGGCACGGCGGACTGTGTACACGTTCATGCGGTTGGTTCCTGCGCCGAGTACGCCGCGCAGACCGCCGGTTCCGAATTCCAGATCACGATAAAAACGGTCACGGATTTCTTCATCATTACCTTCAATTTCGAGCAGTTCCGGAAGCAGATCCGAATCATCAACTGCTTTCTGACACCATGCGGTGTAGAGTTCCTTTACAGACATACAGAAACCTCCTAAAATCTCATCTGAAAAAATCAGATATTCTAAATACTATTATAACATAAAAAGTCAATTTTGAAAAGGGGGTAAACAGGATTTTTTTCAAATTTTTACAATATTTACACAATACAGTAATGAAATATGCATATTTCATGGCAAAATTGACGGATTGATGCAAAGTGAACAAAATCTGTTTATGTTTTTTGTGAAGTATTTTCCGGCCGGATGGCTTTCAGGTCATTGACAATCTGTTGCAGATGGGCGATCTGCTCCATAGTCAGGCCGGAGACATCCAGAAAATTCTGCGGTTCTATGCCGAGCAGGTAATCTGCACTGACGGAGAAAGTTTCGCAAATTTTCTGAAACATATCAAGAGTCGGCGTGGCATAGCCGCTTTCCCAATTGCTGACTGTCTGCTTGGAAGTGGACAGTCTGTGACCGAGTTCGACCTGACTCATTTTATGCGATAATCGTAATTCTTTGATGCGTTCATAGAACATAAAATACCTCCGGGAATTATTTTTTAATACTATTGTAAAATATTACTTGACAATTGATTAATACTGTGATACAATATATTTGTATATGGAGGTGTTATCATGCCCGATTATAAAGAATTATATTATGAATCGCAGGCGCGGCTGGCAGATCTGGAAGAAGTACTGAAACGTCTGGTTCTGAAAATACAGTCCGTCATGCGGGAATCAGAAGAAAAAATTCTGGAAGATGATGGTAAAACTGCACAAAAAAACGACTGAATCATTAAATTTCTTCTGCTTGACAAACGCGAAAAAACATGCTATAATAATAAAGCTGTCGGACGAAAGCCCGGA
The DNA here is from genome assembly GCA_002373165.1 of Ruminococcus sp. UBA3665. GTDB lineage: Bacteria > Bacillota > Clostridia > Oscillospirales > Ruminococcaceae > UBA3855. The sequence continues at coordinate 34,282 of DFJS01000086.1, forward strand.
AGCAAAAGATACCAAGAAAATTTTCAAAAAAGTTTGAAAAAAGTCTTGACAAATGAAACAAAATGTGATATAATAAAAAAGTCGCCGCGAGCCGGACGGGAGTCGCA
>DFJS01000087.1 GCA_002373165.1 Ruminococcus sp. UBA3665
CCATTCAGGGAAATGACCGGAATATCGTCATCGGCGTACAGAACGTGGACGAGCAGAAACGGAAAGAACTGGAAGCAGAAGCAGAAAAACGGACTTATTCCGAAATTGCAGAATCCCTTGCCAGCCGCTACGAAGTAATCTATTATGTAAATACCGAAACAAACGAGTATACACGCTACAGCGCAAGCGAACAATATGCAAGGCTCGGCACAACTCAGCAGGGAACGGATTTTTTTGCCGATTCTGCCGAAGATATCCGGAAATATATCCACCCGGAAGATAAAGATCGCGTTCTTGCAGAAATGCAGAAAGAAAGAATGCTGGCAAATCTTCAGAAAGAAGATTCTGTTACGTTGCGGTACCGTCAGCTTCTGGACGGAAGGCAGCAGTATATGGCTATGCGCATTATCCAGCCCAAAAACAAAACCGGACGGATTGTCGTGGGCGTATATAATACAGATGCCCAGGTTCGCCATGAACAGAATATGGAAGAACAAAAGCGTACATTCAGCGATATTTCTACAGCCCTCGCACAGCGTTACGAGATTATTTATCATGTCAATATTATAACAGATGAATATTCTGAATATACTACAAACGAAAAATATGGAAAACTGGAATCCGGCGAAAAAGGAAAGAATTTTTTTGAAGAAACACAGCGGCGCATGAAAGTTGAAATTTATCCGGATGATTTTCCCATGATGGCGGCTGCTATGCAAAAGGAAAATCTTATGAAAAGACTTTCGGCATATGGCAAGACGGTTTTTAATTACAGACTCATGATAGAAGACAGGCCTCAGTATGTCTCTTTGTATATCGTCCGCCCAAAAGAAGATTCGGAACATATTATTATTGCACTTGCCAATGTGGACGAAACCAAACGGATGGAACTCGCTTATCAGGCCGCCGTGGATATGGCAAACCGCGATGTCCTGACAGGCGTGAAAAATAAACGCGCTTATGTACAGCTGGAATTTGAACTGGACGAACAGATTAAAAATAAAGAAAATCAGGAATTTGCTATTGTAATATGCGATGTCAACGGGCTGAAACAGGTCAATGATACACTGGGACACAAGGCCGGAGATGCTTTTATTCAGAAAGCAAGTTCTGTCATCTGCAATATTTTCAAGCACAGCCCCGTTTTCCGGATTGGCGGAGACGAATTCGCTGTAGTCCTCAAAGGCCATGACTTTCTTGACAGAACAGGGTTAATGCAGCAGCTCCGCACAGTTCTGACAGAACAGAAACAAAATGAACAGGAAATGATTCTTCTTGCCTCCGGAATTTCAGAATTTCATCCGGAAAAGGATATCCGCGTGCAGGATGTATTTGAACGAGCCGATTCGCGCATGTATCAGGATAAAAAGAAATGTAAGGCGCAGTCAGAATGCAGCAAAATATAAATTTTTTTCGGCCAGCTGTTCCTGGCCGTTTTATTATATCGGCTGCTCTGAAAACAGCATGTGAACTGCAAATCTGATTGTATTAATTCTATGAACAAAAGCTGAATTTTCCGCCGATGATATTGACTTTTCCAGTAAAGAAATGTATAATAATACTGTCAAATATGTTTGCTCTGTGACAATTTCGCAAAACAGAAAGGATTGCCGTTCATGGAAAAAATGAGGATAACTTGTCCGGATTTTAGTATTTTAAATCAGCCGGAAATCATTCCGGGAAAGAAAAATATAAAAGATTATGCCCATCCGATTGATAAAAAAATTATTCAGATGCTGTCAATTCCGGTAGCTTCTACAGTATTTAAATCTATTGTCGATATGAGTGCCGATGCCTATTTTGGTCAGGTGATTGCCGGCGGCATCCCTGTCGATGAAAAAACATATCCCGAACTTAACAGGATTGTTCTGCATTGTGTGCAGACACTCGGAATTAAAAGACCCTATGTGATTATTTCCGGTTCTCTGGATATGAATGCCTATACCGTCGGAAACGAAGAAGAGCCTTATGTTGTGCTGGGCGGTATGCTTGTAAAAGCAATGACTCCGGAACAGCTGACTTTCGTCATCGGGCATGAATGCGGACATATTGCAATGGAACATCTGACTTATCATATTGCCGCCGAAATGATCAGTAAATTTGGCATTAAATATTTCGGACTGGCCGCTGCTGCACTGGATGCCGCATTAAGCGGCGTGAATCTGGCACTGAAAGCCTGGAGCAGACGTTCCGAAATTACAGCTGACCGTGCCGGACTGCTGTGCGCCGGAAATCTGGATATCGCTAAAAAATCACTGGTGCAGATTCAGGCCGGATTTACAGATATTTCTTCTGTTGATATCGAGGATTATATCCAGAAATGCAACCGTTTCCGGAAAGGCGGCATTCTCAGAAAAGTCGGGGAATATCAGGCATCACATCCCCTGATTGTGAAACGTCTGGAAGCTCTGGAGCTTTTTGCAAAAAGTCAGGTTTATTGTGAAATTATGGGAGAACAACTTTCTGCTGACAGCCTGAATCAGAAACAGCTGGCGGCAGAAACAGAAAAGATTCTGGCAGTATTATCCCTGAAAGGAAAGGAATGAGAAAATTTATGCATTATGATATAATACAGCTGATCGATCGCATTGAAAAAATACTCGCGCCGCTGGAAGATAAAATGCTGTCAGAATCTGTCATGACAGCAAAAGAAAACCTGAATTCTGAACAGATTCCGTCTGCTTTGCTTGTCAGCTTTTCTTTGGATATGTGGCGGCTTCTGATCATTGCATCACAAGTCTGCGGCTGGCATCCGGAAGAGAATCTGAAGAATTTTTTCAGGCATACTGTGTTTCTGTCTCTGGAATATGATGATGAAGTACAGCTGTATCATAGGATTGACGGCACAGCCGAACCTGTCGGAAATAAAACAGACGAACCGGAATTGCTGCTTACGCTCCCATGCAGCTTTCTGAAAAAAAGCAGACTGCTTCTCTGCGGAAATCCCGATGCTGTTTCTGACTGGAAAACAATTCTTTCTCAGCAGGATGCCGTATGCCTGATTACCAATGCAGTCGCTGCAATGAATCTGTATGAAAAAAACTGGATTGCCCAGACATGGCTTCCGTTTGCAGATCAGGAAAGCAGTATGATTTATATCGCAGAGCTGGATAAACTGAATGCCGATGAGGAAGACGAAGCACGGCAGGTAAGCGATTCTGTCAGGAATACTGTAAAACGCATTCATGTGAAACTGCAAATTGCAGAAAAAATACAGCAAATTCCTGATTTTCTGCATCAGGTTTTCAGGCAGGAAGAAGAAACACTCCGTGTCAGACGCAGTCAGCATATCCTGAAAAACTGCCTGGCCGAAATTGACAGACGGCTTGCAGAACTTTGCAAAATAAAAAATGAAGATATTCATCAGCTGGAAGAGGCTGTGAAACAGTTTTCGGCTGTACAGGAAAAAATCAAAACTGCCGGACAGGTTGCGGCAGATATCGTTCTTTGCAATGCTTTTGTAGAAATCCGTTCCAATCTTCTGGAAAGCATCCGCGCTTATAATTCTGATATGAAAAAACATATCCGGGAAAAAATAATCTCCTGTTCCAATGAGGAACTGGATGATATAGCAGAAACACTGACGAAATATATCCGGGTATGCTGGGGATATTATATTGCAGAAGCTGACAGAATCATCGCGGAAAATATAGAACAGACGATGGAAATGCTGATAAAACAGTTCGATCAGGATATTGCCCGCATGTATGCCGATGTGGATAAAACAACTCTGAACGTCATAGAAAATATGCCTCCGGCTGTGCTCCTGCATCAGACAGAAAAATACTGGATTACAGATGAAGTACAGTGGATTCGCACGAAAGAAAGCCCTGTGGAACGGCTGAGAAAAAATACAAGAAATATTTTGCTTTTGTCAGTACCGTGTATTATTGTCAATCCTGCATTCGGAGCCGCCGTCTTTGCAGGCGTTTCCCTGTTTTCTCACCAGTATCAGAAATTCGCCGCCAGACAGTACAGAGAGCTTCTGTTAAAAGAAATAGAAACTGTCTGCTCTTCCTATTGCAGTCAGATTGCAGAACAGATGGAAGAAGCACTGAAATCATCCGAGGAAGAAAGCTGTGTCAATATTCGCATACTTTACGAAAATCTGGCGAATTATATCGTTTCCGGACTGAAAGAAAAAATTCGTCAGCAGGAAAAAACAGCCCGGCATCAGGAAATAATTCAGAATATCCGGGAGCAGGATATGCCTGAATGGAACAGCTTGCTGAAAGCTGAATTATAAATTAATTTTATCAGGAGGAAAAGCTATGTCAGGCGATTATAAAAATACTGTCGAATTTTCAAGCAAAATGATGTCCGGTATGGAACATTGCGCAGAACTGGTAGGCGTAAAAAATGAAAATGCAAAAATGCAGTACGGATTCGTTCCCGGTATGGGGATGAGTTTGCAGTCAGAATCTATTCAGAAACAGCTTGCTTCTATGCGCGAGGGCGTTTTTTCTGTTATGTTTACCGGCGGATTCAGTGCCGGAAAATCTACTGTGATCAATGCTCTGCTTCACAGAGATGTGCTCCGGAGAAGCATCAATGCAGAAACGGCCATCGTGACAAAAATCATGTTTAATAAAAATCCCGAAGAAGCCGTAATTGTGAAAAAAGAAACGCTGAACGGAGAACCCGTGAAGGAAACTATGCCTATCCGGGATTTCTTTCAGGAATACCGTGTGGATCAGGAAGATGAAAGCAAATTCAGCCGTTCGGTAGAATATGCCGCTCTGCATCTGGAAAATAAAGGCGTGGGCGGCGGAATGGTACAGGTGATCGATTCCCCCGGTACTTCCAATTCCCAGGAAGATACTTTGATGTCAAGAACTTTTCTGAAGCAGGCAAATGCCGTTGTTTATCTGATTAATGCAATGATGCCTTTCACTCAGGAAGATAAAGAATATATCGGGGAACATTACGAGGGAAAACATTTTAAAAATATTTTCTTTATTATAAATCGCATCAATCAGCTGGAAGAAAACGATGCAGAGGATGTCAAAGAAAGTACCCGTTTCCATCTGGAGGATGTCTTCACGGACGAAAACGGCAGTTTTGATGAAGAACTCTATCGAAAAAGAGTGTTTTTTGTCAATGCGCTGGATGCTTTAAGAGCACGTGACAGTTCCCTCAGAGAAAAACATCCGGAATATGCTCAGATTGCTATTGATGCAACAGGAATTCCGGAATTTGAAGCCGCTCTCGAAGCGTTCCTGACAGACGACGGAAGAGACAGGGCGGCTTTCCAGACTTATCTTCCCCAGCTTCTGCATACGTATACCGGAGCTTATCATGAATATCAAAAACAGATTGATTTTGACAAAGCCAATATTGCAGAACTGGAAAACAGCAGAAAAAAAATCGACAGAAGTACAGAACAGATGAACGCTATTTATGCCGGAATCAATCTGTGCTGTATCCAGTGCGTACAGGGCGTGAATGATGACATTTCACGGGCTTATGACAATATGGTGAGAAATGTCGATGCCAACTGGAATGCATATTTTTCAAACCTGAAACCGCCTGTCAAATTAAAAGCTTCTGAAATTGCCGGCATCGCAGGCGTTGCGGCAAAGGCAAAATTTACTGTCAATGAAGCCAAAAAAAGAAAAGTCGAAAAAAGCTATGATAACTATACAGAACAGGTGCAGAAAGTCATCAAAGAATATCTGAATTCTGAAATTCAAAAAATGAATGCCGAAATAAATACTAATTTTGAAACACGCCTGATGACACTCTCCAAGCAGCTGGAAATTTATTCCAAACAGATTGATACACTGAGTATTCCCATTTCATGGGAAGAAATTCTTCAGAAAATGACAGAAGCTGTTCCGATTTCTCCCGAAACAGGAGGAGGAAAAATAAATGCCTCTATGTTTCAGGTTTTAATCGGCATTCTGGCACTTGACCCGGAGACAGTTGTCGGCGGTTTTGGCGGAAACAAGAGCAATATCAGCGTAATGATGGAAACTCTGGGAAAAACATTATTTGAAATTATCGCATTGTACAGCGTGGGATGGCCTATCGGTCTTGCCATGCTGGGTATGCGTGTCATTCTTTCTGTTTTCCAGGTGGGAAGAAATGCCGATACCATCACGCAGGAAATGCTTAATTCTATGCGTGAGGGAACTGTCAGCGCGTTATATGCCCGTAAAAATGAAATGATGATGGAAACAGAAAAATCTTTGCAGGCACTGATCAAGGGCGGCGAAATCATGACTGGGTCAATCCAGCAAATTATTGACGATTATGCTGCAAAACTGAATCAGGCAATTGAAAATCTGAAATCCGGAACTTCTAAAGCAGAAGAGGAAGAAAAACGCATGGGTCAGGTAATGGATGAACTGTTTAAAACTGTCAATGAACTGAATATCATGCTGAACGGAAAAGCTCTGGAAAGAAATTTGCTGGAAATGGCCTGCTGATTCGCAAAAATAACATCGATACTTAAACAATCGGCAGGAGGCATGTTATGTATAGAGAAGCATTCAAGAGACAATGGGAAAATCTGACGGCAAATTTTCAGGTGGAATTTGATAAAAAACCTCCTCAGTTGATTACGGCTGATGATATGAACCGATGGTATCGGACAAATTCTTTTCAATGGAGCAGCATATCCGCTGTGGAAGCACAGCAGCTGCAACAGCAGAAAAATAAAGAATTTATCACAGCACTGCGAAAAACAATCGAGCATTTTTCTTTTCAGAGTGCAGAGTTTACAGTTTCTGTTCCGATATGGGGCGGCATTGCTGCCGGAATCTGTGCCGGAACAGCTGTCGGCATATTGCTTCCGGTTACAATGATTTTTTCTGTTCTGTCAGGCATTGCAGGCGGTGCCGTGGTCTGCTGTGTTTGTCAGATTTTTGTCATCCGGACTGCCAGACAGAAACAAAAAGAAGAAGAAAAACAATTCTATGCCAATCAGTTAAAACAATATGAAAACGTTCTGATGCAGGTATTTGATCAGTATCATATTGATTGATGATAACAGAATCAGGTGAGAAAAATGAAATTTACAGAACTTTTCAGCGTAAAAAAACCAATTATCGGTATGCTGCACTTAACCGGCAGTGATAAAGATTCTATCTTTGCACAGGCAAAAATTGAAATTCAGCAGATGTATCATGCCGGCGTGGATGCTGTTCTTGTTGAAAATTACCTCGGCAAGCCGGATGATATGGAACGTGCACTGGAATTTCTTCAGGTACAATATCCTGATCATATCTATGGCGTGAATGTGCTGGGCGATCATCACAGGGCGTTCCGTATGGCAAAAAAATATCATGCTTCTTTTATCCAGATTGATTCTATCTGCGGCCATCTTCCGCCCGATGCAGATGAGGAATACGCAGAAGAACTGTCAGAACTGCGGGATGATTCTATCTTCCTGATGGGCGGCGTGAGATTTAAATATCATCCTGTTCTTTCCGGAAGATCTCTGGATGAAGATCTGATGCTCGGCATACAACGCTGTGACGGCATTGTCGTGACTGGGGAGGGGACAGGCGTTGCGACAGAAATGGAAAAAATCAGACTTTTCAGGGAAATTCTCTGTGACTATCCGCTGATTGTCGGAGCCGGAATGACTTTGGAAACGTGTCAGCAGCAGCTTTCTGTTGCTGACGGCGCAATCGTGGGAAGTTATTTCAAAGAAGACGGCATCACAGTTTGTCCTGTTGATCCTGCACGGGTCACGTGCTTCATGGAAAAAGTCAGAGAAATACGGCAGAACTGCCCGATATCCTGATGATGCAGAAAAACCGCCTTTCTAAGAAAAGGCGGTTTTTTTGACTAATATACTCATTATTTCATCAACATTTTTTTCAGAGCAACCAGATCGAAAATATTAATTATACCATCCTGAGAAACATCTCCGTTGTTCCAGCTGGTCAGATTGCCGTTTTTATGGAGATATTTCTGCATCATGATGACATCAGAAACGTCAACTTTTCCGTCTGCGTTGACATCGCCGCGAAGGGAAACGGCATCACCGGAAGAGGCTTTCAGAAGGACTGTATAATTCACGCATCCGGAGATTTGGCCGTTTGTGCCGAGTGTGACAGTTTCACCCTGAGAAACAGTTCTGGAATATACAGCAAATGTCACATCATTGGAGCCGACTGCTGTCAGATTTGTCTTTGTATAGCCATTCAGCCATGCCGGAGCTGTTGTAACGCGGCTGTCGAGCAGAACATAGACAGTTTCATCCATTCCGGCAGTAAAAGCGGCGAGTTCGGCATCCAGATTCTTGGAATCACATGCTGTGAGGAGAGCGGCAGTATTCTGCAATTCTGCCGGAAGCTGTGCAAATGTGACATCGCGGTCACCGTATACCGGACTTCCGGTTGTAATATTTTCTGCAAGTATCCAGTCGCGGAAGTTTTCGCAGTCATCCAGCTGAAGATTTTTAACATAGGCATTTCCGGCAGCTGCGGCAGGCTTTACCATAGCCGTATAATTCACCAGATTGTAAGAGCCGCCATTGGTGCCGAGTGTGACAGTTTCACCTTTTTTTACCTGCTTTGCATAGAAATTGAATGTCACATCGTTGGAAGTCACTGCTGTCAGACTGGTTTTGGTATAGGCATTCAGCCATGCCGGAACGGCTTCCTGACGGGCATCCAGAGCAATATAGACGGTCAGATCTTCATCGGCAGTAAAAGCCGCCAGATCGGCATCATAATTTTTAGAATTGCAGGCAGTCAGAACGGCTTCTGCTCCCAGCAGTTCAGAGGGCAGGGAAGTATAAGTGAAATCGCGGTCTCCGAAGACAGCATCCCCGGCGGTCAGGCTGGAATCTAATTTCCAGTTCAGATAATTGGAAGTATCTTTGACAAGCATATTTTTAATCAGATTGCCGTCTACGGGGTCAACTTTGATGACGAGTTTCCATTTCTGGTCATTGCTGTCATTGCAGACCCATTGCAGAATATTGGCATTTTTATCTTTGGAAGCTGCCAGTACGCCGATACAGCTTTCATCATTGGTGCTTTTGGTGCAGATGGTGTAACTGCCGTCGCCGTTGTCGACGAATTTAAATAACTGTGCATCGGCCTGGGTATCAGTATAGATGTGAATATTCGTTCCGTTATCGGTTTTGCCGTAATCCAGGTCGAGCAGATATGTTTTTCCGTCAGCCGTTTCGCTGTACAGACGATAATAACCGCTTCCGGCATCTTCCAGAATCCAGCCTGTCAGGCCGTCAGCATTCTGGATGACGTTGTTGTCAGCCGTATCGACAGTCATATAAAGGCCGCTGTTGACGTTCTGAATCATATATTTATGTGCCGTATCGATAACTGCGCCTGTTTTGCCTTTGGAGGTGATGCCTTCTGTATTGACGGTACACTTCGGCCGCGCCGGAATGGGCTGGTCTGAACCAAGATAAAAGCTGGTATGCGGAGGCTGGTTATAAGCTGTCTGCTGTGCGGAAACCTGAGTTCTGTACTGAGGGTCATGCATCAGGCACTGGATTCTGTAATCTGTATCATAATCCGTGCAGTAAATTCTGACAGCATCGCCGCTTGCCTTGCGGACGATTAATTCTTCGCGCCAGTCGCCGAAAATATCCGCAGAAAGGCAAGGTGTGCCTTTGGTGGTATTGCAGGTGTAGAAGCCGTCGGTAACAAGCAGATTTGTGATAGTTGTTTTTCCGGGGTCGCCGGTCATTTTGGAAATCGTCGCCGGAGAATCTGTATAGCCGTCGAGAATTTCACGTTCCAGATCGCCGTCCCAGTAAGTCAGGAAGTTAATTGCCGGGCGGCGGCAGTTCAGCGTATTGCCTTTGGCATCTTTGACGGGCATAGAATCGTCAGATTCTTTATTGCCCCAGAGTTCCGCGCCGGGATTTCCGGCCCAGACATTATCGCCGCAGCATCTGCCTGTATCGCCTGCGCCGTTGTTATGGAAGATGATTTTCTTCTGGTCGGCATCATAGAGCGTTACGCCATAGCCGGATTTTTTCTCTTCGTGGCAGATCCAGACTTCAATGCCGGGGTTGGACGGGTCGAGATCGCCGACATGCATCGCATCGCCGTGACCCTGCTTGGTAGAATAATAGAGTGTTCCGTTATCGTCGATGATAGCCGGGCCGGTGATGATTTCCTGTTTGCCGTCGCCGTCCACATCGGCGGCCATGGAGTTGTGATTGCCATCGCCGTAGGCGTTGCTGGAAGAATTGGAATTTCCGGAATCATAAGTCCAGAGTTTTTTCAGCTTTTTATTCTCGACAGTATAGGCCGTAGCAGTCAGCCGGGTATAATAGCCGCGTCCAGTCACGACACACGGATGAACGCCGTCCAGATAGGCCGTTGTGCCCCAGAATCTGTCCACACGGTTGCCGTAGCTGTCGCCCCATGCGCTGACAGTGCCCCGGCCGGGTTCATAATTGACTGTATCCAGAGCCGCACCTGTTGCGCCGTCAAAGAGTGTATAATATTCCGGACCGCTTAGTACATAGCCGCTGGAATTGCGGTAATCTTTGGAAGCATCGCCGATGACTTTTCCTGTGCCGTCCACAGTGCCGTCAGCAGTTTTGCAGGTCATTTCGGCTTTGCCGTCCAGATCAAAATCCGCAACAAAGAACTGCGTATAATGCGCACC
>DFJS01000029.1 GCA_002373165.1 Ruminococcus sp. UBA3665
GGAGTCAGAGCGGACATGTTGATGTCATAAACAGAGAGATCATCGAATGTCAGGTTATATTTGCCGGGTTCTGTCGGAGCTGTGAAGGTTACGTTGAAGACAACTGCATTATCGGCAGCAACGAGATTTTCGCCCTTGCTGTTATTGGTACCGGCAAACGTCATATCTGTGATATTATAAACAAATGCCAGTTCGCTGTAAGCATCGCCATTAGCAGCTTCTTTGGCAACCGGACCTGCATCCATGCCCATCTTCATGATGTAGCTGTTCAAACCGTTCACATCGCCGGTTACCGTTACAGGAATTGTAACAGTTGCGCCGGGTTCAACAGTTTCCTTGCCGATTACCCACTTGCCTGCGGAATCGGGAGCAACAGATTCTTTTTCAGTTTCTGTTTCGGACTCTGTAGGAGCAACGACTTCAATCCAGCCGTCTTCCTTTTCGGGAGTCAGAGCGGACATGTTGATGTCATAAACAGAGAGATCATCGAATGTCAGGTTATATTTGCCGGGTTCTGTCGGAGCTGTGAAGGTTACGTTGAAGACAACTGCATTATCGGCAGCAACGATATTTTCGCCCTTGCTGTTATTGGTAGCGGCAAATGACATATTGTCGATGTTGGATACAAATGCCAGTTCGCTGTAAGCATCGCCGGCAGCAGCTTCTTTGGCAACCGGACCTGCATCCATGCCCATCTTCATGATGTAGCTGTTCAGACCGTTCACATCGCCGGTTACTGTCACAGGAATTGTTACAGTTGCGCCGGGTTCAACAGTTTCCTTGCCGATTACCCACTTGCCTGCGGAATCGGGAGCAACAGATTCTTTTTCAGTTTCTGTTTCGGACTCTGTCGGAGCGAGAACTTCAATCCAGCCGTCTTCCTTTTCAGGAGTCAGAGCGGACATGTTGATGTCATAAACAGAGAGATCATCGAATGTCAGGTTATATTTGCCGGGTTCTGTCGGAGCTGTGAAGGTTACGTTGAAGACAACTGCATTATCAGCAGCAACGATATTTTCGCCCTTGCTGTTATTGGTAGCAGCAAACGTCATATTGTCGATGTTGGATACAAATGCCAGTTCGCTGTAAGCATCGCCGTTAGCAGCTTCTTTGGCAACCGGACCTGCATCCATGCCCATCTTCATGATGTAGCTGTTCAGACCGTTCACATCGCCGGTTACTGTCACAGGAATTGTTACAGTTGCGCCGGGTTCGACAGTTTCCTTGCCGATTACCCACTTGCCTGCGGACTTGGTTTCAGGTTTGGATTTCACTTTAATCCAGCCGTCTTCAGTCTGCGGAACAAGCTGTGTCATATTGATATCTTCCAGATCGATATCAGCAAACTTCAGATTATAAAGTGTGCCCGGTTCAGCATCAGCAGGAACCTGGAAATCGATATAGAACACATCACCGTCAGGAGCGACTACATTTTCCGGCTTGCTGGAGTTAGTACCGCCGAATGTCAGATTTTTGAGATTCTGCTGGAAGCCCAGTTCGGAATAAGCATCACCTGCGGAAGCACCGGTAGCCGTAGGACCTGCATCCTGAGTAATCTTAACAGTATAGCTGTTCAGACCGTCAGTATCGCCCTGAACGGATACGGGGATTTTCACTGTTGCGCCGGGTTCAACTTCTTCTTTACCGATAATCCACTTAGCAGAAGTTTCTTTCTTCTCGTGATTGAATTCAGTTACTTCCGTTGTTTCAGACGGAGCGACTACTTCAATCCAGCCGTTTGTGGTCTTAGGAACGAGCTTGACCATATCAATGTCATACACAGACAGGCTGTCGAACGTCAGATCATATTTTCCGGGTTCTGTCGGAGCTGTGAAGGTGATATAGAAGACATCGCCGTCACCTGTAACAGTTTCGCCGCCGGCTGTAAAGTTTGTACCAGCAAACGAAAGTGTATCAAGATTATTCACAAAACTCAGATTATCGGAAACTTTGCCGTTGGAAGCTGCTGTAGCCTTGGGGCCGGCAGACTTGATATTGGCAATATAGCTGTTAAAGCCGTCAGTATTGCCCTTTACGGAAACAGGAATTGTTACAGTTGCGCCGGGTTCTACAGTATCGTTGCCGATAATCCATTCTGCATCAACCTGTTTTTCCTTCTGTATAACAGGCTTGGTTTCAGTTTCAGACGGAAGTTCGTCAGGAACGGTAATCGAGCCGGGTGTCAGGGTAACATTTTCATAGATTTGCTTTTCAAAATTAGAGAAAGTCGGCAGAGCATCGGGGTCATTGGTTGCATAAGTTACTTTGTAGACTGTGCCGGGCGCATACGTTACGCCGGCCTTGGGAGTCAGTACAATTGTAGCAGCAACCGCGCCGTTTTCAGCAATCTGATCGCTTTCGCCCATTGTACCGGCAATAAAGCCGTTGGCCTTGTTGGGCTGGAACTGACCATAGCTGTAGGCCTTGCCTCTTAAAATTTCATCGATGGCAAACGGACAGTCAGGATCTTCGATGGCCTTGCCGTCAATCAGAATCTTGAACTGATAGCCGTTTGTACCGGGGTCATTGTAAACATAGACAGGCAGATTAATATAATCCTGTGCGAATTCTACATCGCCCAGATCCCATTCGTAACCGTCAGAAACAGGAGTCTGCTGTGTTTCAGTAGGCTGAGGAGCTTCTGTCGGAGCCTCAGTGGGAGCTTCTGTAGGTGTTTCGCCGCCGGGAACTGTAATAGAACCGGAGGTCAAAGTAACGTCTGTATAAGTTTCCTTGTTATAATTAGAGAAAGCCGGTTCCGCATCGGGATCATTCGTTGCGAATGTTACTTTATAAACCGTGCCGGGAGCATACGTTACACCAGATTTAGGAGTAAGTACAAAAGTAGCAGCAACCGCGCCGTTTTCAGCAACCTGGTCGCCGTCACCCATGGTAGCACCTAAGAAACCGTTGGCCTTGTTGCCCTGGAACTGACCATAGCTGTAGGCCTTGCCTCTTACAATTTCATCAATAGCAAACGGGCAGTCAGGATCGTCAATCGATTTGCCGTCGATTAAAATCTTGAACTGAATGCCGTTTGTGCCGGGGTCGTTATACACATAAACCGGCAGATCGATGTAATCTTCTGCAAATTCTACATCGCCAAGATCCCATTCATAGCCCTGGTCATGGTTAGACTGAGAAGGGGCCTCGGTAGGCTGAGGAGCCTCGGTAGGAGCTTCTGTAGGCTTTTCAGTGGGAGCTTCGGTAAGTTCTTCCGTGGGGGCTTCGGTAGGTGTTTCGCCGCCGGGAACTGTAATAGAACCGGAGGTCAAAGTAACGTCTGTATAAGTTTCCTTGTTATAATTAGAGAAAGCCGGTTCCGCATCGGGATCATTCGTTGCGAATGTTACTTTATAAACCGTGCCGGGAGCATACGTTACACCAGATTTAGGAGTAAGTACAAAAGTAGCAGCAACCGCGCCGTTTTCGGCAATCTGATCGCCGTCGCCCATGGTAGCACCTAAGAAACCGTTGGCCTTGTTGCCCTGGAACTGACCATAGCTGTAGGCCTTGCCTCTTACGATTTCATCGATTGCAAACGGGCAGTCAGGATCGTCAATCGATTTGCCGTCGATTAAAATCTTGAACTGAATGCCGTTTGTGCCGGGATCGTTGTACACATAGACCGGCAGGTCGATGTAATCTTCTGCAAATTCTACATCGCCAAGATCCCATTCGTAGCCGCTTGCCGTTGCAATGACCGCATCAGCCGGTGACAGGGCGCTCAGTGCAGAAGCCGGAAGCACCCCGGTTGTCATAGAAGCACACATGCACAGCGCTGTCAATGCAGATAATATTTTCTTCATTGCACATATTTCCTTTCTGAAATATTTTCAGGACTTTAAAACCGTGTTCAGGCGGAAACCGCCTGAACACAGTTCATACTTTTCGGAAAATCCTGTGTGATGAATTAGCCCTGGCTCGGCAGAGATGCTACCAGACCGATCAGGAACTTCAGGATTTCTACAGAGTCCTGACCGTTCAGGTCAGCTTCAGTGGAAGCACCAGGAGTTGTATTGCCTGCGCAGTTTGCAACTTCTACCTGATATGCATCCAGAGTCTGGTTGTCATACTTGGTGAGGAATCTGTTGAGCATTACAACGTCGACAAGTTCAACCTTACCACTCTTATCTACGTCGCCGTACAGGTAATCACCAGGCTGAGGAGCTTCTGTGGGAGTCTCAGTAGGAGCCTCTGTGGGTTCTTCGGAAGGAGCTTCTGTAGGTGTTTCTGTCGGAGCTTCGGTAGGTGCTTCTGTCGGAGCTTCAGTAGGTTCTTCTGTGGGTTCTTCTGTGGGCTGTACTTCGCCGCCGGGAACTGTGATAGAACCAGGAGTCAGAACAACGTTTTCATAAGTAACCTTGTCATAGTTGGAGAAAGCAGGTTCTGCATCGGGATCATCCAGTGCAAATGTTACTTTATAAACTGTGCCGGGAGCATAATCTACGCCGGACTTGGTAGTAAGAACGAAGGTAGCAGCAACTGCGCCGTTTTCAGCAACCTGGTCGCCGTCGCCCATGGTAGCACCCAGGAAACCGTTGGCCTTGTTGCCCTGGAACTGGCCATAGCTGTAAGCCTTGCCTCTTACGATTTCGTCAATGCCGAACGGGCAGTCAGGATCGTCAATGGACTTGCCATCGATCAGAATCTTGAACTGAATGCCGTTTGTGCCGGGGTCATTGTAAACATAAACAGGCAGGTCAATGTAATCTTCTGCAAATTCTACATCGCCCAGATCCCATTCATAACCCTGGTCATGGTTGGACTGAGAAGGAGCTTCTGTGGGAGTCTCGGTAGGAGCTTCTGTCGGAGCTTCTGTCGGAGCTTCTGTGGGTTCTTCTGTGGGAGTCTCGGTAGGAGCTTCTGTCGGAGCTTCTGTGGGTTCTTCGCCGCCTACAATGATTGTGATACCGCTTGTAGAGGTCGGAACAACTTTGCCGGAACCGTCCGGATTGAAGAATGTAACAATTGTTTCGCCGTACTGGGCATGTTCATAAGATGTAGCATAGTCTACAGTATAAGTACCGGGAGCAATGTCATCTGCCAGAACTACGTTGATTTCTGTCATCGGGAAAGCTTCGGAATTTGTAGGATCAATGAAAGCAACGCTCTCAGGTGTGTCTGTCTGGAGGTCATAAGTCCACTGCCAGATCAGGGATTCTTTGCCTGTGTAAGTGTCAGCCCATGTCCATTCAGAAGAATGTACATAAGTATTATCACCTGTGCAGGCTCTGTAGCTGCCTCTCTTGTTAGTACCGAATGTGCTGACAAAAGTTTCAGCAGTAAATTCAGCACCGTTTGCAGTGTAAGTAGCTTCGGCATCACCTGTAACAGCTTCTGCAAGGTTTGCACCCTTCAGGCCGAGGTGAACGCTGGGAGAGCTTGTCTGGAACTGTGCACCAACCATCTGCAGGGAAGGATTGGCAGCGTCAGCAGTGATGTAAGCGTCAACGCCGAAAGAAGCACCAGCGGCATCAGCAGCACTTGCAAAAGTGATGGTCTTGCCGTCAGCAGATACTTCAAACTTGCCTGTCTGTTCTGTTTTTTCTACAGTAGCCTTGTCGCCTTCACCTGTAGCACGATAATAAGTGCCGGGGTTGACCTTCATGGAAAATGCAACATCGTCTGCGGTGTAAACAGCAAATGCAGACAGAACGCTTGCGGACATACTTGCTACCATTGTGGCAGCTGTCAGTGCAGAAATTACCTTCTTCATAACTAATTAATTCCTTTCTGTTTTGGTAGTCAGGCGTTTGTCGCCGCCTGCCTGGGTTGAATATAAATTTTTTTAATTATGTCACAACAAAAGATGTCAGAATTGGCGGACATTGATCAAGCTATCAAAGTGTAGCAATCAGGCCTACAATCTTCTTCATAATCATAAGAGATTCTTCAGAACTGGGCACGCCGTCGCCATTAAGGTCAGCATTTTTCAGGCCCTGTTCGCTAAGGGCTTCTTTACCCAGAACGGCCTTATTGACTGTAATAACGTCAAGGATGTTGATCTTTCCGTTGCAGTCAGCATCACCTCTCAGGCCTTCTGCTACCGGTTCAGAACCGACTACAACAGAACCTGCGGTGGCCGTTACTGTATAATCAGTAATTGCGCCTTCTGCATTCATGTTGCCGATGAAGATTTCCGTATTGGGAGTCTGGGAGCCTTCATATGTTTCACGGTCAATACCCTTGATTTCTACTGCATAAGTACCATCGGCTGTGCCGTCGTTTACTTTGCCGGAAATAGTCAGGAATGTGCCGTCCTGGGTTACCCAGTAAGCGGAGTCATCCAGAGCAACAGCATAAGTAACGGTAATAGTACCGGCTTCTGAATAGTCGGCATCGAATATTGTTACACCCTCCAGGCCTTCTGAAGCGTTAGCATTGACGATACTACCGGCACTTACGCCAGTAACTGTGATTGCAGAAGAGTCATATGTGATTTCAAACTCAGCAGCATTAACACCGGCAGCGGGAACCCCTGCCAGGCTTACGGCCATAGTGAAATCAGCACCTGCTTTTGCTTCCACCTTTTCAGCACTTACGGTAACAGAATCGGCAGCGAATACAGTCTGTGCTGAGACAGCTGCCAGCATGGAAACAGCGGCCAGTCCGGCGGCGATTTTCCTTACTCTCATAATTAATGTTCCTCCTTGTCATTTGTTTGAGATTTGAAAAATAAATAAAAAATATACGCATCTATAACGGACATGCAAGCATAATGTCCGGTTATATTTTGTGACAAGTTCTGCCCCACATCTACTTACTGTTATTATAGGACAAAATATCACATAAGTCAAGAGAATTTCTTACATTTTGTACAAATCGCTAAAAACAAGATACATCCTTTGTGCATTATGCCAATAATTTTGAAAGCACTGGCATGAAATGGAAAATTTGTACACATAAAACGTTTTCTGTCCGAAACATTTTGTAAACTTTTCTCCTGCAATTATTATTATACACTATTTTTTCTAAAAAGTAAATAGTTTTTTCATGATTTTTTCAAAATCATTGTTTTACACAAATTTGAAGGGCTTAATTATAAAGTTCTCACAAAGTCCGGGATTTTTTAAGGTTTTTTTAAATTTTTATTGGTTTTCCTGTTCTGTTTCTGTTTCCTGAATGCCGGAATTGCAGGTATAATTTCTGCGGAATTCTTCCGGAACATTGTCTTCTATAATTGTATCAATCACAGTCCAGTTCCAGCGTTTGGCCGAACCGCCGGGCGCATAGGGAACGTTATGAGTTTCAATCAGTTCATCTGTATAAAGATCATAGGGATAATTTCTGACATTGGTCATGCCGGATTCGTAATGGGTAATGACAGGGGTCAGCCCCACGTCTTCGATTGTGATATTGCCGTCAGTATCGCGGCAGATATGAAATTCGCCCATGCCGCCAACCATATTGAAATTATCTGTCTGACCGGAGATAAAATTTCCCAGCGAATAGAATACAAAGCCTCTGGAGCCGTCCGCACGGGTCAGGTATTCCATTGACTGGAGCGTATGGGGGCCGGTACCCAGAATGACATCTGCACCCCAGTCCACAAGCTTCTGAGAAAGTTCCCTGACAGATTCCTGAATTACATGCGTATCTTCCTCGCCCCAGTGCATGGAAACAACCAGACAGTCCACCTGCTGTGAGAGTTCCTGAATCTGCATCTGCATCAGGCTTTCGTCGCTGGTATAAGGAATAATCAATTCAGAATCTTCCGGCAGAGAATAGCCGTTTGTATGTTCCGTATAGCCCAGAAAGCCGATTTTCAGGCCGTCTTTTTCGGCAATGCGGTAATTCTGCATATCTTCCTGATTTCTGTAAGTTCCCATTACCACTACGCCGGGATATTCTTCCTGCAAAGCATCCCAGTAATCGAGTGTATAGCCAATGCCTTCCGCGCCTTTGTCGAGCACATGATTATTGGCCATATTAAACACATCAAAGCCGATATCTGCAAGATCATAGCCCAGTTCCACGGGAGAATTAAAATTCAGATTTGTGCCGGAGAGTTCCAGTTTGCCGTTGCAGATCAGTGTTTCCTGATTGACAAAAGCAAGATCGGCCGCGGCGATTCTGTCCGCGATATTTTTATAGCAGTAATGGAAATCATACACAATGCCGTCCGCCGCGTGACCGGATGCTGTTTTATAGACACAGGTATGAATCAGATTATCTCCCACAGCGACAAAGCTGACATCGGCCGGCTGAAAAGCGGGTTCGGTAGGGGGTTCTGTTTCTGTCGGAATGCCGATTTCGGCAATATCAATAATATAATTGTCATCCTGTTTTTGCAGACTGGCACAGCCTGTCAGGGCAAAAGCTGTAGCCGCCAATATTGCAATGAACTGATGTTTCATAATTATTTCCTTTCTTCATAATCCGAAAAAAAATCCGGGCTATTTACAGTATACCACAAAAACTCTCAAAATGCAACAGTTTTTTCAGATTCTTCTTCCAGAACTGTATATTTTTTTCATAACAGGGCATGTTAACGACAGGGAGGCGAACATCATGCCACAGGAATCCAAAAAATATCTTTCCGGTACACTGGAAGAAATTCTTGCCGATATCCGGCATATCTGCGGAAACAGTTCTGATATTCTGATTAACAGGATAACAGTCGGCGGCATTTCCTGTGCCGTGCTGACCTGTGAAGGAATGTGTTCGGCAGCAATTATGACAGAACTGATTATCGAACCGCTGACAGCAGTCCCGGCACAGGCGGACAGTTCTGTTTTATTTCAGTATATCCAGAATTATTTATTATTATCCCTTGACAGGCCTGTAATCCGGAATTATGCAGATCTGTTCCGGCTTTTATATTCCGGCTTTGCCGTGCTGGCCGCCGAGGGACAGAACTTTGCCCTTGCTTACGGGGTGCAGGGGTATGCCGCGCGGAGCATCAGCGAACCTTCCGGCGAAGCGAATCTGTTCGGCGCACGGGACGGCCTGACAGAAACTGTCCGGACCAATATGTCTCTGCTCCGGCGCAGAATGAAAACGCCGCTCCTGAAATTCGAGCTTTCCACAGCAGGAAATCTCAGCCAGACCGATCTCTGTCTTTGTTATATGACCGACCGTGTGCCGCCGCAGATGCTGCGGCAAATCCGGAAAGAACTCCGGGCTGTTGATCTGGATACTGTATTATCTTCCGGATATTTGCAGCCTTTTCTGGAAAAATGCCGGGGCAGTCTGTTTGACAGTGTCAGCCTGAGTCAGCGGCCGGATGTTTTATGCTCCAAACTGCTGGAAGGCCGGGTTGTCCTGCTGATTGACGGCACGCCGTTTGCGCTGGTAATTCCGAAATTATTTATCGAAAATTTCCAGACTCTGGATGATTATAATCACAAGCCTTATTATGCCGCATTCAGCCGCTGGGTGAAATACGGCGCATTTCTGATTGCCGTTCTGCTTCCGGCATTATATATCGCCGTGAGTATGCATCATCCGGAACTGCTGAACAGCACCCTGATTCTGATTCTGACCGATGCCGAACAGAAAGCTCCGCTTTCCCTGCCGACAGAAACAATTTTTGTCCTGCTGATGTATGAAATCATCCGGGAAGCGGGGCTTCGTCTGCCGAAATCGGTCGGCGGTGCCGTGAGCATTGTTTCCGGCCTGATTATCGGGGATGCGGCAGTCTCTTCGGGGCTGATCAGTACGCCCATGCTGACCATGACGGCAATTTCCGTCATTGCCGGATTTGTCACGCCCGATCTGAATGCGCCGATTACTGTCACACGGCTGTTATTTATCATTGCCGGAGGATTATGGGGTTTGTTCGGCATTGGTCTGCTCGGAATGATAGTACTGTACAATCTCTGTGCAACAGAAACATTCGGTTTTCCGGTCACTGCGCCGCTTGCGCCGTTTTATCGCCGTGCGATGCGCGATGTCGCTACAAGAGTGAATTTTCACAGAATGCAGTACGGTAATTTCACAGTGGAGGAATATCATGAGCAAAATTCATAATCATCAGTTAACGGCAATTTTATTTTTATCCGGCGCGTGGTCTGTGATCTGTATTCCGTCGCTTTACGGAAACGGACAGCTTCCGGCGACAGCGGCGGCCTGTCTTTTGCAGATTCTGCTTTGTCTGCCGATGCTGGCACTACAGCAGGGAACATTCGGCCGGACGATTAAAAATTATAAAATCATGGGAATGCTGTATATTATCTTTTTTCTGATCTGCGGTGCAAACGGATTCGCACAGTTATGGGAAGCCGCTCCGCCGCAGCTTCTGCCCTCTTCCGGAAAGCTGACGGCCGCCGTGCTGATTGCGCTGACCTGTTTCTATACGAGTTCGGCAGGACTTCGGGCGACTGCCAGAGCCGCACCTATCGTGATGGGCTTATTTATTCTCTCTCTGATCGTTCTGATTCTTGGCGCATGGAAACGTGCCGATCTGAACAGAATTTCTTTTCAGACAGAAAATTTTCTGCCGGGCATGAAGATTTATTTTTCACTCAGCGGCGAACTGGCGGCTGTCTGGGTGCTTGCCGATCAGATACAGAATCATAAAAATACAGCAGTGAATTTATACCTGATCGGAAAAGCCTGTTTCTGTCTGCTGATTTTATTTTTCAGCATCACGGCAGGCGGCAGACTGATTTATCTGAACGGCTATCCGTTCTTCACGCTGACGGCACTTTCCCAGCCGTTGCAGGGACAGCGGGCGGATGCATTATATATTCTGGTATTTGTCATGCTGCACATCATGCACACGACGCTCCAGACAGGCATTGTCGAACACATTGCAGAACAGATGTATCCGATTGCAGAAAAATGGTCAGCCCCTGTCTCTCTGATTTTCATGCTGATTCTGGCTTATTTTTTCAAAAGCGATATTCTGGAAACGATTATTTTCTATAGTCTTCCCGTTCTGATTTTTCTCATTCCGCTTTCGATGAGAATCCGGCAGTTTGCCCGGAGTCTGCACAAGAAAGGAACTCTTTATGAAAAAATATCCTGAAATTCTTCTGTTCTGCGTTCTGCTGACAGGATGCAGTTCCGAAACGATTTCTGACAGGCTCTATACGCAGTCCATCGGACTGACCTGCGACGGCAGTCTCAGTTTTTATGCCGAAAATTTCAATCAGGAAATAAGTCCGCCTGTAGAAGGCATCAGCATTGCCGAAGTACTCCGGCAGGAAGAAGCCCAGAACGGCGGAAAAGTCTTCATCGGCCATACGGAATTATTATGCCTGGACGGAACATGCACACTCAATCCCGCAGAAGAATTATTATTCGAGAAAGGCCTTTCTCCGGCCTGTAAAGTGCTGTACGCCAGACCGGAGGAATATTTTCAGAATGCAGATCATGCTTCTTTGATTCACATCATCCGCATGTCAGAACAGAACGGATTATTAAGCTCGACAGAACTCGCCACAGCTCTGAGTGAATGGCACGGCATCTGGGAAACGGCTCTGCTTCCTGTACAGAAGCCCGGCCGGAATATGCCGGGACTGGTGCTTCTGCATAAAGACGGAAACTGCACAGATCTGTCCGAGGCCGCCGCACAGGGCATGTACTGGCTGAGACGAAATACAGGAAGCTTTACAATGACACTCCAGACTCCCGGCGGCGAACAGGATATCTTCATCCGGAACTGCCGCATCGAAAAACAAGCCGAACAGCAGGAATTATATTATCATGTCATTGTCAGAACCGGAACGCCGGAACTGAACAGCATTCTGCAAAATCTGATTGAAACGCAGTGTCAGAAAGCCATTCAGGAAATGTTTCTGGCAAAAGCGGATGTTATCGGAATGCAGGATTTGCTTGAAAAATCCGGCATTCATCCGGAGAAAAACATGACAGTCAAAATTCATCTGTCCGTGACAGTTCAGTAATTTCTATCCGGAAAGCGATATTTTTCAGGAACTTCAAGCTTTTTGAGTTCCCGAATAGTTTTCAGGCGCAGGGGCGGCGTATATATGCCGAACTTACCGTCTTTCTTCTGAACGGTACAGCCCGGAACCAAAAGTTCCCTGCCGTCATTTCCAAGAATGACAATGACAAACATTTCCGGATGTTCCCAGACAGAAGCTATATATTTTGCCTTTTCTTCTTTCAGTACTATCTCACAAGCCTGTTCCAGTGTAATCATCAGAATAACTCCTTCCTGCGATAAACAGAATCCTGTCCGGTAATTTCCCGGATAACCCGGCAGGGATTTCCGGCGGCGAATACTCCAGCCGGAATATCTCTTGTGACGACGCTCCCTGCCCCGATCACAGAGCCTTCCCCTATCGTCACGCCGCCGCAGATGGTGACTCCGCTTGCAATCCAGCAGTTGTCCCCTATCGTGATGGGCTTTGCATATTCAAGGTCGTATAAATCGCCGTTTTCGTGATATTTCATATTTCGTTCAGACGGCAGAAGCGGATGCACGGGCGTTGCAATGGTACAATTCGGGCCGAAAAATACATCATTTCCGATTGTGACCGGACAGCAGTCCAGCACGGTAAAATTAAAATTAGCATAGCATCTGTCGCCGAACGTGGTAAACACTCCATAATCGAACTGCACAGGCGATTGCAGATACAGATCTTTTCCGGCATTGGGGAGCAGTTTTTGCAGAATCAGTTTTCTTTTCTGGATTTCGTCCTCATAAGTATCATTATAATCTTTCGAGAGTTTATGCGCTGTTTTACGCATTTCTGTTAATTCTTCGCCGGAAGCATCATAAAGCTTTCCGGCGAGCATTTTTTCTTTTTCGGTCATAAGGAACTCCTTTCTGAAACGCTGGATCATCAGCTTTTTTTACAAATTAAGATGTGAAAAATTATGCTTATTTAGTCAAATAATGGATTTTTTCGGCGGCTCTTGTATTTTTTTTTTGAGTATAATTAAAAATAACAGAATTTTTATAATTCTGAATTTTATTTTGCTTCAGGAGGTAATTTATGAAAGCGATGAAAAAATTAACCCTTGCTGTACTGCTGGGGAGCATGGCAGCATCTATGAGCGGATGTCTAATGAAACCGTCCGACTGTGTCGGCAGCTATTTTTATGATACGGGTGAATTTGACTCCGATACGTTTACCCCCATCATCTATGTGATTTCCCTGAAAGAAGACGGATCGTGCAGCAGCGGCCGGTGCACCTCACATGAATACCCTGACGACGGCTGGCTTCTGCACGGAAAATGGAAAATCGGCACAGATAACGTTCATATCATCGTCGATCAGGAAGACGGCTCCCAAAACACAATCTATGGAACACTGAACGATTCTTTCACAGAAATGTACATTCAGTCACAGGACGGAACCGAAACTCTTACACTTGCCAAAGACTAATCAGAAGGAGGCTGAAATCATGACAAAAACAGAATACATCAGCGGTCTGAAAACCGCCATTAATCTGATGAATCAGATATCTCAAATTCAGAACCAGATACTGGAAATCGGAGAGCCGCGGCAAAAAATTCTCTATGAACGGAAAATTTCTATGACCACACCGGGTGAATGCCTGAACAAAATCAAATTTCTGCCGCTTGTGCTTGCAGTCATTGTGTTTATCATCACCAACAGTAAACTGGGACGTTTTTACATTTTTTCGCTTGCTGTAATCATTGACCTGATTCCGGCACTGATCGCCGGGGCATTGGGTGCGCTGTGCTGTATTCCAATGTCATTAATGAAAAATGCATCCGCCCGAAAACATAACCAGTGGGCAGAGGAGAAAAACAGACAGGCTGACAGCGACAATCTTGCAATTGAAAAAGCAAACGAAAAAAAGCACAGATAACAGCAGGCCTACAGCAAAAATTACAGCATGTTTATCAGCAGTATATTCAGG
The DNA here is from genome assembly GCA_002373165.1 of Ruminococcus sp. UBA3665. Taxonomy (GTDB): domain Bacteria; phylum Bacillota; class Clostridia; order Oscillospirales; family Ruminococcaceae; genus UBA3855. Next base: position 13,807 of record DFJS01000029.1, read on the forward strand.
AAGTTCAGCCATGGTATCCGCAAAGCGACAAATACTGCACACTCGAAGTAGCACAGTTTTTTCTTTCTGCAATCCTCGACTGCAAAGCCGATAACATAAAAGAAGCAATTCATCTGTATGACGAAGAACTTCGTCACCAGGAAACAATGGCCGCCCAGAAAGAAATCCAAAACATGCAGATTATCAATGCCCGGCAGATTAACATGCTCAACCAGCAGTTGCAGGACATCTACGCTGTAAATGCTGCTCAGGCACAGATGGGTGCTGCCATTGCCGCCAATACTGCTTCTGTTGCCCGGAATGCCGGAGATATTCTTGAAGAAATAAAAAATCAGAGATATTCTTAAAGAAATCAGAAAATAAAAAGGGGATATTTTTATGAAACAAACTGTCATTATTGTGCATACTCTCAGTCTGGCAACACCCTACGAAACACAGATAAAAATCGTTCAAGTCAAAAATGAAGCTCTGAATGCTTTCCAGAAACTGCTTGCCAAAAAAGGAAACGGCTGTCAGATTGTAAATTACCACTGTTCGCCGCCGCGCAAAAAGCTTATCGGCCTTCTGAATATTGAACAGACATTAGTCGTAGAATGGACAGGCCAAGCACCCAGCATCAAAGACAAATATCATTTCCGCTCCCGCACTCTCCAGGAATACTAAAAAGCAAGGCACTCCTAAAATTTTCAGGAGTGCCTGATTTTTTTTACTTCTGATTCAGTGTATACTTGATATGTTCAATAGCGGCCTGTGCATAATCATTCACTTTTTCGGAGCTGTTGGAAGCAAGTGCTTTCTGGTACCACTCCAGAGCCTTTTCAGGCTGTGCGCGCATACCGCCGCTGCCGTTGAGGTAAATTTCGCCGATGGCCAGCTGTGACAGCACCAGACCTCTGTCAGAGGCTTCTGTATGCCATGCAATGGCTCTGTCGGGATTCTGCGGGAACGGATATGTACCGTTCTTATAGCTGTCGGCTACCTGGAACATCACATGCAGGAGCACTTCACGTTCTTTCTGTTCCAGTGTATCGATCTGGCCTTTGATTTCGCGCAGGAAGCTGAGCATACTGATCATATAATTCTTGGTTCTGGGTTTGCCGAGGAACGTCCAGCTGCCCATTTCATCCATTTCAGAAACAGTAAAGATAGCATAGTCCACCAGATCGTCCAGATTATCGCGGACAGGTGCCGGAGCAGGTTTTGCAGGAGCCGGAGCAGGCTGTTCTGCCGGAGCGGCTGCCGGAGCCGGAGCGGCCTGTTCTGCCGGGGCAGCTGCCGCCGGAGCTTCTTCTTCGGGAGCGGCCTTGGCAGCATTGACTTTTTCGCTTGCATGGGCTTTTTCCATACGTTCGTAAACAAGATTGTCCTTAGCATTTTCAATCTGCTGGAGCAGTTCTCTGTAACGCGCCTGTCTTCTCTCGTCGCCGAGGAAACTTGCACGGCGTTCCTGCATCAGAATATATTCCAGCATGTGGATGCAGCGTTCCATGGGTTCGATTGCTTCCATCTTAGGAGCCATATACGTAATTTTCTCTACAATAATCGAATACAGGAACATAGATTTTTCCATATGCCGGTTATGTTCTTCAGTTGTACCGAGTCTGCCCTGACGGTATTCTTCGTCAGCGAGTTCTTTGAGCTTATCCACGCCCATTTTATCTGTACCTTTGCGCCACTGATGTGCGCCGCAGTTTTTGCAGCTTACCTGATTATTTGCCAGTCTTGCGCCGCAGCTGTAACAAACTTTCTGTGCCATATTGTAACTCCTTTACACAGGATGCACAAAAATCCGGTGCATCCCTACAAATTTTATTAAATTTATTATAACACAGCTGATGAAAAATTGCAATCCCTTCCGGTGATTTTGTAATTTCTGACTAAAATCAGGATATGTTTTTCAGCATAATATACAAAAAAATCCTGCTTCCCTGCAATAAAACAGAGAAGCAGAAAGCATTTTACTGTGTAAAGCCTGTCACCAGTCCGACAATATATTTCAGGATAGTGAGAGCTTCTTCGGAATCGGGTTTTTGATTCTGATTAAAATCCACTGCTTTCAGCTGGGAATCCGACAGGGAATCTTTTCCCATAACGGCTTTATTGACAGTGATCACATCCAGAATATTAACTGTGCCGCTGCCGTCGGCATCGCCGGGCTTGATTTCTTCGGCCGTGTCAAGCGATTCAAAATTATATCCGTATGTTTCAGCGTATGCCTGAGCAGTAGAGTTTGCATAGCCGTAGATTGTGCCATTGAAATTATCTTGTTGTGTCTCTCCGTTCCATTCGTTTGAAATTGTAAATCCGCCTTCATCTTCAATAATACAATCTGGATTTTTGATTGTAACAGACATTAAATCAGAACACCCTGAAAAAGCACCATCCCTGATAATCGTTACATTCTCCGGAATCACGATTGAAGTCAGTCCGGAACTGGAAAACGCTTCAAATCCAATTCTTGTGGTGTTTTCCGGAAGTTCAACAGAAGTCAGGGCGGAACAATCTAAAAATGCCCCTGAATTAATGCTTTTCACGCTGTCCGGAATGGTAACAGATGTTAGACCTTTGCATTCCTGAAAGGTAAATCCTTCAATGACAGTGACTCCGTCCGGAATCACAATCTCAGTCAGAGCAGAACAGTCAGAAAATGCCATTTCGCCGATTTCCGTCACACTGTCCGGAATGGCAACAGATGTCATTTCTGTACATCCTCTGAATGCATCTCCGGAAATCGCTGTCACTCCTTCGGGAATCACAACATCTCCTGTACAGCCAGTGCCATCAATTACAATATCGCTTACAATCACAAGCGGATTTTCCTTTTTCTTTTCTTCTAGCCAGGGTGTATTAGAAAACATCTCACCTCCGAATGCACGATTTCCGATATGTTTCACACTTTCAGGGATGGTGACCGAAGTCAGGGAAGAACAGCCCTCAAATGCATTGAATCCAATGCTTGTCACGCCTTCGGGAATGAAAACACTGGTGATATTTTCACAATATTCAAATGCACATGGCGCAATTTTGGTTACATTATCCGGAATGATGACATCTCCTGTACACGCAGTACCGTCAATCAGAATATTATTTACAGTCACAAGCGGACTTTCTTTCTTTTGTGCTTCCAGCCACGGTGTATTAGTAAAAGCATGGTCTACAATCTCTGTTACACTTTCCGGAATATGAACAGTTGTTAAATTTCCGAAGAGATACCCAATTTTTTTCACAGGCAGACCGTCAATCTCAGCCGGAATATTGATTTCAGTTACTTCTTCATCAACTAAATCACAAATTTCGATATAATCTGCAAATTTACGATATCTCATATTTTCATAAGTGCCCTCTGTAAACTCTTCTTCTATTAATAAATTTGCGCTTGCTGTGATTGATACTGTTTCCTGAATGTGCTCCGGCAGAACAGGCACAACAGCGCACATCATACACAGAGCGGACAGAACAGCGGTTAATTTTCTGAATTTCATACAAGACTTCCTTTCGTGATTTATTTGCTGTTTTAATTATAACATAAAAGAAAAATAGAAACAATCTTTTTCACAGAATATTTACAGAAAATTTTCCTGCCATACAAAAAAGCCCTGCCGGAGCAGAGCTTTTTTTGTAAAAAATTACTTGTTCAGATTTGCTTCAATCTTGTCGAGAACGTCTCTCAGAGCCTGCGGTACACGTCCGCCCTTGGCAGCGATGTCCTCATCATAGTATCTGCGCATTTCTGCAATTTCTTTCTTCCAGAGGTCAGCATCTACATCCAGCAGCTTGTCCATGATTTCAGGAGTTACTTCGTCTTCAATGCCTTCTGTGTTGATATCGCCCTTCTTAGGCAGATAGCCGATGGCAGTTTCATCAGCATCCACAGCGTCTTCGCATCTCTTGAGAATCCAGTCGAGCACTCTCATGTTATCGCCGAAGCCCGGCCAGATGAAGTTGCCGTTTTCGTCCTGCTTGAACCAGTTAACGTTGAAGATCTTAGGAGCTTTATCGCCGAGCACTTCGCCCATTTCGAGCCAGTGTGCCCAGTAGTCGCCTACATTGTAGCCGATAAAGGGCTTCATAGCCATCGGGTCATGACGGAGCACGCCGACTGCACCGGTAGCAGCTGCCGTTGTTTCAGAAGATACGGCAGAGCCCATATAAGTACCGTGAGTCCAGTCAAAAGACTGATATACCAGCGGAGTGGTGGAAGCACGTCTGCCGCCGAATATAATAGCAGAAATCGGAACGCCGTCAGGATTATTGAATTCCGGAGACAGGCACGGGCAGTTTTCTGCCGGAGCAGTAAATCTGGAGTTCGGATGTGCCAGAGTCTTCTTCTTGCCGGTTTTTTCGTCGACTTCGTTAGTATATTCCACACCGTTTACCTTGTTGCCAGTCCATTCGGTAGCATTGATCGGGGGTTCTTTTGTGAGTTTTTCCCACCATACAGTATTGTCATCATTATTGAGGGCAACGTTGGTGAAGATTGCATTTTTCTTAGTAGCGGCCAGAGCGTTGAAATTAGATTTTTCGTTAGTACCCGGAGCCACGCCGAAGAAGCCGTTTTCAGGGTTGATAGCATACAGTCTGCCGTCCTTGCCGGGCTTGAGCCATGCGATATCGTCGCCGACGGTAAATACTTTATAGCCCTTCTTGGTATAAACTTCCGGCGGAATCAGCATTGCCAGGTTAGTTTTGCCGCAGGCAGACGGGAATGCTGCGCAGACATATTTTGTATCGCCGTCGGGCTTCTGTACGCCCAGAATCAGCATATGTTCAGCCA